>CADAVS010000001.1 GCA_902791425.1 uncultured Ruminococcus sp.
GAAAAGAGGCAAAAAGCTCTGTTCTGTTGAAAAGAGCAATGTTTTGGACTCAAGCAGACTTTGGAAAAGGGTTATGCACAAATTGGCTGAGGAATATCCCGAGGTTGAGCTTTCGGATATGTTGGTGGACAATTGTGCTATGCAGATAGTTAAAAACCCTGCACAGTTTGATGTTATCGTAACAGAGAATATGTTTGGCGATATCTTATCAGACGAGGCATCTATGATAACAGGCTCCATAGGTATGATACCTTCTTCAAGTTTAGGAAGTACCTCTTGCGGCTTGTATGAGCCAATTCACGGCTCTGCACCTGACATTGCGGGAACAGATGTTGCCAATCCTATCGGAACCATATTATCTGCGGCAATGATGTTGAGATACAGCTTTGATATGGCAAATGAGGCAGACGCAATAGAAAACGCTGTTTCAGCTTTTCTTGACAAGGGGTACAGAACAGCAGATATTATGCCAAACGGCGAAGATGCTGAAAACTGCATAAAGGTTGGCTGCAAGGAATGCGGCAAGCTTATAATAGAAAATTTAAAAAGATAATCAGTTAAGGGGTGATGTAATGATTTTATCCGGGGCGGACATAATTGTAAAAACATTAATAGAACAAGGGTGTGACGTTGTTTTCGGATATCCGGGCGGACAGATAATTAATGTATATGACTCTTTGTATAAATATCAGGATGAGATTACTCATATCTTGACAGCACACGAGCAGGGAGCAACCCACGCTGCTGACGGATATGCAAGAACAACAGGAAAGCCGGGGGTTGTTATTTCGACTTCAGGACCGGGTGCGACCAACTTAGTCACAGGTATTGCCACAGCGTATCTCGATTCTGTTCCGCTTGTTGCCATATGCGGAAACGTGCCTACCACTCAGATAGGCACAGACAGCTTTCAGGAAATTGATATTACGGGTATAACCTTGCCTATTACCAAGCATAATTATTTTGTCGGAAATGTGGAATCCCTTGCGGATACTATAAGAGAGGCATTCAAGCTTGCGGTATCAGGCAGACCGGGACCTGTGTTGGTTGATATTCCCAAGGATGTTCAGATGGCAATGTGTGAGTATACTCAGCATAATGTGGCAGAGCCTGAAGAAAAGAAGGCGGCAAAGGATATCAGAATTCAAGAAGCGGCAGAATGTATTAATGCCTCCAAAAGACCTTATATCTACTTTGGCGGCGGTCTTATTACTGCAGAGGCACAGGAAGAAATGTTGGCACTTGCAGATAAGATAGACGCACCTATAGGCTGTTCATTGATGGGACTTTCGGGCATACCGACAGATACAGAGAGATTTTTGGGAATGCAGGGTATGCACGGACACTATGCTTCGTCAATGGCTATGCATCACGCGGATTGTATCATATCCTTGGGTGTAAGATTTAATGACAGAGTAACGGGAAACAGAGAAAAGTTTGCCACAACAGCAAAGATTGTTCATATTGATGTTGACGGCTCTGAGCTTTCAAAGACTGTAAATTCTGCACACGGACTTCGAGGCGATGTAAAGCTGACACTTCAAAAGCTGTTGCCCTTGATTAAAGAGGATGCAAAGCCTATGTGGCAGAACGAAATCAAAGAGTTCAAGACAGAAGAAGTTAAAAATTCAGATACTCGTGACAGCCTGACGCCTAAAAATACTATTCAGACATTGAACAAGTTCTTGGGCGAGAATACCGCCGTTGCAACGGATGTAGGTCAGCATCAGATGTGGGCGGCTCAAAATCTTTCGTTTAAGAAGTCAAGACGCTTTGCGTCAAGCGGCGGCTTGGGAACAATGGGCTTTGGTATGGGTGCCGCAATCGGTGCGGCGTTCGGCACAGGTGAGAGAACAGTTCTTGTCACAGGTGACGGCAGCTTTGGTATGTGCTTAAATGAGCTTGCAACTGCTGTTACATACAATATTCCGATTGTTATTCTGTTGATGAACAACGGAGTTTTGGGAATGGTAAGACAATGGCAGACCTTGTTCTTTGACAAGCATTATTCAAATACGGTGCTTGACAGAAAAACCGACTTTATTAAGTTGGCAAAGGCTTTCGGTGCAGATGGCGAGAGGGCAGATTCTGTTGCCGAGCTTGAAAAAGCGTTGGAAAATGCCTTTAACTGTTCGGGTCCATATGTGATAGATTGTGCTGTCGACAAAGACGAGTTTGTTCTTCCTATGCTTCCTCCCGGCGGCTCAATGGATGATATTATTGTAAAGGTGGGTGATTGATGTGGCAAGATTTACTGTGGCTGTCCTTGTAAACAACCATTTTGGCGTATTGAACCGCGTAACAAGTATGTTCAGACGCCGTCAGTTCAACATCAGTGCATTGACGGTAAGTGAGACGGAGTCAAATGAGTATTCACGTATCACAGTTGTATTCGATGGTGATGAACAAAATAAACAACAGCTTGTAAATCAGCTGTATAAGTTGCCTGATGTATGCTCCGTAAGCGAGTTAAAGGACGACGATTCAATTAACTGCGAATTGTTGTTGATTAAGCTTGCAAACAACGCAGAAACAAGAGATGAAATTATGGCTGCGACAACTGCCTTTGAAGCCAAGATAATGGATTATTCAAAGGACTCACTTATTTTACAGCTTACGGGTACAAGCAGACGTATTGATGATTTTATAAATTTAATGCGCGACTTTGAAATTCTGGAAATATGCAGAACGGGTAGCGTATCCCTTGAAAAGGGAAGTTCAACTATAAGAAAAGTAACAAATTTTTAATATATTAAGAAAGAGGTAATGAAATTATGGCAAGAATTTTTTATCAACAGGATTGTGATCTTCAGAAGTTAAGCGGAAAGACAGTAGCAATTATAGGCTACGGTTCACAGGGTCACGCACACGCTCTTAACTTAAAGGACAGCGGCGTAGACGTTGTGGTTGGTTTGTACGAAGGCAGCAAGAGCTGGGCAAAGGCTGAAAATCAGGGACTTAAGGTTATGACCTCAGCTGAGGCAGCTAAGGTTGCTGATATAATTATGATTTTGATAAATGACGAGAAGCAGGCAGCTCTTTACAAAGAGAGCATAGAGCCAAATCTCACAGAGGGTAAGACACTTGCATTTGCACACGGCTTTAACATTCACTTTGGTTGTATCAAGCCTCCTGCAAACGTAAACGTAATTATGATAGCTCCCAAGGGCCCGGGTCACACAGTAAGAAGTGAGTATCAGGCAGGCAAGGGTGTTCCTTGTCTTATTGCTGTTGAACAGGATGCAACAGGTGACGCTTGGGATATCGGTCTTGCATATGCCCTGGGTATCGGCGGTGCAAGAGCAGGCGTATTGGAAACAAACTTCCGCACAGAAACAGAAACAGATTTGTTCGGTGAACAGGCAGTTCTCTGCGGCGGTGTTTGTGCTTTGATGCAGGCAGGCTTTGAAACACTTGTAGAAGCAGGCTATGACCCGAGAAACGCTTACTTTGAATGTATCCACGAAATGAAGTTAATTGTTGACCTTATCTATCAAAGCGGTTTTTCGGGTATGAGATATTCAATCTCAAATACTGCTGAATATGGTGACTACATCACAGGTCCTAAAATCATTACTGAGGACACAAAGAAGGCTATGAAGAAGGTTTTGAGCGATATTCAAGACGGTACATTTGCAAAGGACTTCCTTTTGGATATGTCATCAGCAGGTTCACAGGTTCATTTCAATGCTATGCGTAAGCTTGCAAGTGAACATCCGAGTGAAGTTGTAGGTGCCGATATCCGTAAGCTGTATAGCTGGAGTGATGAGGATAAGTTGATTAACAACTAATCGTCAATTACTTGCAACAATTGTATTTAAGAGAGGAGAAACATCAATGAAAAGCGATTCATTAAAGGCAGGGGCACAAAATGCCCCACACAGAGCTTTATATCACGCTCTCGGAATGACAGAAGAAGAAATAAACAGACCGCTTGTGGGCATTGTAAGCTCATATAACGAGATTGTTCCCGGACATATGAATATCGACAAAATAGTTGACGCTGTTAGAATGGGCGTTGCTATGGCAGGCGGAACACCTATTGTCTTTCCCGCAATTGCTGTATGTGACGGAATTGCTATGGGACATACAGGTATGAAGTATTCTCTTGTCACACGTGACCTGATTGCCGACTCTACCGAGGCAATGGCTATGGCTCACGGCTTTGACGCACTTGTTATGGTTCCCAACTGTGACAAGAACGTGCCCGGACTTTTGATGGCGGCGGCAAGGCTTAATGTTCCAACTGTATTTGTAAGCGGCGGACCAATGCTTGCCGGCAGAATTGACGGCAAAAAGACAAGCTTTTCGTCTATTTCAGAGGCTGTCGGCGAATTTAACGCCGGTAAAATAACCGAGGAAAAGCTCCGTGAATATGAGTGCAAAACCTGTCCCACTTGCGGTTCCTGTTCGGGAATGTATACTGCCAACTCAATGAACTGTTTGACAGAGGCTCTCGGTATGGGACTTAAGGGCAACGGAACTATTCCTGCAGTATATTCTGCACGTATCGAGCTTGCAAAGCACGCAGGAATGAAGGTTATGGAGCTTTTGGAAAAGAATATCCGTCCTCGCGATATTATGACAGAGGAGGCATTGATGAATGCTTTGACAGTTGATATGGCACTTGGCTGCTCTACCAACAGTATGCTTCACCTCCCTGCAATCGCTCACGAATGCGGTGTTGAAATAAACCTTGATATTGCAAATAAAATTAGCGAAAAGACACCTAACCTTTGTCATTTGGCACCTGCAGGCAGAACATATATCGAAGAACTTGACGAGGCGGGCGGTGTTTACGCTGTTATGAACGAGCTTGACAAAAAAGGCTTGCTGAATACGGATTGCATAACCGTAACAGGAAAAACTGTGGGTGAAAATATTAAGAATTGCATCAATCTCAATCACGAGGTAATCAGACCCATCGAAAATCCGTACAGCGAAACAGGCGGTATCGCTGTATTGAGAGGTAACCTTGCCCCCGAGGGCAGCGTTGTTAAGCGTTCGGCAGTATTGCCCGCGATGCTTGTTCACGAAGGTCCGGCAAGAGTTTTCGAGTGCGAGGAAGATGCTCAAGCCGCAATAAATGCAGGCAAGATAAACCCCGGTGATGTAGTCGTTATCAGATACGAAGGTCCTAAGGGTGGACCGGGTATGCGTGAAATGCTCAATCCTACATCTGCCATAATGGGTATGGGCTTGGGCAACAGCGTTGCACTTATTACTGACGGACGTTTCAGCGGTGCAACAAGAGGTGCTTGTGTAGGTCATATCACACCTGAGGCGGCAAGCGGCGGTTTAATCGGTGTTGTAAACGAAGGCGATATTATTAGCATAAATATTCCGGAAAACAAGATCGAACTTAAAGTTCCGCAAGATGAGCTTGACGAGCGTATGAAGAACTTTACACCTAAAAAGAAGGAGCTGACAGGCTATCTTAAGCGTTATGCCGAGATGGTGTCAGGCGGTGCTTCGGGGGCGATTTTAAACTAAAATGCTGTACTCGAATTTAGACAAACTAAAATTGCAGTTGGACTCTCTTGCGGTGTTCAGAGGATTGCTGTCGGATGATGTGGTTGCATCTCTGTATAACTATCTTGACAATCCTACTGTAAGAGGATATTCAGACTTTGTTGCAAAGCTTTACAGAGCAAATATGGGAAACCTGAGCAAGCACATAAATTCAATCTGCGAAAATGATGAAAACGTGTACGTAAAGGCAATAGGCAACGGCGAGAGTGTGCCTGAATATTTAAGCCAATGCGTAAAAAACGAACTGCAGATACTTCAAAGTGTTGCAGAAATTTCGGCGGAGGAATTATGTCAGTCCCTTGAATGGAGCGAGGCTTTGCCAAAGTTTTGTTCGGATAATATCAGCCTGTCTGATAATTATGCTCACAGAACAAAGAATATCGGCAAATACGGATATGGCGTATATGCTAAATATTCGATGTTCTATGTTGACGATACGGGCAGTATCGTGCCTGTAAACAATCCGGACTCTACACGTCTTAGCGACCTGTTGGATTACAAGCGTGAGCAGCAGATAATTATTGACAATACAAAGGCTCTGCTTGAGGGCAAGCCTGCCGCAAACATTCTGCTGACAGGCGATGCGGGAACAGGCAAATCGTCTACCATAAAGGCTGTAACAAATGAGCTGTTTTCTGAGGGCTTGCGTATAATCGAAATGAGTAAGGATAAGCTGAGTGTTATCCCTAAAATTTTGAACGAGCTTGCAGATAACCCGTTGAAGTTTATAATATTCATAGACGACCTTTCGTTTTTGAAGGATGACGATAACTTTAACGCATTAAAGGCGGTGCTTGAAGGCTCTGTTTCGGCAAAGTCAAAAAATGTTGTAATATATGCAACAAGCAATCGTCGCCACATTATCAGAGAAACCTTTGGAGAGCGTGGGGATGACGATATTCACCGCAACGAAACAATGCAGGAGATAATATCTTTGTCAGAGCGTTTTGGAATACATATAACCTTCCAAAAGCCCAATAAGGATACATTCTTGCGTATTGTATACGGGCTTGCAGAGGCAAATGGCATTGATATGCCTAAGGAGGAGTTAGCCGCACAGGCTGAAAGAATGGCGTTGGAACGCGGCGGACGTTCTGCAAGGCTTGCTAAGCAGTATATAGATTATCTATTGTCTGCAAAATAAAATGCGTCAACACCTGAGTTAATAAGGTGAATATTATTGTCGTTTTACGGCAATAAATTACAGAATATAATTATAATGGCTGTTGCAAGCACTGTTCTGTGTGCTTGCAACAGCCTGTTTCTATCCTGCGTTTTTTTGTCGGCGGTATTTTTCGCGTGTGGCATAGCCGCCTCTGATGTGTCGCTCCTGCTTGTTTTCGGTGAGAATTTTACGCACGTCTGCTGCAAGTCTGCCGTTTATATCAAGCAGACGTTCTGTCACGTCTTTATGTACGGTTGATTTTGAAATTCCAAACTTACGTGCGGCTTCTCTGACTGTGCATTTGTTCTGAATGATATATTCTGCAAGCTCAACAGTTCTTTCTTCTATAATGTGACTTTGACGCATATAAATCACTCCCATATATTATGCTATTTCAAATATATGACCAATATATGGGTTTTAGAATTTATATTATTGCAATACAATTAACTTATATCATTTATGATTATATTAAATGGCATTATTTCATCTTTTTCAGTACTTCCTCAAATACTGTACCGATGCTGTCCCTGAATACCAAATCAGAATTATTGTCAAAAGCCGTGCAATTCAATTACTTTGCAACTGCCTGCCCTTTGATGAAGTCAGTCTATATTTTGGGAAATAACCGCTTTTAATTTGCCCATTTCTTCAAGCACGGCAAGTGATTTATGTGTCTTATTCGGCTCTGCCTCTGATGTGAAATATTTTCTGTAAAAATCATAGAAAACATCAGGATAATCTTTGAAAAGGTCTATGCTGAGTATCGTTTCGGGCGATATTCCCGCACCGCCAAAGAACACAATATTGTTACATTCATTTATCATATTTGCAAATTTTTCTATATTCATAGTTAACCTCAATCTGCATCCTCATTAAGTGCCTCAATCAAGAAACTGACAGGGCGGAAACCATCGTTACAGGAAATCATTGCAGATTTCTTGTTTTTCATCCATCCGTCATAAAAGTCCTCTGCCCCGTGAGAAAGTGCCATAACAAAGGCGGACATACTATCCCAAGCACTGTCGCACATACCGTCAGGCTTTTGCCAGCCGTTTGCAACAAAGGTTTGACCTACTTTCATATCACAGGCGTGCTCAATAGGATTTTCGTATTTTTCAATCAAATCCTCATAGCGAGCCATTTTCATTACTGTAATTTTACATTTTTTCAAGGGTTACATCTCCTTTTCAAACTCAAAAATCCCATTAAAATACCTGTTATATTCATTTTCCAATTTCATCTCATCTTTTCTTAAATATAACAAGTTCGGGGTCTGCACCATTTTCTTTATATGTGCAAACGAGCAAAAAGTCCATTCCTGCAGCCATACCGAAGCATTTGTTATCGGTATCAAACTCACATTCAGCCTGTGCACCAAGATAAATCTCGTTATCATCGAGAAATTTTTGCTTTGTTCCATTTGGCAGGGAATATTCCAAATTAACATATGCACCATTCAAGGCATAAAGTTCAGTAATTTTGGACATTCCCTCTATGTTTAATGCATTAAACTCCGCAATTAATTTCTTTTTAAATGCATTATATGCATCTATGCCTCCAATTTTTATGTAATTTGCAATGAAACATTTCTTTCCGAAAGGTGAATCACAGCCTTTGCAGCCGCAGTTATTGCCGTATTCACAATTTGAGCAATCTGCCCCACATAGTCCTTTCATCATCCTACTTCCTTTCGTAATCTATTCCTGCAAGTCTGGCTTGTTTCATCAAATCTTTTGTTTGCAGCTTGTACTTCTTTCCGTCTTTAATAAAATGCGTACCGCATTGACGGAACTCAAAGCTGACATTTTTATTTATACATTGTTCTCTGATGTGCAGCACCCAAGCATAGTTTAGAGGTCTTGCATACATATCCGACTCGCCGCCTACAATTACACTTTCAATACCATCTAAATATTTTTCTATGTAAAGGTCGGAAATCAGCGGTTGTGCTGTGATTTGCTTATGCTTTATGGGCAGGTCCTTGAAGATGGAAAGCTTGTAATCGGCATTTTTCTGATTTTCTATAGTGCAGCAAACTACAACATTATCGTATCCGTCACCCCAATCGTCAGGAATACAATCCATAAACCTGTCAATCCGCTTGGTCAGAAACAAAAATATACAGTCCTTACGCTCTTTTATCATCTGCCAACATTCGTATCTCCAACCGTCTGCCTCTTCAATGAGAAAATCGGTAGAAAAGCATAGATAAACAAGCCCCGATTTCATTTTATATTCGCCGTTTTTCTTTTTATCTATGGGTTTTGAAAAATCCTTTGTTTTTACAATTTCATCTGTGTTGACCTTGCGTTTTGCGTCGCCTTTATGTATATAGCAGTGCAAACATCCGTCACTGCATTTGTGGCAACCTCGCCACGGACTCCACATTGATGCCATAATAACACCGCCGTTCTATATTAAATTGTTAATTTAAACATTCCGTGCTTGTTGCAATAGGCATATAACATCCCGTGTCCTTTTCTCTTGAACCTGACGCATACATCTTGCTCGGGATACAGCTTTTTTATCTCAAGAGTATCGCTTGAAATATATACTATAAAAGAAATATAGTGATTTTTGCTCATAGAATGTGCCATTGTAATCAGGAGCTCGTTTTCTGCTTGCTCCACGCACATTTGGTGTTCGCTGTCAGGTGCTT
The DNA here is from genome assembly GCA_902791425.1 of uncultured Ruminococcus sp. GTDB lineage: Bacteria > Bacillota > Clostridia > Monoglobales > Monoglobaceae > UMGS1820. The sequence goes on from CADAVS010000001.1 coordinate 9,360, forward strand.
CAGCTTCAAGCTTGGGCAGATTTATGCCACAGCAAGTAAAACAGCCATCACCCATAGAATTGATAACATTACCGCAAATTGGGCAGACATAAAACTGCATTTTCTTCATATTGGCTGATATATTTTCGTTAATTCTTAAATCCCCTGTCAACAGCTCCGAAAGTGAAACTCCCAACGCTTTTGCCAAATCCTCAATAACGCATAAATCGGGCAGACCTCTGTTGGTTTCCCATTTTGATACCGCTTTGTCGCTCACCATTAGTTTGTCCGCAAGCTCTTTTTGAGTGAGATTTTGTTTCTCGCGAAGTTTTTTTATTGTTGTTCCGGTTACATATTCCATTTTTTTGCCCTCCTTATTTGATGAACAAAGTATATCTCAAAAATGCTTGTTCTGCAACCTACTTAAAGTAGAGGAGGGAGTGTTGCAGATTATATATTTATGATACAAAATTATTTGAGTTTTTCGCTCCATTCACTTTCTTTAAATCCAATCAAAACAAAGTCTGTGCCTATCACGAGAGGACGTTTTACAAGCATTCCGTCTGATGCAAGAAGCTTTAACTGTTCCTCATCAGACATAGCGGGAAGCTTTGTTTTAAGCTCCATTGACTTATACAATAGACCTGATGTGTTAAAAAACTTCTTTAGAGGCAGTCCGCTCATTTTGTACCAGGCAGACAGCTCCTCAAAATTCGGATTATTTTCTTTTATATCACGAAGTTCATATTCAATTTTGTTGTCATCAAGCCATTTTTTCGCTTTTTGGCAGGTTGTGCATTTGGGGTAACAAATAAATTTTATCATAGTAATTCTCCATTCTTATTTTTCTGTTTCATAGGGCCAGTCGATAATACCGCCAAATTCTTTTACATTTGTATAACTAAGTTTGGAAAGAGCCTCGGCGGCAATTTTACTTCGTCTGCCTGACCTGCAATATACAAGAATTTGCTTATCCTTATCAGTTATTATTTCTTCTGCTTTATTCTCGATTTCGGTATATGGAATTAAGATTGCACCGGGAATGTGTCCCTCATCATATTCGTATTGCTCTCTGACATCAAGGATAATAACCTCCTCATCGCTATCCATTATCTTTTTGGCAGCTTCTGCCGTAATTGTTTCATACATTGCTTTTTCTCCTTTATCAGTTACAATTATTGATGTCGGTTCATCGGCTCCGCCAATAATACCGATACTGCTATCATTTCCGCAAGCAGTAAGCATAATGCAAATTAAGATTGATATAAAACAAAATATTTTCTTCATAATATTCTCACCCTAGGCACAAATAATTAAATTACCTCATATCAAAGATTTTGAAAAGTCATAGGCTACTGCTGTTTCGGGATTTCTGTATTCGTGCTTTTCGTAATAGCCAATCAAACTTCCCTCGTCATCACGCAGTGCAACCATATACACATCTTTGTTTTCTTTTTCGCTGTGGAATGTGTAAATCATATTATTATCACGGCTTTCTTTAAACCAATCCACAACTTTTATAATAATCTCGTTTGACTTTGCATTGTGACAATCAAGCAGAGAAGAACCTGTTAAGTCCTTGTGATACCTCTCTACAGCAACCTTATTCATATAGACTATTGTGTGATTAACATTGCAAATCACCACCGCAGACCTGTCAGTTTCAATTACACTTTTAAATAAATTATACATTTTATGCCTCTTTATAGATTTTTATAGATTTTATGATATTATAACACTCTATCTATGAAAAATCAATGCTGTTGCCGACTAAATTTAACAGTATTTTTGTGCAGTTGAAAAATTTTATTTATAAAAATAATAGTTAATATTTTTGTATTATTTTTCTTGGTTTAAAAAATAATATATATAGGCAATTGCAAGAGTAAAAATCCGAAGTAATTTTAATGAACAATTGCCAAAAGCCCATACAGTTGCCAAGCCCAACTGCAATGAAAAGTTATTTCAGACTTTTGCAAACGGTTAAAATAATATATAAAAACGGAGGAGATGAAATGGATTCAGTATGGGAGCAGACTTATTCCAAAGATAACTTTGGAAGGCTTAATAAAGATATAAAAACAGATGTGTTGATTATCGGCGGCGGAATGACGGGGATATTATGTGCATACTATCTCAATCAGGCAGGTGTTAGCTCTGTACTTGCGGAGGCAAAAACGATAGGTGGCGGAATCACCAAAAATACAACAGCCAAAATCACATCGCAGCACGGACTGATTTATGATAAAATAATAAAAAAATATGGAATAGAAAAGGCAAAACAGTATCTTGAAATAAACCAATCAGCACTAAAAACATATCGTGATTTATGCAAAAACATTGATTGTGATTTTGAAGAGAAGAACTCTTATGTTTACAGCATAGATAACAGACAGAAAATTGAAGACGAGATAACAGCACTTAGTAAATTGGGTTTTAATGCAGAATTTACAAAGGATTTGCCTCTGCCCTTTGAGGTGGCAGGTGCGGTGCGTTATCCCAATCAGGCACAATTTAATCCGCTTAAATTTTTATATGCAATATCAAAAGGCTTAAATATATACGAGCACACCAAAGTACGTGAGCTTATGGGCACGACAGCAATCACCGATGGTGGCAAAATTTATGCCAAAAAGATTATTGTGGCGACACATTTTCCGTTTATCAATAAACACGGCGGTTATTTTATTAAAATGTATCAGCATCGCTCCTATGTGATTGCACTTAAAAATGCACCTGATGTAAATGGCATTTATGTAGATGAATCGCAAACGGGAATGTCATTTAGAAATTACGAAAATTTATTGTTTGTGGGTGGCGGTGCTCACAGAACGGGAAAGAAGGGCGGAAATTGGGAGGAATTACGAGCATTTGCAAAAAAACATTACCCTAATGCTATAGAAAAATACCATTGGGCAACCCAGGATTGTATGACACTTGATGGTATGGCGTATATAGGTTCGTATAGTAAAAGCACAAAGGGACTATATGTTGCAACCGGATTTAATAAATGGGGAATGACCTCAGCGATGGTATCAGCAATGATTTTATGTGATATGGTGCAAGGAAGAAAAAATGAATATCAAGATTTATTTTCACCATCAAGAAGAATACTGCATCCTCAACTTGCGGTAAATATATTTGAATCAACTAAAGGCTTGCTTACACCAAAGCCCAAAAGATGTCCGCACTTAGGTTGTGCACTCAAATGGAATCCCTATGAGCATACATGGGATTGCTCGTGCCACGGCTCCCGTTTTACGGAAAACGGAGAAGTTATTGACAATCCCGCAACGGGAGATTTAAAATAACACAATAAGGCTTTGCGACGCCGCAAAGCCTATATTTATGCCAATGTTACTATGACAAATATATAAATTTTAAAATTACAACAGCTTAAAATAATTCCTTTTACATTCCAAAATGTTTTCTTTTCTGAGTTTGCTGATTTCAGCGGACAATCCACTGCGGTCTACCTCGAGATAGTCTGCAAGTTCTTGTCTGTTAAACGGAATTTTAAAGCTGTTTTTATTATTCTTTTTAGCACAAATTGTAAGATATGTGAGTAGCTTTTCCCGCGTTGTTCTCTTTGATATAATCTCGATTTTTTGTTGGAACATAACGGTCTTTAAAGCTAAAACCTTCATCAGATTATAAACTAATTGCTGATGATGCGGGCAGTCCTTTTGGCAGGTGTGCAAAATATGGCTACAATCAATAAACATAATTTTACTTCTCTCATTGGCAATAGCCGATACGGGCATAGAGGTCATTTGCACACAGGCAAATGCCTCTGAGAAGAGTTCTCCTTCACAAAGATTGCCTAAAATACTTCTGTTGCCATAGTAATCCGTTCGGGTTATCTGTACCGAACCTGAAAGCACTATGCCAATATATTTTGCAGGCGTACCCTCCGATAAAATAGTATAATTCTTATCAAATATATCCGTTTTTGCCTCAAGGCATTCAAGCATTGTAATAATATTATTATCGGATAAATCAAAGAATAAAGGACATTTTTTTAATACATTTAAAAATTTTCTCATATTTATCTCCGTTTTGTTGAAATTTCAACACACTTTATATAAATATTATATTATAATTATGCTATAAAAATCAAGGAGGAATACAAAAATGATTAGAAAAATAATTAAAATAGACGAAGAAAAATGCAATGGCTGCGGTGCTTGTGCGGCTGCCTGTCACGAGGGTGCGATTGATATGATAGACGGAAAGGCGAAACTGACACGAGAGAATTATTGTGATGGTCTTGGAGATTGCTTGCCTGCCTGTCCCGTAGATGCTATCAGCTTTGAGGAACGTGAGGCACCTGCATATGACGAGGAAGCCGTAAAACAAGCACAACTTAAGAAGAGTGCTGACACACTTCCTTGCGGATGCCCGGGTACACAGTCAAAAGCATTGAAAAGAGAAATGATTTCGGCGGTATCCACACAAAGCATACAAAGTCAGCTTATGCAGTGGCCTTGCCAGATAAAGCTTGTTCCCGTAAACGCACCGTATTTTGAGGATGCAAATCTTTTGATTGCGGCAGATTGTACGGCTTATGCCTACGGAAATTTCCATAATGAATTTATGAGGGGTCATATTACGATTGTCGGATGTCCTAAGCTGGACGAGGGTGACTATGCAGATAAACTGACGCAGATTATTGCAAGCAACAATATCAAAAGCGTGAAAATAGTGCGTATGGAGGTTCCCTGTTGCGGTGGCATAGAAAATGCGGCAAAAAGGGCCATTCAAAATAGCGGAAAATTCATTCCGTGGCAGGTTGTTACAATATCAACCGATGGCAAAATAATTGAATAAGTTGTATCGAAAATGCAGGAGCCGAGTATGGTTCCTGCATTTTAATATTTATAGTATAATTAACTTATGTTTAACCTATATAATTTATAATAATAAAAACAGTAGAAAGGGTGATAGTAATGAAACGCCTGATATGTTCATTAACGGCAATGAGCTTAACAATAATCTTTTTGTTTTGTTCCTGCGTAAGCAGTAAAAAAGAAGGTGTGGCTCCCCCTGAGGTTACAGGGGAACTTGAGATTTCGGGTTTAAAGGTCGGTCAAGCTGATGCGATTATTATTAATACAAAAAATCATTGCTTTATTATCGACTGCGGTGAGGCAGATGATGGTGATGAAGTGGTAAAGTATTTAGCAGAAAAGAATATAAGCTGTGTTGATTGTCTTTTTATTACACATTTTGATAAGGACCACGTGGGCGGTGTTCCGGAGGTGCTTAGTAATATATCTGTTGAAAAAATTATTACACCTGATTATGTAGGAAACAATGATGAGTATGAAAGCTTTGTTAGGAAAACAGATGAGCTTGGCATTGTTCCTGAAAGAATTACAAGTGAACAGTCATTTATTGCAGATGATGTTCTGTTTGAAATTTATCCGCCTTTTAAGTTAAGTTATACAGAAGGAGATAACGATTTCTCTCTTGCCATAGGGGTAACTCACGGCGAAAATAAATTCTTGTTTACGGGAGATGCAGAGGCTGAACGGATAAGCGAGATAATTCAAAAGTGCAACGGTGAATATGACTTTTTAAAGGTTCCTCACCACGGAAAGTATAATAAGAACACAAAGAAGCTTTTTGAAAAAGTAAAACCCAAATACGCAGTTGTAACGGACAGCGAAAAAAATCCTGCTGAGGATAAGGTTGTATCTGCACTTAAAGCGGTGGGATGCGATGCTTACTTCACAAGGTACGGAGATGTTTATGTTATAAGTGACGGAAAAAATATTGAAATAAAGCAATAAATTTTTGAATATTAACTTAGACTTAACATTGGGGTGTTATAATGCAAGCATAAGATACGAGGTGATACGAGATGGCAATCGAAGTTTTTAACAGATATGAGCATAAGTATATGTTGGACAAGGAAACATATGAAGCCGTAATTGACATAGTAGAAAAGCATATGGAGATAGACGCACATAACGAAAATCGCAAACCATACACAATTGCAAATATCTACTACGATACACAGGACGACCTTTTGATAAGAACATCCCTTTCAAAGCCTGAATATAAAGAAAAGCTGAGGCTCAGGGCATACGGAGTTCCGCAAAAAGACAGTAAGGTTTTTCTTGAAATTAAGAAGAAGTACAAAGGCTTGGTTAATAAAAGACGAACAAAAATATCATTGTCAGAGGCGTATGACTTTGTGGAAACGGGGAATATGCCCGAGAGCAAAGGATATATGAACGAACAGGTAGTAAAAGAAATTGATTACTTTATTCACCTATACGATTTAAGACCAAAGCTATATCTTGCCTATGACAGAATTGCATATTTTGAAAGAGAAAATGCGGACCTTCGGATATCTTTTGATACAAATATTCGTTCCAGAAGGTATGATGTCAGACTTGAGAACGGCGATTTTGGTGAAGAGCTGTTGTGCGGAGAATACTACTTGATGGAGATAAAAACATCATATGCAAAGCCGTTGTGGCTTGTTGATATGCTTAGCACATTAAATATAAAAAGACAAAGCTTTTCCAAATACGGAACAGAATTTAAAAAGAATATAAATAAAAGTTTAGCTGTATGAAAGAGAGGTCAGACAGAATATGAATGAATTATTTAACAATATTTTGACAAGCACATCTTCTGAGATGAGCGTGGCGGGAGCGGTAGTTACAATGCTTATTGCGGTCAGTTTTGGAATAGTAATAGGTTTTACATATTATATGACGCAGAAGGAGAATTATCAAAGAAGTATGGCAGTTACCCTTGTGATGTTACCGATAATCCTATCGGTAATCATACTATTTGTGGGCAGTAATATAGCACGTGCTTTCAGCCTGGCAGGAACTCTTTCGATTATCAGGTTCAGAAGTGCACCCGGCGACCCTAAGGATATAGGCTTTATCTTCTTTGACATAGCCGCAGGACTTGCCTGCGGAGTAGGACTTTACGGATATGGGGCTTTGTTTGTGCTGATTTTGTGTGTTTTGATTATTGCTTTGGAAAAGGGAAACATATTTGACAAAAAAGAAGTACATAAGACTTTGAAAATAACCATACCCGAAAATTTGAATTATGAGAGTGCATTTGATGATGTGCTTTCAAGGTATACACAAGCATATACACTTAATAAAATTAAAACAACGGACTTAGGTTCTCTGTTTGAGGTTGTGTATGATGTAGTAATGCTGCGTGAGCATAATGAACAAGAATTTTTGAATGAACTTAGATGCAGAAACGGAAATTTGACGATTATTCTGGCTGTTTCGCCATCAAAAATCAAATAGCAATGGAGGAGATAAAAATGAAAATTACAAGAATTTTATTATCGGCAGTATTGACTGCGGCGGTTGGATTGTCGACGCTTTCATTTGCGGCAGACGACAAGTCAAAGGAAAAAGTAAAAGTAAAAATCGACGGAACGGAAATTTCCTTCGATGTTGAGCCTGAAATAATTGACGGACGTACAATGGTGCCTATCAGAAAAATATTTGAGGAGCTTGGTGCTCTTGTTAAATGGGATGATGAAACACAAACTGTTTCGGCAAGGAAAAGCTCTAAAACAGTGACGTTGACAATTGATTCCGAAGATATGCAGATTGATAAAGGGGATACCGACAGTGAGGGCAATGCCATTGTAGAAACCGTTACATTGGATGTGCCTGCACAGTTGGTGTCGGACAGGACATTGGTGCCTGCAAGGGCGATTTCGGAGGCATTCGGGTTAGATGTTGATTGGGACGAAGCGACTAATACGGTGTCCATCACATCTGAAGAGGAAGACGAGAGCTGGAAGGACAATGAAAGCGAGATAAACTTATCGGATATGTCATTTGTAGGTGACGGAGTTGAAATCGCCAACAATCAGATTTTAATTACAAAAGGCGGTATTTATACTCTGTCTGGAACTTTGACAGACGGCAATATTACTGTCGGAACAGAAGAAAAAGTCAGACTTTGTTTGAATAATGCAACTGTTGCTTCAACAGATAATCCCTGTATATATGTAGAGAAAGCAGATAAGGCATATTTGATGCTTGTTGACGGAACGGAAAATCATTTGACTTCTGAAAATGCAAAAGGAGTTATATATTCAAAAGAGAATTTGGAAATCAACGGCGACGGCACGCTATATGTAACAGCGAAAACAGAACACGGCATAAAGGCATCGGATAATATTACGATAAAAGGCGGTAATATTAATATAGAAGCAGCAGGTGACGGCATACATATCAATGACACCTTTAAAATGACAGACGGTGAGCTCAATATTGTATCTGTCGGCGACGGCATAGATTCTGAGTCAATCGTTATTGTGGAAGATGGTAAAATTAATATAGTAACCGAAGGACAGCCTATTGAAACAACAACTCTTGATACAACCCAGACAACCGATAAAAATACTGCGACGCAAGGCAATAGAAAAGGAATGATGCAGGAAACGCCGAGCGTAGAGTTTGAGTCCTCTACAAAGGGTATAAATGCGGAATGGATGATGTGCATTAACGGCGGTGAAATAACTGTTAATTCCTCTGACCACGCAATACATTGTGCTGATGAAATTGAGATTAACGGTGGGTTGTTCGATTTAACTTCGGAATATGCAAAAGGGATATCCGGACACGGCAATGTGACGATTAACGGAAACGAAACCGTAATAGATATAAAGAAATCGACCGAGGGCATTGAAAGTAAGAATGTACTTACCATCAATGATGGTAAAATAGGTGTTGTGTCCACAGATGACGGACTTAATGCAACAGGCGGTACAAGCGGTGAAATGATGATGCCCGGCGGTAAGCAAAAGCCAATGCCTCAGGATATGCAGAGTATGACGCCTCCTGATATGCCTGAAGGCAATGCGGACACACAGCCTAATTCGCAAATGCAGAGGGGAGAGCGACAGAATAATGTGCCTTCGGACAGAAATATGCAGGGCGAGGAAATGAGAAATACCGAGGGCGATGCAAACCAAATTGTACCTACTTCGGATAACAATGGCGAAAGACGAGGCGGTATGGGTGGCTTCGGCGGAGTTATGAATAAAAAGGAATGTCTGATAATAAACGGCGGTGAGCTTGAGGTTTATGCAGGTGATGATTGCTTAGATGCAAACGGTAATATGGTCTTAAACGGCGGTGTTATAAAGGCTGTTAAAACAAACGGTACATTCTCGGGTAATAACGGCGTGCTTGATGCAGACGGACAGATTGTTGTAAACGAGGGTGTGACTATCATAGCCGCAAGCGGGGGCTCGCAAGGCAATATGAATATCCCTCAAAATACTATAACCATATACAGCGAGGCATCACATAACGATGGTGAGAATATAGTGCTTTATAACAATAACGGAAATGTAATGACTGAGTATTCACCTAAAGGCAATTATAGTGTTGTTTTGATAACATCACCTTCTCTTACAATTGGTGAAAGTTACAAAGTTTCTCTCGGAGATACGACATATAATGTTACATTGTCAGAGCAAAATACAATCATTGGAACTCCAAACAACACGATGGGTGGCAGAAATAATGGGTTTATGCGATAATTAAAGTAGTGACGGCTTTGAAATTTTTTAAAGCCGTCAATTTACTTTAATAAAATTTTGTGGTAAAATAGAAATATCGGAGGTGGAGTTATGAAACTTCTTATAGCAGAAGACGAAAAAAGTCTGAACAAAACTATTGCAGAACGTTTGACACGGAGCGGTTATACTGTGGATAGCTGTTTTGATGGCGAGGACGCATTATACTATATAGAAAGCACGCAGTATGACGGAATAATTCTTGATGTTATGATGCCTAAAATAAACGGCTTTGAGGTTTTGCGTATTATCCGTGAAAAGAAAATACTCACTCCTGTCCTTATGCTAACCGCTAAAGATGCCGACGAGGATATTATAACAGGACTTGATACGGGGGCTAATGATTATCTTACAAAGCCGTTTTCTTTCGGGGTGCTGAGTGCCAGAATTCGTGCAATGCTGAGAGTAAAGGAAAATGTTACAAGCACTGTGCTTGAGATTGCTGACTTGAGCTTAGATACCACAAAAAGAATTGTAAAACGCGGAGGAAAAGATATCGAGTTATCGTCTAAGGAATATTCTATTTTAGAGTATATGATGCGTAATAAAGGAATTGTCCTTTCAAAAGATAAAATTGAGGATAATATTCGGAATTATGAATATGAGGGGACAAGCGACATTATAAAAGTGTATATCCATCATCTTAGGAAAAAAATTGATGATAATTTTGATAAAAAGCTGTTGCATACCGTAAAAAATGCAGGCTATGTACTTAAGGAAGATTGAAATGAAAAAGCTTACTTCTATAAAAACAAGAATAACAATTTGGTATACCACATTAATGTTTATTTTGGTTTCGGTGGTGTTGGCGATAGTTGGCTCTCTGTCCTATCAGCTTTCAATAGACGGTATAGAAAATGACATTAAGGCTCAGGTTTCACAGGTGTCCGAAAGGGTAAGGAACAGAGCGTCAAAAAATATATTTTATAGTGTTGAGAGCAGTAAAGAGTTTAAAAATGTTTCAGTATATTTAGAGGACGGCTCCTATGTGGTGGGACAGTATCTTTATGACTTATCATCAATTCCGTTTAAAGAAAAACTGCGCAGAGAGACTGTTGACGGTGAAACATATATAGTATATGACGAGTTTAAGCCATCAAAGCCGGGCGACAACAGAGGGTATTGGATAAGAGGTGCAGAGTCGGTAAATTATACTAAGGTTTTGGGACGTTCTATGTTTATGATTATACTTATTATTATACCGATTATACTGCTTATCACAGCGTTTGGCGGATATTATATCACAAGAAAAGCCTTTTTGCCTGTTAATGATATTACGCATACCGCAAACGAGATATGCACTCAAAATGATATTAAAAAGAGAATACCAATTAATCCCTACGGCAGAGAGGATGAGCTGTATAAATTATCCTTAACCCTAAATAAAATGCTTGATAAAATAGAGGACTTAATTGTAAAAGAAAAGCAATTTACTTCGGATGCCTCTCACGAACTGAGAACACCTATCAGCGTAATTTTAGCACAGGGTGAATATCTTTTGGATATTGCCGACAATGAAAAGGAAAAGGAGCTGGCTAAAAGTATTGTTGATAAATCAAATCAGGTATCAAAGCTTGTTTCAAGGCTTCTGCTCCTTGCACGCATAGACAGCAACAGACAAAAAATTAATAAGGAAAAGGTTGACCTCAGCGTTCTTGTGGATATTGCCGCAGACGGAATGAGAGAATTGGCAAAGAGTAAGAATATAGTTATCCTCACAGATGTCAGTGAAAACACAATTGTAAATGCAGACGAGGCGTTGCTTTTAAGTGCGATTTCCAACCTTATCAGCAATGCAATAAAATACGGCAGAGAGTCAGGTCACGTTATAATCAAGGCATCAAAATATGCGGATAGTACGGAGATTGTCGTTTCAGATAACGGCATAGGTATTTCAAGCGAGAATTTGGAAAAGATATGGGGACGTTTTTACCGCGTGGATGACGTCAGAAATGACGAATACGGCAGCAGTGGTTTAGGTTTGTCTATGGTAAAGAGTATAGTGGAGCTTCATAACGGCAAAATTTTTGTTAAGAGTCAGCCCGGAAAAGGAACGGAATTCAGAATAGTATTGTAAATTAACTGTTGCAGAATTATGCACGGGTGCCTAAATATCATATAAATTATGTTAATTTTTTGCAAAAGTATTGACAAGCAGTATAGAAAACAGTAAAATTAAGATAATAAATTATATATTTTAAGGAGGAATTTTTTATGAAATATGTATGTGATGTATGCGGATGGGAATATGACGAGGAAGTCGGATGCCCTGATTGTGGCATAGAACCCGGCACAAAGTTTGAGGATTTGCCTGAAGATTTTGTTTGCCCTCTTTGCGGAGTAGGCAAAGACCAATTTTCTGAGGCATAAAGCATAACAACATAAGGGAGATTAATATGGCAGAGGTTGTTGTTACAAAGAGTAATTTTGAAACAGAGGTAGTAAAATCGGACATTCCCGTAGTTGTTGACTTTTGGGCAACCTGGTGCGGTCCTTGCAGAATGTTGGGGCCTGTTCTTGCTGATATTGCGGAGCAGTACGAAGGCAAGGTTAAGGTTGCTAAAGTAAACGTAGACGAGGAACCTGAGCTTGCTATGAGGTTTAATGTTTCAAGTATTCCTATGCTCCTGTATTTCAAAAATGGTGAAATATTAAACAAATCAATAGGATATGCACCAAAGGAAGAAATAGAGGCTATGTTTGTTTAGAAAGAGTCACACCGCATAATAAATTGCGGTGTGCTTTTATATTGTATATTATAGTTGCCGATTTTTCTCAAACGGGACGATGTGGGCATCGTCCCCTACAATATGCAAGGCAGCCAATTATAAATTTAAAATAATTTTTTCCTTGCAGTTGGGCTTGGCAACTGTATGGGCGAAGGGCAATAATTCAATAAAATTATTTTGGATTTATAATTGACACCACACACAAGGAGCTGAAACATTCTTACAAAGGAGAAGATGAAAGATGTATGTTGCAAATTCAGACAGATACGATAAAATGAAGTTTGCGTTTAGCGGTAAAAGCGGTTTGCAGATACCGAGAGTTAGCTTAGGTCTATGGCATAACTTTGGTTCTGTTGATGTTTATGACAATATGCGTGATATGTGTTTTACGGCATTTGATAATGGCATTACGCACTTTGATATTGCCAACAACTATGGTCCCATACCGGGAAGTGCGGAAACAAATTTTGGTCAAATAATAAAAAATGACCTGTCTGCATATCGTGACCAACTGATTATCAGTACAAAGGCGGGTTATGATATGTGGGAAGGTCCTTACGGCAACGGCGGCAGCAGAAAATATCTTATTTCGAGTCTTGATGCCAGCCTTAAGAGATTGGGACTTGACTATGTTGATATATTCTATCACCACAGAATGACACCCGAAACACCCCTTGAAGAATCAATGCTTGCCCTTTCTCAAATTGTGAAAAGCGGAAAGGCTTTATACATTGGAATATCAAATTATGATGGTGAGAATATGAAAAAGGCATCGGATATCCTCAAGGAGCTGAAAGTGCCGTTTATTATTAATCAAAACAGATATAATATTTTTGACAGGCAGATAGAGAGCAATGGACTATTAAAGGCTGCCGAGAGCGAGGGCAAGGGCGTAATATGTTTCAGCCCTCTTGACCAAGGCAAGTTGACGGACAGATATTTAGACGGAATTCCGGCAGGCAGCAGAGCCTCTAAAAATCATTTTTTAAAGGAAAGTCAAATCACTCCTGAACTGATAGCGAAAATAAAGGGTTTAAATGATATTGCCGCAAACAGAGGACAAAGCCTTGCACAAATGGCTCTGTCGTGGGTGCTAAAGGATAAGACTGTGACAAGTATATTAATTGGCGCATCTTCGTCAGAGCAAATTCTTGATGACTTAAAGTGTATAGACAACACCGAGTTTTCGGCTGAAGAATTAAAAATGATTGACGATATTGTTTTATAGTATTTGATATGCTTAAAAAGGCTGTGACATTAAGGATATTATCTTTAATGTCACAGCCTTTTATTGTTCAACTATTTCAAAATGTCCGTCGTCCATATGAAGATGCGTGTCGCATATTGAAAGAGCGGCGTTTTTGTGTGATATAAAAAATATTGTCTTTGTGTTAAGCTTTTTGATGTTCGCAAGCAAATCCTCTTCGGTCTGGGCGTCAAGTGCGGAGGTACATTCATCAAGCATAAGAATAGGTGCGTTACAGCATAAGGCTCTTGCAATTGCAATTCTCTGTATCTGACCCTCCGACAAACCCAAGCCGTGTTCGCCGATTTTTGTGTCAAAGCCGTTTGGCAGAGAAGAGATAAAATCGTATATACAAGCCGTTTTTGCGGCAGAAATCATTGCTTCTTCTGATAAATTTTCGTTGCCAAAGGTTATGTTTTCCCTCAGACTTCCCGATATTAGCAGGTTGCCCTGTGGAACATATGCAAACATAGAACGCGTTGCGGCGGTTAAATCAATTGGTGATGTATTTGTTTTTACAAAAAGTTTTCCCGATGTGGGAGAGTACAGACCAAGCATCAGCTTAAATAATGTTGATTTTCCTGTTCCCGAAAGTCCTGTTATTGCAACGCAATCTCCTTTTTTAATAGAAAATGTTGTGTTGGATATAATTGACTTTTTGTTGTATCCGAAGTTCAAGCCTTCCGCACATATATGTGTCATATTTTCATAGGCTGAATTTGGGTCAAAGTCGAAAGCGGATATTTCATCAGGAATATCCTCAAGCTCGGCTAAACGCTCAGCCGATGCCATAGCACCGTATAATTGTGTTATCAGAGATGACGCATTAAAGAATGGTGATGATATCTGAGATACTATCTGCATAAACGCCATCAATGTACCATAATCCATTGCTTTGTTTGCAATCATAAAGGCTCCCCAACAGAGTGTTGCATAATATACAAATCTGTATATAAGGGTTGCACCTCCGCCTGCAATATTGCCGATGTGGTTACGCAGAATTTGCAGGTCGTATATTTTTTGAAGATAGCTGTCAAGCTTTTTAAGGAGCGGTCCGCTGTTTGAAAACGTTTTTACAACCACCATATTCTCAGTACATTCCTGAGTAAAGCCTCGCATTACTCCCGTTGCCTCTCGTGTTTTTCTGTGAATTTTTTTGTAAAAAGGTTTAAGGCAAAATGCACATAAAACTATAAACAATCCCACAAACAGAATAAAAACGGCATAGCTTTTACTGAAAGATAAGATTAGTATAAACCCTGCAACAGCTTTTGCCACAATAGAAATTGCCTCGGGTACAAATGAGGTTATGCCTGATATTACTATATCAATATCACTTGTAAATCTGTTTAAAATTTCACCCGAATGCATATCGGAAAGCTTTGGATATTCTTTTTTTGTTATTGTTTCAAAAAAGCTGTGGCGCATATCCTTTTCCAATCTGCCCTCTATTACCACACGCAGGTGGGAGTTCAAAATCATAACACCAACTGTTACAACAACAAAGGCGAGCAAGGCAAGAGCGTACTTTATTATATCGCCCTTTGCATCGGCTAACGAGGCGGAATTTACTGCCGAATTTATTATCGACTTGGAAAGAAGTGCGGGCACAACATAGCTTACAGATACCAGCATACTTAAAAACGTCAATAATAATATAAGCCCCATTTGTTTTTTCGATTTATTCAAAAGCCACATAACAGAATTTTTTTGTTTTTTCTTCATCAGCCCGCCTCCTTATTTGGCATTATACCATTTTGCATACACACCGTCAAGCAGTGTGAGAAAAAATGATATAAAAGTGGTTCTAATTCGGGACAAAGTGTCATAACAATATTCTATAAGAAAGCGAAAGGAAGATTAATTATGAATAAACAAAGGATATCAGAGGTTTTGCACTATCTTCCCCAGAGCATAGGCGACTTGCTGAATAGGCTTATGTCTGATGAATGGATAGAAATTGAAGAAATACGATTGAGATGTAATGCACCGCTGACGGTAGGGGTGTGGGGAGAGAGCTGTTTTATAACTAACACAGGAGGAATAACAAATTATGAGAGTGATGCTTATAAGGTTACGTCGGAGGAAGTCGGTACGGCATTCCGAAAAATCTGTGAAAACTCAGTTTACGCACATATGGAAGAAATTAGAAGAGGTTATATTACGATTAAGGGAGGCCACAGAGTCGGTATTTGCGGAAAAGCCGTCTGCGAGGAAGGAAGAATAAAAATGTTTAAAGAGGTAAGCTCTTTAAATTTCAGGATTGCACATCAAATTATCGGACTTGCTGACGGAATAATCGACACAATAATAAATGGAAATGAGGTAAACAGTACATTGATTATCTCCCCTCCGCAGATGGGCAAAACAACTCTTTTGAGAGATATTCTCCGTCAGGTTTCCGATAAGGGATTTAAGTGCGGAGCGGCAGACGACAGAGGTGAGCTTGCGGCTATGTATCAGGGAATGCCCACAAATATGGTAGGTGCCCAAACTGATGTAATTGACGGAGCGCCAAAGTCTGAGGCAGTAGAAATGTTGCTGAGAACAATGTCGCCAAAGGTGATTTTCAGCGACGAGATAGCCTCTGATGCTGATGTTGCCGCTCTCAGAGTGGCGGCAGGAACAGGGGTTAAAATTATTGCAACGACTCACGGTGATTGTGTGGAGGAAGTTATGTCAAGAAAGTTTTTAAAGCCCGTCTTTGAAGATAAAATATTTTCTCAGGCGATTTTGCTCCGCAGAGATTTTTCCACCCCCGAGTCGGTTACATACACAAAGGCGGTTAAGCTGTGAGCTATTCTGTAAAGCTCCTTGCCGCCGTAATGGTCATATTCGGCGGCGGATATGCAGGCGTTCTATTGTCCTCTGCCTTTTCAACACGGGTCAGACAGCTTAAGCAGTTGAGCAACGGAATTTCCCAAATCGGGTTTAACATTAGTTTTTTGCATATGAATGTTGCGGACTCTATGAGATGTGCATCAGGACTTGTCAAGGGAACAGTAAATAAAATTTTTTTGTGTGTGGCAGAGGACATATCTTCAAATGGAATGAAACCATCTGTCGCCTTTGACAGAGCAATGCGTAGATACAGCGGCGACTTATGCCTGACCTCTGCTGACAGAGAGATTATCAAGGAGTTTGCCGACAACCTCGGTATAGGTGATGCTGAAAGCGAAATGAACAACATCAAGGCGGCGGCAGCAAAGCTGCACCTTGCCGAAACAGAGGCAGAGTCCGAGTGCGACCAAAAGGGCAGGCTGTGGAGGGGCATTGGAATATTGGGCGGAGTGTTTGCGGTCATACTTTTGTTTTAGGCGGAATGGGGATTAATATGGATGGAGTAGATTTGATTTTTAAGGTTGCCGCTATCGGCATTTTGGTTGCTGTTCTGAATGTTTTGCTGATACGTGCGGGACGTGAGGAACAGGCGTTGATGACAACCATTGCGGGTCTGGTTACGGTTTTGCTTGTAATCGTCAAGGAGATAAGCGGTTTGTTTGATACCATAAAATCGTTATTTGGACTTTAAATATGTTGATATTTAAAATAATCGGAATAGGACTGACGGGAGCAATACTTTCATTGGTTGTAAGGCAATACAAGCCTGAGCTTGCTGTTGCAATACCTATTCTTGTGGCTGTAAGCATCATAGGTATTTGTGCTCCGTATATAGAAACAGTTGTGGCTATGATTGAAAATATGGCTGACAGTACAGGCATAGAGATGAGCCAGGTGAGAATAGTGATAAAAATTATCGGTGTGGCTTATATATGTCAATTTGCGTCAGATATATGCAAGGATATAGGCGAAAGCTCTGTTTCAAGCAAAATCGAGCTTGGGGGTAAGGTGGTTATCATTACTCTTTCTATGCCGATAATATATAATCTTTTAGAGCTTGTAAACAGAATAGTAAACATTTAGAAAAATACGGAGTTATACATATGAAACAAAAGCTGATTGTGCATATCATAATATTGCTTTTTACCCTGATGTACAGTGCGGAAGTTGCGGCAGAGAAAACCTCGTTGGATAGAGATGATTTTTACTCGGTTCTTGATGACTACGCCGCATTTTACGGAGAGATTTTTGAAGACGGAATTGATGAAATAGAGGGAGGCAATTCCTTTTTGAATATGCTGCCTGAGTTCAAGGCTTCTGATATATTAAAGAGCTTTAATAATGGTGAAGTAGCGTTTACGCCAAAACAATTGTTAGACTACTTTTTAAGGCTTTTGCTCGGCGAGGTATACTCGGCGGCAAAGCTGATGGCATTAATACTTGCAATGGCGGTGCTGAGTTCATATTTAAGCGGTTTGAAATCGGGCTTTGGTGAAAATTCTGTATCTATCGCAGCCTTTTATGTCTGTTATATAGTAACCGCAGGAATAGCGGCAACTGTGTTTTATGATACGTCAAGCTGTGCTGCAGACGCCGTAGAGAATGTGGCACTGTTTATGAAGATAATTGTGCCCTCGGTAATGGTACTGTTGATGACAAGCGGAGCTACCATATCGGCAACTGTTTTAGAGCCGACAATGCTTGCAATAGTAGAAATTGTTGTGCCTGTTGTGCAATATATTTTTATTCCCGCGGTTATGATTTCTACCGCATTAAATATAGTAAACGGTATGTCGGATAAGTTCAAAACAGACAGAATGGTTAAGCTGTTGAACAGCGTTGTCAAATGGGGATTGTCTGTTATGCTGACAATTTTTGTGAGCCTTGCAGGGCTTAAAAGCATAGCCTCGGCAGGTGCTGACGGACTTACCATCAAGCTGAGCAAGTTTGCAACCTCTAATCTTGTGCCTATGATAGGCGGTATTTTAGCGGAGTCGGTTGAAACAGTAATGAATTGCAGTGTTGTAATCAAAAATTCCGTAGGAATATTGGGTATAATATGCTTGGTGTTGATTGCCCTAAGACCTGTTTTAAAGCTCGGTGCAATATTAATCTTGTTCCGCTTGACTGCCGCCGTTGCAGAGCCTGTGTCAGAGCCCAAGCTGATAAATTGTATATCAAGACTTGCGGACTCCGTTGCGGTGCTGTTTTCTATAGTGGTGGCTGTCACGGTAATGTTTATAATCGTTATAACAATACTTATAAATGCGGGAAACAGTGCCGTTATGTTCGGCGGATAGGTGGATTGGCATATGACGAAATGGAGATTAATATGGCGGAATTTTTAAGAGAATGGACAATGACGCTTGCCGGCATTATTGTGTTTGGCTCTCTGTGTGAGATGATTTTGCCCGGCGGCGTATACAAAAAATATATACATTTGGCAATCGGTCTTATGCTGTGCCTGGCTGTTCTGTCACCGCTTGCGAGCAAAAAGACAGAGGTTGATATAAGCTTTATGGAGCCTGAAACATATGCAATGATTGAAGTACCTGAGGAGGCACAAAGAAACGAAGTTTTAAGGATATACAAGGATAATCTTTGTAAGAATATGACAGAAGAAGTAAAGAAATATTCTGATTTGGAATTTGACATCAAGTGTGATGTCAGCGAAGACGAGGACAGCTTTGGGGTAATAAAAAATGTATGGATAACAGTTGATGCAGACAGAGGTGAGAGACTTGATAACAGGTGTGTGGATGCCTTGAAAAATATATATGGAATAGATGATGGGTGCATAAGCATAAAGTATTTAGGGTGAAAGTATAAAACCGAACCGTGATTTTGAAAGGTAAATTTACGTTTTATCTGCGTTAAAATACTCGGTAATCTTTAGGGTAACAACGATAAGTGGGGCGATTTCCGTAATGAGTTTTAGGGATATGCTTAGTAAAAGAGAAATTTCTGAAGATGGCTATGAGAAGAAAAAGCCAAATAAAGTTTTAATCATAATAATAATTCTGGCAGTAGTTATTCTGGCTTTCAGCAGTTTTTTTGAAGGGAATGACACGCCATCAAAAGAGAATACCAATGATGCCGATACTGTCGAAAGGTTTGCAAGAGAGCAGGAACGCAGACTTGAAATGATTTTGAAAAAGATTAACGGAGCAGGAGATGTTTCGGTGTTTATAAGCGTTGACAACGGAGGTGAAAAGGTTTTAGCACGTGACAACAAAAACAAAGCTTCAGAGGAGACAAACGGCTCTGAATTATCAAAAAACGAGGAGTACGAAAGCCAAATTGTAAAAGGCGGAAAAGTTTCCGGTGAGGAACCTTATGTAGTCGAAGAAAGAACGCCTGAGGTATCGGGAGTTTTAGTCGTGGCAGAGGGTGCCTCCAGCGAGAAGGTCAGGCTTGAAATCTATGATGCGGTCAAGGCTGTATTCGGAATTGCACCGCACAGAATTAAAATTACATATTAATTTTGAAGGGGTATGTGAATTATGAGCAAACAGAATAAAAATTTTCAGTTTAAGGGAAAGCAGATTTTGTTGTTAGGGCTTGTTGCTCTTGTCATTACTGCAGGTTATTATAGATGGAATATAGAAAAGGAACAGCTGTCGTTAGCGGTTCCTGCCGCCAATGAAATGTCTGACGGGGCAGTAAGCGACGGCGAAAATCAAGAACAGAACGAAAACAATGAACAGAAGAATGAAAGTTCTTCCACAGACGAAATAACAAAGCTTAAACAGACGCGTGATACTTCAAGAAGTCAATCCACAGAGGAGTGGACAAAAATAACAAAGAGCAATGATGCATCGACTGAGAATAAAAAGGATGCCGAAAAAAAGATTGCCGCAGAGGCAGACCACGCAGACAAGGAGAGAAAAATAGAAACACAGGTCAAAGCAAAGGGATATGCGGATTGCATTGCCTATGTTGACGAAAACGGCGTGTCGGTAACGGTTCAAGGTGGCGAGGTAAACGGCGAGAAGGTCGCTCAAATTAAAGATATCATTGTTTCGGTAACAAATGTTCCCGTTAAAAATATAAAGATAAATGCTCTGTAAAAAGGATATGCATTCCAAGGACAAAAGGCTTTGGAATGCATTTTTAATAATTTGAATAAAATTGTTGTAATATAAAATTTTATGTGTTATAATAGCTTTACAAAAGCTATTTGAACATAACACTCCGCATCGGCAAGCTCAGCTTCGTTGCAGAGGAATGAAAATCCTTTGGATTTTCTTTTGATATGTTATAATAACCTTACGGCATAAACAAAATCACAGATTTTGATGCCTGAGAGAACATTGAAACATAACACTCCGCAACACCTTTGGCGTGCTGCGTTGCAGAGGAATGAAAATCCTTTGGATTTTCTATTTATATGTTATAATAACCTTACGGCATAAACAAAATCACAGATTTTGATGCCTGAAAGAACATTGAAACATAACACACCGCAACACCTTTGGTGTGCTATGTTGCTAATGTAAATGTAAATGTAAATACGCATATAACTTTATATAAAGGAGATGTTTATATGGATAAAACAACAAACTCTGAAACTTTTAAGGACAACGGAACAGTTAATATTTCTGACGAAGTAGTTGCTGTTATGGCATCATTGGCGGCAACGGGAGTTAAGGGCGTTGCAGGTATGTCAGGCGGTGTCGCAGGCGGATTTGCGGAACTCCTCGGAAAGAAGAGCCTTTCCAAAGGCGTTAAAATTAATAAGGATGCCGACAAGGTTGCACTTGATTTGTCAATCGTTGTAGAGTATGGCTCTAATATACCTGATGTTGCCTGGGAGGTTCAGGACAAGGTTAAGACTGAGATAGAAACAATGACAGGCATCAATGTAGAAAGCGTAAACGTATCTGTTGACGGAATAAATGTTCCTGCAGATGATGCAAAGCAGGAGGCTGTTGCCGAAAATAGTGAAAGCGTTGAAGTAACAGAGGAATAGGATAGGTAATATGAACAGAAGACAAGCGAGAGAGCAGGCGTTTTTATTGCTTTTTCAGTATAAATTTCAGCCTGACGATATGGAGCTTTTATTAGAGAGATTTTTTGAGGAAAACAATGCCGCAGACCAAAGCGGTTATATTGAAGACGTTGTTAAGGGCGTTATCTCCAAAAAAGAGGAAATAGATAATGTCATAAACGAATTTTCAAAGGATTGGGATGTTGACAGACTTTCATCTGTCAGCCTCGCTGTTTTGCGTCTTGGTGTTTATGAGATTATGTATATTGACGACATTCCGTCAGCCGTTTCGGTAAATGAGGCTGTTGCCCTTGCCAAAGAATTTGAAGGTGAAGAGGCGGCTCCGTTTATTAACGGAATAATGGGCAAAATTAAGGAGAAATTCAACTGATTATGATTGAGGAAAGAAAGGCTTTATCTGTTACTCAGGTCAATTTATATGTAAAAGATGTAATAGCGAGAGATGATATACTCTGCGATATCCTTGTCAAGGGTGAGCTTTCAAACTTCAAGGCTCATTCTTCAGGGCATATGTATATGTCTTTAAAGGATGACAGCGGAGTTATCCGTGCTGTTATGTTTCGTTCCAGTGCGTCAAAATTGAATTTTAAGCCGCAGAATGGTACAAAAGTTATTGCACACGGCAGAATTGGCGTGTACGAACGTGACGGTCAATATCAATTATATATAGACGATATGCAACAGGACGGACAAGGCGATTTGTATGCCGCCTTTGAACAGCTTAAGATAAAGCTTGCGGCAGAGGGGCTTTTTGACCCCGTACATAAAAAGCCTTTGCCTAAATATCCTAAGAAGGTCGGCGTTGTTACCGCTCCTACGGGAGCGGCTATCCGCGATATAATCAATGTGCTTACAAGACGTTTTTCCTATTCGGATATTGTGTTATATCCCGTTTTGGTTCAGGGCGAAAATTCCGCCGCAAGCATTGTAGAGGCGATAGAGTATTTTAACAAATCCAAGATAGCAGATGTGTTAATTGTCGGCAGAGGCGGCGGCTCTATTGAGGACTTGTGGTCCTTTAACGAGGAGATTGTTGCCCGTGCCATTTATAACAGTGAGATACCAATAGTATCAGCGGTGGGGCACGAGATTGATTTTACCATATCGGACTTTGTTGCCGATTTGCGTGCACCTACACCGTCTGCTGCGGCAGAGCTTGTTGTTCCCTCGCAGATTGAACTTGCCGAAAAGTTTAACAATGTCTATAAAATGATGTACAGGCAGGCGTTGAGGATTATAGAAAACCGAAGATTACAGATTGAAAAATGCAAGGACAGAGCGGTATTTAAAAACCCGTTGCGTAACATTGACAGCGACAGACAGTATCTTGACAATCTTGCACATATGTTTGAAACAGCGTGCAAATCGGCGGTTGCCGCAAAACGTCAAAAGGTAGCGGAAAACGCCGCAAAGCTTGATGCACTAAGTCCCTTGGGAACTCTCGGCAGGGGTTATGCCTTTGCTAAAAATTCTTCAGGGGCGGTTATCAGGTCTGTATCTCAGGTGAGTGCAGGTGACAAGGTTACCATAAGGGTATCGGACGGCGATTTTAAAGCAGAAGTTATTGATTAATAAAGGTGAATGTAATGAGTGATAAAAACAGTTTTGAAAAGAATTTGAGTGAGCTTGAACAGGTTGTTAAGGCTCTTGAGGATAACGAGGTCAGCCTCGATAAAATGATTGAGCTTTTCGAAAAGGGTGTAGGCCTTACCAAAGAATGTACCAACGCATTAAATGCCGCAGAACAGAAAATCACAATTTTGATGAAAAACCGTGATAGCGGTGAAATGACAGAGCAGCCATTTAATGCTGAATAGCAGAGGTGTGACTATGGATTTTAATGGGCAATATGATATATATTTAAAAGCGGTTGAAAAAGAGATAGAAGAATACTTCAAACCTCTTAATATTCCGCAGAAAAATGTGCTTGATGCTATGGAATATGCGATTACCGCAGGCGGCAAGAGGCTTAGACCCGTGCTTGTTCAGGCGGCGGCAGAGATTTACGGTGCAGATATGGAGGATGCGGCATCTGTCGCTCTTGCGGTGGAATGTATACATAATTACTCCCTGATACACGATGATTTGCCGTGTATGGACAATGATGATTTAAGACGGGGCAGACCCACCTGTCACAAGGTCTTTGGAGAGGATATTGCTCTGCTTGCAGGTGACGGACTTTTAAATTCCGCATTTGAGATTTTGTCTGACAAAAGCAGGTATAAGTCAGTCAGTTATGAGTCGCTGTTAAAAATAGTCAGATGCTTATCTGTTGCCTCAGGGGTATTCGGAATGATAGGCGGTCAGGTCGTAGACCTTGAGTGCGAAAAACGTAACGACGTTACCTTGGAGGAGTTGTCATATCTTCACGCCAACAAAACGGGTGCGTTAATTAGGGCGGCTGTAAAATGCGGATGTCTGTGTGCCGATAGCAATAAAGGCGATAAATATATAGACATATTGGACAGCTTTGCGGAAAAGCTGGGACTTGCCTTTCAAATAAAAGATGATATATTGGATTTTGAGGGTGACGAGGCGGTTCTCGGCAAACCGATAGGCAGTGACGAGAAAAGCGGAAAGAGTACATATGTAACAATATTGGGTATGAATTCAGCAAAGGAGTATCTTGAAAAATGTACGCAAGAGGCAAAGGCTGCACTTGAGCCTTTGGGTGAAAAGGGTGAATTTTTCTCCTGTCTTGCTGACTATTTATTAAAGAGAAATTATTAGGGGTAGGATGAATTTAATGTATTTTACGCAATTAATTAATAATACAACATTTATAGTAGTAATTCTTTCGTGGGCATTGTCGTGTCTGATAAAGGGAATACTTGTGTGTATCAGAGACGGAAAAATCGACTGGACAAGATTTATGGGTTCAGGCGGTATGCCATCATCGCACTCGGCGATAGTGACATCTCTTGCCACCTCCGTTGCCATACACGATGGATTGGGTTCCACCACATTTGTGATATGCTGTGCGTTGGCTTTTGTGGTTATGTATGATGCCTCCGGGGTTCGCCGTGCGGCAGGCAAGCAGGCGTCGGTTATTAATATGATTATTGATGCGTTGGAGGAATCCTCGCCTGTCAAAAAAGAAGAAAAGCTAAAGGAATTGCTGGGACATAAGCCTGTTGAGGTTTTTGCAGGTGCCGTTCTGGGAATTATCATTGCTCTTACATATAATTTTATATTCGGTATGTGATTATAAAAAAGGTGAAGGGCGTGTCTCAATAAGTGAATTTTCACTGAGTTGAGGCATCGCCCTCTTTTCCCGCCCAAAATGTGGATTTTAAATTTTTTTTGAATTATGGGTACACAAAACGAAGCTCGTCATTTTACGAACTTTTCAATTTTGCTTTTTTTTAAGCCGATTTTATCTCATACAAAAATTGCCCCTGACGGTTGGCTATCGTCTTATTGTGCAAATTTTTAGGGCTATCTCACCTTTTTAGTGAGATAGCCCCTTTTTAAAATCCTAATTCTTCACCTACGAGAATGATTTTTATTCTGCCTTTTACCTTGCTCCTGCGTGTTTTTACAATGTAAGAGCACATACATTCGTCTGACAGACAGTTTACACATTTGCCTTTTGAACAGCCTGTTTTGGTAAGTCCAAAGCGTTCGGCATTTTTAACAGCCGCAACATTATGTACGCGGTCTACGGCAGCCTCAACTGTTTCACACAGCTTGTTCATTCCTGCAATAACAATTACGCTGTCAGGTCCGTAGCACATTGCCGCAACACGATTGCCGTTGCCGTCAATGTTTACCAGGATACCGTCCTCTGTGATGGCGTTTGAACTTGTTAAAAACGTATTGGCGGTAAGCCCTTGTTTCATAAGCTCGTTACGCTCCTCAGGAGTTGAGGCGGAATCTCTGTCGATTAGCTTGTAATCATTTTCTTTAAGCACTTCAATCAGGTTGAGGTCTTTGAGAGTCTTAGAGCCTCCCCAACTGATAGTGCCGTTTTTGTCTATTAATGATATGGCTTTGTCTAAAGCCTGTTCTCTATTGTCACAATAGTATGCTTCAAAATTTCTCTTTTCAAGGTTTGGAATAAGTTTTTCCGCTAAGTTTTTGTAGTTCATAGTATTTCACCCGATTAAATAAGTTCAGGAACATTTGACATAAGTTTAGCTGATGCCAAAGCCTTTGCAACAATGTATGCGATTATAAAGTCAACGCAGTGATGTGCGAATGTGCCGCCCGCCGTAATGATTACCATTGAGATTACGGAATATCCTTCGGCAGGTGTGCTCATACCTGTAGTAAAGAATACCAAAACGATTAATGCCTCAATTCCTGCGTGAACGATACCGGTCAAAAGGCAAAGAGGAATAGCTCCCATACCTTTTTTAAGTAAATATGCACCCATAATTGCAAATACAATATGAGATGCCGCACGTACAGCAACTATAACAGGTGCAGTAAAGAAGAAGCCTATGGTTGTACCTACTGCTGTGAATATTGCCGTAACAGGTGATATAAACATTGCAATGATTACAGGAACGTGTGCCATAAGTGTCGCACTATACGGACCGACAACAATTCTGAACGGAAAACCCGTAAATATCATCGGAATAAGAATACCTATTGCAATCAGCAGTGCTGATGTTACCATATCTTTTGTTTTAATTGTGTTGTTCATTTTCTTCCTCCCATAGAATTTATTAAAATGTCTTTTCAAAATAATAGCACAAATCAGAGGAAATGTCAAACAAATAAGGTATAGTATTACAGATTTATGTCAACAATATTTACAAGTAAAAGCATATAAAATTTGGAGGAAATGCATATGTTGGATAAAAATGGAAAAAGAGCGGTAATTATAAGCAATATAAGGTCGAACTCTATTGAACAGGCAATATTTATTTTAAAATCAAATGATGCAGAACCCATAAAAGATGTGGGCAGCGGAATTGTTGCTGAGGCTCAGGAGATAATTAATAACTATATCAAAAAAGTAGAGCGTGCGTTGCCTTGCAGGGCAAAACACAAAAACCGAAAGAAAATTGCCGTAATTGCAGTGACTGCTGTTATGCTTGCAATAGTCGGAGGCTTAGCACTTTTAAAGCTGAATATGTCATAATAAGTCGTGAATATTTTTCTTATACCTACCTCCGTTCGACACAAAAAATGGAAAATTATGGATATAATATTTTATGTTTAATAAAGGGGTGGTATAATGGAAAATACAAAAGAATTATGTGAGGTTCGGATAAATCAAGAGGGAGCCGCACCGAAAAAGGAGAGAATAAGGAAATATGATGTACTGATTAGATTGATAGGACTGCTGCTTGCAAGGGGGACTGCGTTTTATGTGTTGGCACCCTTTGGTGTGTCGTATATGGCAATGGAAAGGCGTTTTTCCAAAAAGGCGTTGATTAGCTGTTTGATGGTGTGTGCAGGGTATTTAAGCCTGTTTGATATTAATATTTCGGGCAAATATATATTTGCGACAATTGGGTATATGGCTTTTTTATTTGTTGCCGACAGAGGCGACTGTGATATTCCCGATTATGCGTGCATTGCGGCGGCGGGAGTTGTTACGGCACTCGGAAGATTGTGCGGTATGATATGGACAGGCTTTTCTCTCGGTGAGTGGATATGGATTGTATGTGATACGGCCCTTGCGGTTGTTGGTGCTTTTGTATTTGAAAAAAATAAAATTATATTAAACGGACACAAAAACGCAGTATATTCAATGAACAGAGAAGAAAAAGTATGTT
The DNA here is from genome assembly GCA_902791425.1 of uncultured Ruminococcus sp. Classification (GTDB taxonomy): domain Bacteria; phylum Bacillota; class Clostridia; order Monoglobales; family Monoglobaceae; genus UMGS1820. Next base: position 36,487 of record CADAVS010000001.1, read on the forward strand.
TTTATATACTGATGACAATTATGCTTTTGGGGCTTAAAAGCATATCTCTTGACGGCTTTGTTGGGGTTGCAAATATAGTCGGCATATGGGCAACTGTTGTTTTTGCTATGTGCGGAGGCACAGGTGTTGGTGCCGTGTGTGGAATTGTAATAGGAGGCATATTGGGAGCGGAAAGTGATATGACTGTATATATGGCGATTTTTGCTGTGGGAGGTATCGTCTGCGGTACACTGTCGAAATATGGCAAAACCGCAAGTGTATTGGCAATATCGGCAGTAGTTATCGGCGGTTGCGTTTTCCTTGGCGAAAGAACAGAGGTTATCGGCTATCTGGATATTCCCCTATCTGTTATGCTGACTATGTTTACATCAGAATCGCTTATAAGAAGAATAGGAAGAATTGGTGGATTGACAACGGATAATTCAGACAGTGAACGTTTAAAAGAATATATAAAAACAAGACTGAATACGGCGGCGAGCTCCTTTAGGATACTTGCCGAGACATTTCTCGATTTGTCGGACAAGCAGAACAACGTGGATATGGAGGATGTGTCTATGATGTTTGACAGAACTGCCGACAGGGTATGCAGAGAGTGTTCGAGAATGAGCGAATGTTGGGTTAATAATTTTAATAATACGTACAAATCCCTTTTTCATATGCTTGAGGTGATGGAGAGAAAGGGCGAGCTTACCGAAAGTGATGTCAACGAATATTTTTCAAAGAAGTGCTTGAGGTTACGCGGAATTGTCAAAGAAATGAACAGGTTTTTTGAAATATATAAGATTAATTGTGTATGGAAAAGCAAGCTTCAGGAAAACAGAGAGTTGGCAGGGGAACAGCTTGGAAGTGTTGCACAGATATTGGACAGCATAGCAGACGAGATGTATGAGGAGAGAATTGACAGCTCATCAGAAGAAGAAATAAGGATACGGCTTGAGGATAAGGGTGTCAGAGTTGTCAGTCTTTCTGCGGCAATTAATGTAAAGGGCAGATTTTCGGTATACATAGAGGTAGAAGAGAATACTTCTATTGACGTGTGCAGGCGTGCCTCCGAAACAGCACTTAAAGCGGTGCTTGGTACAAGACTTGTTATGAACGGCATCGTTAGAAAAGAGACAGGCGAGATAATGCTGAAGTTCTCTCAGCCTGAGGGGTATATGGTGGAAACGGGAATTGCAGGCAAAAGTGCAGGAGATGAAAACGGCGACAACTGCGTTGTAAGATATTTAAGTGACGGCAAATTTGCGGCGGCGTTAAGTGATGGTATGGGAACAGGACACAAGGCGTCGAGAGACAGCGGTGCAACCGTCAGGCTGCTGGGTGACTTTTTGGAGGCAGGCTTTGACAAGACCATTGCGGTAAGGCTTATAAATTCAATAATGGTTATGAAGTCCGCAAACGAGGCGTTTGCAACAGTTGATATGTGCGTTATAGATTTATTCAGCGGTGAGGCGGAGTTTATTAAAAACGGAGCGGAGCCAAGCTATATTAAACGTCAGGGCGGTGTTGAAACAATAAGAGCGGCATCTCTGCCCGTGGGTGTCATTCAAGGAGTTGAGATAGAGAGCTTTGCCTATAATTTAGAGGAGAACGATATTGTTGTACTTTTGAGCGACGGTTTGCAGATGAAAAAGGGATATGAAAATTGGATTAAATCAGCGGTAGAGGAGGCGGACAGAGAGATGCCGGCACAGGAGCTTGCCGACAGAATAATTGATATGGCAAAGGCTCTGCAGGGCGAAAATTCCGACGATATGACGGTTGTTGTGTTAAAGCTTCGGCAGAGATAAAATAAAAAGATAAAATAAAAATGGAAAAAAGTCTTGACAAATATGTAAAAAAAGAGTAATATATAAGAAGTTTCGAAACGATGTCATACAAAAAAATTAAGAAAGGACAAAGGAAATGAGTAATATTAAGCCTTCTGCACTGTTTAACAAATATTACTTTAGCTTTAGCTTTTTTGGCTACGGCTTGTTTTTGTGTAGAAAATCTCAGACCTTTGGACTGGTTTAATATAGAGTTAAATATTATGTATAGCTCTGGCAGGTTCAAAGGAACCTGCCTTTTTTGTTGCATTAGAATTTTACAAAATATAGCCATACAAGGTGGCGGAATGGAGAAATTATTATGGTAGTATGTTTAAACCCAAAAACAACAAAAGAGGATGTAGATAAAATAATATCCTACATCAAAGATATGGGACTTGATGTTCAGGTGACAGAGGGACAGCAGAGCACAATTTTAGGTCTTATAGGCGATACAAGTAAAATTGACCCTAACACACTTATGATGAATGTTCACGTTGACAAGGTAATGCGTGTGGCAGAGCCCTTCAAAAAGGCTAGCAGAACCTTTAACCCTGTTGACACAGTTGTAAAGGTAGGAAACGCAGAAATAGGAAACAGAAAGAAGTTCACTGTAATTGCAGGCCCTTGCTCTGTTGAAAATCACGACCAGATTGTAGAAGTTGCTGAAAGCGTTAAAAACAGCGGTGCAACTCTATTGCGTGGAGGTGCATTCAAGCCGAGAACCTCACCATACTCTTTCCAAGGCTTAGAACTTGAGGGGCTTGAACTGTTGAAAGAGGCAAAGGCTAACACAGGTCTTCCTATTGTTACAGAGATTATGTCACCTAAGATGGTTGAGAAGTTTGAAAGTGATGTTGATATTATTCAGGTTGGCGCAAGAAATATGCAGAACTTTGACTTGCTCAAAGAGCTGGGCAAAGCGTCAAAGCCTATTCTGTTAAAGAGAGGCTTATCCGCAACAATCGAGGAATGGCTTATGTCTGCTGAATACATTATGGCAGGCGGAAACGAAAACGTAATACTCTGTGAACGAGGTATCAGAACATTTGAAACATACACAAGAAACACTCTTGATTTAAGTGCTATTCCCGCTGTCAAGAAGCTCAGTCATTTGCCTGTTGTTGTTGACCCGTCACACTCAGCCGGCAGAAGATGGATGGTAGAACCTCTATCGCTTGCGGCTATGGCAATCGGTGCAGACGGTCTTATTGTTGAAGTTCACAACTGCCCTGAAAAAGCGTTATGTGACGGAGCACAGTCACTTGACCCTAAACAGTTTGATGACTTGATGACAAAGTTGCGTAATATGGGAAAGAACTTAGGAATTGAAGTATAATATATTTGGAGGAATACGATGGAAAGCCACTTCAGAATTTCGATTATTGGTTTAGGCATAATAGGCGGTTCCGCAGCGTATGCTTTGAAAGGTTTTAACAATGCCGAGGTTATCGGTTTTGATAAAAGTGATGATGTAATGGGTATGGCTCTCGAAAGGGGTGCCATTGACAAAGCTGCAAAAAGTGTTGCAGAGGCTATTGATGGTTCTGACCTGATAATCATTGCCACATATCCCAACAGCATACCGAGGATAGTCGGTGATAATAAAGCCGCTTTTAAAAAGGGAGCGGTTTTAACCGAATTTTGCGGAGTCAAGACAAAAATATCAGCCGAGATAGAGGCGGTTCTTCCCGAAGGCGTTGACTATGTCGGAGGACACCCAATGGCAGGTAAAGAGGTTGACGGATTTGTGAATGCTGACCCTGACCTTTACAAAAACTGCGGTTTTATTATAACTCCGTCAGAAAAATCATCGAAAGACGGAATAAGACTGATTTACGATATGGCAGAGTATATGGGGGCTACAAGAATTGATGTATGTGTTCCCAAAATACACGATGAGTTGATTGCGTATACAAGTGATTTGATGCACATAGCTGCGTCTGCACTGTGCTTAGACTTTGACGACAGGATTAATCTGGCATATACGGCAGGTGCTTTTCGTGATTGTACAAGGGTTGCTCTTATCAACCCTGAATTGTGGACAGAACTTTTTATGATAAACGGCAGTAATACTGTCAAAGAAATTGACAAGTACATTAATTCGTTGACTAAGATGAGAAACGCAATATCCGAAAAGGATGAAAAGAGCTTATATGAAATGCTGAAAATTGTTCGTAACAATAAAGAGGATATACTTAAAAGAGAACCAAAAAAGGGGATTGTGTTATGAAAATATTAAAGGTGAATATTCCGGGGAGAGAATATAATATTCATATAGGGAGCGGCTTGCTTGAAAAAACAGGCGAAATCGTATCCGAAATTTTTAATGGGAAACGGATTGCGATAATCACAGATGAAAATGTTGGAACATTGTATGCGGAAAAAGTCACAAAAGCACTTGCAGATTATGATGTATCCCTTATAACAGTAGATGCGGGAGAGAAGAGTAAGTCCTTTGAAACTCTGCAATATGTTTACACAAGGCTGCTTGAAGAAGGTATTACAAGAACAGATTTAATAGTCGCATTGGGTGGCGGCGTAGTTGGCGATTTGACAGGCTTTGCATCAGCGACTTTTCTGCGTGGTGTGGACTTTATTCAAATCCCTACAACATTATTGGCACAGGTGGATTCAAGCGTTGGCGGCAAGACGGCAGTCAATTTGCCTCAGGGCAAAAACCTTGTGGGTAGCTTTTGTCAGCCGAAGGCCGTCATTGCGGATGCCGATACACTTAAGACTTTATCCGATAAAATCTTAAGTGATGGTATGGCTGAGGTCATAAAGTATGGTGCAATTTGTGATGCGGAATTATTTGAGCTATTGTCAAATATAAAAAACAATGAAGAATTATTTGCAAAAATTGAAGAAATAGTATATACTTGTTGCAGGATAAAAAGTGAAATTGTCGAGGAAGATGAATTTGACACAGGCAGAAGAATGATTTTGAATTTTGGGCATACCTTTGGACACGCAATTGAAAAGAAGTTTAACTTCTCGTCGGTGACTCACGGAATGGGGGTTGCGGCAGGAATGGTTATGGCGGCGTTATGGGGAGAGGAGCATAATGTGACTCCTAAGGGTACAGCTGAAAAGATTGAGGCTGTTCTTAAAAATTATAATTTGCCCACAGCGTATGATTTGACAAAAGAGGAATTGCTGGCATCAGCCGGAGTGGATAAAAAAAGCGACGGGGGTATGATAAATCTGATTTTACTAAATCGCATAGGTGATGCTGTTATTCACAAAATCGACAGACAGAGTATTTAAAAATATCTTAGGACACAAAATTGCGGAAAATTCTTCGCCAAATCCAAAATAATTTTTTCAATGCAGTTGGGCTTGGCAACTGTATGGGCTTTGGGCCATTATTCAATAAAATTATTTTGGATTTATATTTGTGCGGAGAGCAAGCAGAGAAAATAAACAATAATAAGCCAAATTATCTTTATTTTACGCGATTTAATCTTTGACAAACGAATTTAAAAATATCTTCACAGGAGGGCAGCTATGGATAACGTAACCATTAAACCTGCAATGCTAAAGGGAAAAGTAAATATTCCGCCGTCAAAAAGTATGGCACACCGTGCTGTAATTGCGGCGGCTTTATCTGAGGGCGATTGTGTCGTCAGCAATATCTCTATGTCGCAGGATATATCTGCAACATTGGGCGGATTGCGTGCACTTGGCTATAAGTATAGCTATAATCAAAAGCAGAAAAGGGTTAAGTTTACTGCAGGCAGACGCAAGCTTACAGGCAAGGAGATAGAGATTGATTGCGGTGAAAGCGGTTCAACTCTCAGATTTTTAATTCCTATTGCGTTGCTGACGGGAAAAGATATAAAATTCATATGTCACGGCAGACTTTTGCAAAGACCTATGAAGCCGTATTTTGATATGTTTGATAAATGCGGAATAACCTATGAAATCGGTGGCGACTACATACGTACAAAGGGAAAGCTGAAGCCGGGCGTGTTTATGATTGCGGGCAACATCAGCTCGCAGTTTATATCAGGACTTTTATTTGCTTTGCCGTTGCTTGATAAGAACAGCGAAATTGTGATTACCGAAAGTCCCGAGTCCACAGGTTATATTGATATGACTCTTGATACCATAGACGGCTTTGGTATAAAGGTTGAAAACAAACAATATTTGAAATATGCAATATTGGGAAACCAATCATACAAAGCAAAGGATATGGTGGTAGAGGGGGATTACTCTCAGGCGGCATTTTTCTTAACTGCAGGTGCAATCGGCTGTGATGTTGAGTGCTTAGGTCTGCCCGAACACAGCTTGCAGGGTGACAGAGAGATTATTGATATAGTTAAAAGGGCAGGCGGTAAGATTGAAAAGACGGCAGACGGTATTAAAGCAAAGCACACTGCCAATATGCACGGCATAACGGTAGATGCAAGGAATATACCTGACTTGATACCGACAGTTGCGGTTATGCTGTCCTTTTGCAATGGAGAAAGCAACATAATAAACGCAGGCCGTTTGAGAATGAAGGAAAGCGACAGATTGTCAGCAATATGCGATGAGCTTTCGCGGCTTGGGATTGATATACAAGAGGGCGGAGATTATATTAAAATTAACGGAGGTCAGACCGCAAGCTGTCAGACTGTTTCGGCAAGAAACGACCATAGAATTGCAATGGCGCTTGCTATTGCTGCTTGTCGGTGTGAGGGTGATGAGATTACCATTCTTGGTGCTCAGACCGCCGTTAAGAAGTCATATCCCGACTTTTTTGATGTATACGAAACATTGAGATAAATTGAATTGTAGGAGAGATTACTGTGAATGTTTGGGGCGAAAAAATAAAACTAACAATATTCGGAGAGTCGCACGGCAAGGGTATCGGCATTGTGATTGATGGCTTGCCGTCAGGATTTGAGTTGAATTTGGACAGAGTTGCCGAGCAGATGAAAAGACGTGCACCCGGGCGGAATAAGCTTTCTACATCAAGAGCAGAGGCAGATGAATTTCAGATTTTGTCAGGGTTTTTTAACGGAAAGACAACGGGTACGCCTTTAACGGCAGTGATTTTTAATACTGATATGCGTTCTAAGGACTACAATCCCGAGATTTTAAGACCGTCACACGCAGATTTTACCGCTCTTTGTAAGTACGGCGAGAGCAGAGATTACCGAGGCGGTGGACACTTTTCAGGTAGAATAACCGCACCGCTGGTGTTTGCAGGGGCGGTCGCAGAACAAATTTTAGAGGAAAAAGGTATATATACAAGTGCTCATATTATGCAAGTGGGAGTCGTTTGCGACAAGCCCTTTGATATGGTGAATACCCATAAGGAATTGCTTAAAGAGCTGTCAAAGATGGACTTCCCTGTTATTGACGGCGAATGTGCCGAAAAAATGAAAGAGGAAATTGACAAATACAGATGCGATAAAAATTCTGTCGGAGGCAGGGTGGAGGTTTGTATCTGCGGTGTTGAGGCAGGTATAGGCGCGCCTTTCTTTGGTTCTGTTGAAAGCAGATTGTCGTCAATGATGTTTTCAATTCCTGCGGTTAAGGGAATTGAGTTTGGTTTGGGCTTTGATTTTGCCACAGCTGACGGAAAGGCGGCAAATGATGAAATTTATATTGAAGATGATGTTGTTAAAACATATACAAACAATAATGCAGGTATAAACGGAGGTATAACAAACGGTATGCCTATTGTGTTCAGGCTTGCGTTAAAGCCTACGCCGTCAATCGCTTCCGTGCAGAAAACTGTGAATATTGACACAAAGGAAAACACTGAAATAGCGATAAAGGGCAGGCACGACCCGTGTATTGTGCATCGTGCCGCAATAGTTGCGGAATGTGCAACTGCCATTGCTATGTTAGATATGGTTTTAGACAAATAGTTATATAACGAGGAGTAGGTTATGAACGAGCTTGAACAATTGAGAGATGGTATAGATAAAATAGACAGAGAGCTTTTGCCAATGTTTATAGAGAGAATGAGACTGTGCGGACAGGTTGGTGAATATAAAAAGAGAAACGATATGCCCGTTCTGGACTCAGGCAGAGAAAAACAGCTTTTGGAAAATAAGCTAAACCTGATTGAGGACAAGGACAAAGACGTGTCCAATGAGGTCTACGAGTTCTTTAATTCAATAATGGCAATCAGCCGTACATATCAAAAAAAGCTGATTTCAGGCGAAAAGTGTGGAGTTTGTTCGGAATTGCTCGAAAATTCAGTTGCAAGAAAAGATAATCCAAAGGTAGTATGCTTTGGATATGAAGGCTCTTACAGCGAAGAGGCGGCTGAAAAATTCTTTGAAAATAAGTGTGAAAAAATATACGTTTCCGCATTTGTTGATGCATTTGATGCACTGACGAATAATGGTGCGGACTACGCTGTTCTTCCCATTGAAAATTCTTCCGCAGGAGTGATAGCGGAGGTTATGGACTTACTTGCGGAAAGAAAGCTATACATAGTAGGCGAGGAGTATATACCCATCAGACATTGCCTGATGGGCGTAAAGGGAACAAAAACGACCGATATAAAGAAGCTGTATTCCCACGAGCAAGCCTTTTTGCAATGCCCTGACTTTATAAAGTCGTTGGGTGACGTGGAGTGTATATCACATTACAGTACGGCACTTTCCGCAAAGTCGGTTGCACAGATGAACGATGTTTCATATGCGGCGATTGCGTCTGAGAGGACCGCTGAGATATACGGGCTTGAAATTCTGGCTAAGAATATCAACAGCGTTGATTGCAACACAACAAGATTTGTAGTTATTTCAACAAAGCCTGAGGTAAGTGATGATGCGTCAAAGGTAAGCATTGTATTTAATCTTGACCACGAAAGCGGAGCTTTATACAGGGTATTGAGCAGCTTTGCCCACGGCGGATTAAATCTGTTAAAGCTTGAGTCAAGACCCGTCAGAGAAAAACCGTTTGAGTATAAATTCTTTGCGGATTATACGGGCAACCTGAGAGATGCCGAGGTCAGAGCAATAACCGAGGAGATTGCACAGATGACAATAAATCTTATTTTGTTGGGTAACTACACAAATTCAGATGGTGAACATAGATGAGAGATATAATTTTGATAGGTATGCCCGGGTGCGGAAAGAGCACTTTGGGCAGAGGTATAGCAAAAAAATCAGGCAGAGAATTTGTTGATACGGACATAGAAATCGAAAGAAGTGAACGCAGGTGTATTCCTGAAATATTTAAAAACAGAGGCGAAAAGTATTTCAGAAAGTGCGAAACACAAATTCTTAAGAAACTGCTGGGCAATGGTTACGTCATTGCCACAGGCGGAGGAATTATTTTGAATAATGAAAACGTCAAGCTGATGAGGGAGTCAGGTGCATATGTGCTGTTTATCGACCGTCCGCCCGAAAATATAGTGAGTGACGTAAGAACGTCAAACAGACCCTTGCTGGCAAGCGGGGCAGAGAGAGTATTTGACTTGTATAAAGAGAGATATGAAAGGTACATTGCGGCTTGTGACGAAAGAGTTTTGAACGACAAAGATGCCAATGCTGCAATTAAAAAGATAGAAAAACTTTTAGAAAAAATATAAGGGGGTAATTTTGATGAAAATAATGGTAATTAACGGACCAAACCTCAATTTGACAGGTATGCGTGAGCCTGATATATACGGCAATCAAACCTACGCCGATTTAGAGACATATATCGAAGATTATGCCGAAAAAGCAGGGGCAGAGGCAGTTGTTGTTCAAAGCAACGGCGAGGGTGAGATTATAGACTATATTCACTACTGTCTTGGAAGCTGTGACGGAATAGTGATAAATGCAGGTGCATATACCCATTACAGCTATGCGATACACGATGCCATTAAAGCTGTCGATATCCCCACTGTTGAGGTTCATATAAGCAATATACATAAGCGTGAAGAGTTCAGGCATCATTCGGTAATAGCTCCTGCCTGTGTCGGTCAGATATGCGGGCTTGGGTTTATGAGCTATACTTTGGCTATTGATTATTTGTTAGCCAATGCAGTATCGCCTGATGAAACTAAAGAGGTAGCTCAATGTTAAAAATTGCTGTGATAGGACATCCGATTGCTCATAGCCGTTCTCCGCAAATACACGGAGCGGCTTTGGATAGCATCAATGTTGAATACAAATATGAAAAATATGATATAAAAAAAGAAGATTTGGAGAGCTTTTTGGAATATGCAAAGTCAAATCTTGACGGCTTTAACTTGACTATGCCTCTTAAAGTAGATGTGTTGCCGTATTTAGAGGGGATTTCTGAGGATGCTGAGAAGTTCAGGTCGGTAAATACTGTTAAGGTCAAAGACGGAAAGCTGTACGGATATAATACAGACTCCGACGGATATATACAGGCTTTAATAAATAAAGGTTGTGACCCAAATAATAAGAGAATTGTTATTCTCGGTGCAGGCGGAGTTGTGCGAACCATTGCAAAGAAGTTGACGGAATGTGGTGCAGAGAGCATAGTTATATTAAACAGAACCATAGAGAAGGCAGAGGAAATAGTTAAGTATATCGGAAGTGAAAATATTGAATGCGGAGAATTTTCAATCGAAAATATTACAGCTAACTGTAAAGCAGCAGATATACTTATTAATGCGACTCCTCTTGGTATGGAGGGGAACGACGGCGATTTTGATGACACGTCATTTTTAAAGGCGTTGCCTGATTATGCGATAGTGTCTGATTTGATATATGCTCCGCCAAAGACTAAGCTTTTAAAAGATGCAGAAAAGCTGGGACTTAAGATAATGAACGGACTTGATATGCTGATTTTTCAGGCAATTCTTGCCGACGAGATATATCTTGACGAAAAGCTGGACCTGTATGAGATTTATAAGTCAGTAATAAGCAGAATATAAATAAAAATGCTGTGCACATTGGTGTGTCACAGCATTTTTATTTTATTTATTTTGATATGCAGGCTCGCAGGTGAGATTTACACCCAAGCGTCTGAATACCTTATCATCAACGGAGGATAGAATAACCGAGGAATGTGCTTCACAGCCACGCAGTTTGCCAAGCTGTTCCATTGCCAATTCCGCATTAGAGTCTGTTGCCGCACAAATTGACAAGGCAATAAGTGCTTCGTCAGTATGCAGACGAGGGTTGCGATTGCCCAAATGGTCAACCTTGAGATGCTGTATAGGTTCGATTACCTCAGGGGAGATAAGATGCACGCTGTCATCTATGCCTGCAAGTGTCTTTAAGGCGTTGAGCAACAGAGCAGAGGAGGCCCCCAAAAGTTCTGAGGTTTTGCCTGTAAGTATTCTGCCGTCAGGTAGCTCAATTGCACTTGCGGGGCTGCCCGTAAGTGCCGCCTTTTGCAGAGCAGGGCCGATAACACTGCGGTTGTCAACGGATATTTCTGCCTTCTTCATCAATAATTCAAGCTTCAATACTGTTTCCTCACTTGCAAGCCCCTTTCTGTGGTCGCACAATGCGGTGTAGTATCTGCGTAAAATTTCTTGTCCGGAGGCATCTTTTGTCGCATCATCATCTATTATGCAGTTGCCTGCCATATTTACACCCATATCTGTTGGTGACTTATAAGGACATTGTCCTGCGATTTTCTCAAACATTGCCTTTACAACGGGGAAAATCTCAACATCACGATTGTAGTTTACCGTGGTTGTGCCATATGCTTCAAGGTGGAACGGGTCAATCATATTTACGTCATTTAAGTCGGCGGTTGCCGCCTCGTAGGCGAGATTGACAGGGTGCTGAAGAGGAATATTCCAGATAGGGAAGGTTTCAAACTTAGCATATCCCGCCTTTATACCTCTCTTGTATTCGTGATATAACTGAGAGAGGCAAGTTGCCATCTTTCCGCTGCCGGGACCGGGGGCGGTGACGATTACCAATTCCTTAGTTGTTTCTATATACTCATTTTTTCCGTAACCATCATCACTTACGATTTTTGATATATCTGAGGGATAACCATCTATGGGATAGTGGCGGTAGACCTTGACGCCGAGAGAGTTAAGACGCTTTTGAAATGCCTCTGCCGTTGGTTGCCCTCTGAATTGCGTCATAACAACACTGCTCACATAAAGACCAACATTTCTGAAACAGTCAATCAGACGTATTACGTCTAAGTCGTAGGTAATACCCAAATCTCCGCGTAATTTATTCTTCTCTATATCAGAGGAATTAATGGCGATTACTATTTCGGCTCTGTCCTTTAACTTTAACAGCATTCTCAGCTTGCTGTCAGGCTGAAAACCCGGCAAAACTCTTGATGCGTGATAGTCGTCAAAAAGCTTGCCTCCGAATTCAAGATACAGCTTGCCGCCAAACTGTGAAATTCTTTCCATTATATGCTCTGATTGCATACGCAGGTACTTATCATTATCAAAACCAATTTTATGCATATTTTAATCTCCATTCCGCCGCCTTGCGTCAGCATAAATAGTAATTAAATTTATCTCCTATCCGCAAGGCAACGGAATGATAAGAGATTAATATGCACATCGCCGTTTCGCACTTATGTGCGAAAATTTCGGCGGTGCAATTTAATCCGCCGGAGGCTATGATGCGAAAGGAACTTTCGCGTCATAATTTCTCCCGACAAATATTTCTAATAGAGTATTATACAGTAAAAACTTTATTCTTTCAAGTCCTGAATTGCAAAAATTTAAAACCTTTGAACGTATTTCTATATTTGGTGTTGAATTTATGGAAAATATTTGTTATAATATCATATAATAAATAAACGATATAATTTTAAAGGTGAAAATGATGATATATAATAACATTTTAGAGTGTATGGGCAATACACCTATGATTAGATTAAATCATATGGGTGACCCTGACGGTGCGGAGATATTGGTTAAGTTTGAAGGCTTGAACGTGGGCGGTTCCATAAAGACAAGAACGGCATTTAATATGATAATTGATGCGGAAAAAAAGGGATTGATTAACTCTGAGTCCATAATAGTGGAGCCTACAAGCGGAAACCAGGGTATCGGTCTTGCACTTGTTGGTGCAGTACGGGGATATAAGACGATAATTATTATGCCTGACTCTGTTAGCGAGGAGAGAAGAATGCTGGTCAAGCATTACGGAGCAGAGGTTATATTGGTTCACGATTCAGGCGACATAGGTGCATGTATTGAGGAATGTTTGAATAGGGCACTTAAAATGCGTGAGGAAAATCCTAAAGTTTTTGTGCCGCAACAGTTTGAAAATCCCGCAAACCCCGATATACAAAGAAGAGGTACGGCGGCTGAAATTTTAGAGCAGGTTGACAAACCAATTCACGGTTTTTGTTCGGGTATAGGCACAGGAGGAACTATAACGGGAATTGGAGAAGTCCTCAAGGAGCATAATCCCGATATGGAAATTTGGGCGGTTGAGCCGCAAAATGCCGCAATTTTGTCGGGCGGCTCTATCGGAACACATATACAAATGGGAATAGGTGACGGCGTAATTCCCGATATATTAAATTGCGGTATATATGATGATATTTGTATAATAACAGATGAAGAGGCAATTAAAACATCAAGAGAGTTGGCGTCAAAAGAGGGTATTATGTGCGGTATAAGCAGCGGCACAAATGTTGCGGCGGCTATTAAATTGGCAAAAAAACTTGGCAAAGGCAAGACAGTTGTGACAGTTTTGCCCGATACTGCCGAGAGATATTTTTCTACACCATTATTTGATGAATAAAAAAGTTCGGGTGGCTTAAAGCCACCCGAATATTTTTATAAGGTAATCCAATCGGACAGACAGCGTACAAACATTTGCATAATTGTGATTTTGGGGACATAGTGGTCTGCACACACATCACGACGTGCGACTTCCGCTCCCTCAATCGTATAAATAACCTCGCCAAGCTTTTGTCCCTCTGTTACAGGGGCGTTGACAGAAGCTTCAAGCTCAAAGGATTGTTCTACCTTATCGAGATTTCCCTTTTTTAAGATAAAGCCGTTACCGCTTATTTTAGGTGCAATCTGGCTCTCTGTACCACCGATTATATTTACGTAGGGCACAGAGGTTTTAAGAATGTCGTCGCCTGCAACCTCATAATTTGCAAAACCATAATCAAGCATAGCACTTGCGGAGGAAAATCTTTCTGCGGTGGACGGAGCACATATAACAACGGAAATCAACTGCATATCATCACGCTTTGCAGTTGCGGAAATACAATACTTTGCGGTGCTTGTGGAGCCTGTTTTAAGGCCGTTTGCACCATTGTAAAATCGGATAAGCTTGTTTGTATTTGAAAGCCCAAAGGAGCCGTTGCGTAAGCTGTCCATCCAAATTGTTGTGTAGTCAAAAATTTTTTCGTGTTTTAAAAGCTCTTTGGAGATAAGGGCTATATCTCTGGCTGTACTGTAATGCTCTTCTGTTTCGTCAAGGCCGTTGCAGTTAATAAAGTGGGTGTTGGTGCAGTTCAGCTCTGAGGCACGTTTGTTCATTTTTTCTACAAAGGCACCTTCGCTGCCCGAAACAAATTCAGCCATTGCAACTGCGGCATCGTTGCCTGAGGCAACGGCTATTGCCTTCATCATATCGTCTACCGACATTTGCTCGCCCGGCTCCAAAAATACTTGGGAACCGCCCATTGATGCGGCATAGTCACTGACTGTGACAGTGTCATTTATGCTTATTTTTCCGCTGTCTATTGCCTCCATTATCAACAGCATTGTCATTGTCTTGGTGACGCTTGCAATCTGTAATCTCTCGTCAGCGTTTTGCTCGTACAAGACTTCGCCTGTTGATGCCTCCATCAATATTCCTGATTTTGCACTTATTAATTGTGTCGAAACGTCTGTGTCTACCTGCGTTGCGTTTTCGGCAAATGATGTTACCTGCAAAAATGCGGAAAAGATAAGTGTTATACATATAAACTTTTTTATTGGAATTTTCATATTCGTTCCTCCGAAACATACTGATTTTATATTTATAATAATGTTTATTTTGAGTATGCCAAAAATATAACTGCAAGTTTGTAATACGATTTATGAATAGTTTGTGATTTATATTACAAAATGGTTAATTCCTTGCATTTTAATTTTGTTTATAGTATAATAATTTAAAAATATATGTGAAACGTTGGTGCTGAGGATGGAAAGTTTACAGGTGATAGAAAAACTTTTTAACGCAAAAGAAAATTGTCCGTTTACAATAAAAAAGTGTGAGCTTATGTATAATTCCGATGAGGTATGCAAGATGCTGAGGTTGACATTAAGTGAACAGGCAAGCAGATACAAGGAAATAAAGATAAGTGTTTGCTGTTACAATGCGGAGGGTTTTAAGCTTGCTGTGATGGAGGATATTCCGTATATTGACGGAGGAATGCTTGTACAACTGCCATCACTGATGACGGAATATGTTGAAGTTATGGTAAAAAGTGCAAAGTCCGATGACGGAATTTTATGGACTGAGAATGCGAGTTTTCCCAACAAAAGACCCGTGAGCGAACAGGACAATTTATATACGGCAGACCCGACGAATACTGAAATTGATGATACGATTGAATTTGACTCGGCTGAGGTTAATCGTGAAATTGAAAATGTAAAATCCGCACCTATGACAAAAATGGAGAAAAAACTTGAAAGACTCAGAAGATATGATGAAGAGGAAGAAATAAGACAGTTTATTAAAAACGACCCAACGGAAAAGAAAAAACGTTTTTTTACAAGATTAATAATTCTGATTATTGTTGTATTGCTTGCAGGCGGCGGAATATACGTTGCGAAATATAAAAGTGATGCGGATGCGGCGTACAACAAAGCGATGAATTTATATAACGGCGGAAAGTTTGAGGATGCCGCTGTTGAATTTGAAAAAACAGAGAGCTATATTTACACAGGTGAAAAAAGAGATAATCTGTATTGGGCAGTTGCAATGAGCAACGCCAGAAATCGTGATTTTTATAATGCGGCACTCTATTTTCAGAAAAACGGAGATTATAAAGAGAGTGTTGCAAATTACAGAAGTATAATAAATGCATATGCAGGCATTGTGTCGGCAGGTAAAAATCATACGGTAGCTTTAAAGAATGACGGAACTGTTGTTGCGATAGGTGATAACAGCAAGGGTCAATGCAATATCGGAAAATGGAATGATATAGCGAGAGTTTATGCAGGCGGAGAACATACTGTGGTTCTTGACAAAAATAAAGCTGTTTACGCAACAGGTGATAACAGTAAAGGACAGTGTGATGTTTCACGCTGGAGGGATATTATAGATATATCGGCAGGAGAGCTTCACACAGTAGGTGTTGAAAATGTAGGCAGAGTTGTTGCGACAGGTGATAACACATATGGCCAATGTGATGTTGATGATTGGTCGGGAATTATAGAGGTTAGTGCCGGAACCCGTCATACAGTGGGCTTAAAGCTTGACGGAACAGTTGTTGCCGTAGGAGATAATGAGCACGGCGAATGTGATGTAAAAAGTTGGAATAATATTGTCTTGGTTGTTTCGGGTAACGGATATACGGCAGGACTTAAAAAAGACGGCAAGATTGTTTTTACGGGTGATGATACATATAAAATCTCTGATGCAAAATCAGAGAAGAACGTATTTTCGATTTCGGCAGGGCATAAAAACCTTATTGTAGTGTATACTGACGGTACGGCAAAGACGTATGGCTCAAATGAAAGAAATCAGGGCATTACGGATTTGTGGAAGAATATTATCGCAGCCTGTGGCGGCGAAGGTCACAGTGTGGGAATTACTGCCGACGGCAAGGCATACGCTGTAGGCGCAAATGATAAGGGGCAGGCTCAGGTTGTTGATTGGAATGATATAGGTATTCCGAAGTCGACAGTGACAATTCGAAAAGGCGAATAGTGATATTATTTATATCCTGTCAATGAAAATATTAAAAAAGGCTGTGACAGGCGGCAGAACGGAGAGTATAAATGGATATTTTTACAGAGTGTATGGTGAAAAAGAAAAAGGGAATTGCGGATTACTTAAAAGTAGTTGTATGCATATTGGTTATTGTGGTTATATTGCTTTCAATGCCGCTTGTTTCACAGATTAACTATGTGGGTATAATCCTGTTTATGGTATGTGCAGGTGTTATTTATCTTTTGTATAATATTATAATTTCAATCAATCTCGAATACGAATACACCTTTACAAACGGCGCTATGGATGTTGACAAAATTATTGCCGCAAGACGCAGAAAAAGAATGACATCTTTAAATGCACGTTCCATTGAAATTATGGCAAGCGTTGACAGTAAAGAGGTTGGTGCATATGCAAATGATAAAAGTATAAAAAGACATTATGCCTGTAGCTCAGTTGACGACCCTGACACATATTTTGTTGTGTATTCAGAAAACGATAAGAAACATATGCTTATATTTAATCCCAATGAAACGATTAAAGATGGATTTAAGAGATTAAATCCTCAGAAGGTATTTTTAGCTGACTGATGGTTTAGCGGATTGAGGACTGTGCTATGATTAGAGTTGGAACGGATATTGTGGAAATTTCACGTTTTTCTAATATGAAGAACAGGGAAAACTTTAAAAACAGATTTTTTACAAAGCGAGAGATTGAATACTTTGATATGCTCAGCAATCCGTGGCAAAGTATCGCAGGAGCCTTTGCGGCGAAGGAGGCTTTTTCCAAATATTTAGGCAGTGGGTTCAGAAAATTTGAATTGCGTGATATTGAAATATTGCACAACAGGCTTGGAAAGCCGTACATTGAGTTCTTCGGTATAAGGGTAAATGCTGATTTGAGCATCAGTCATTCCAAAGAATACGCGGTAGCAACCGTATGCGGAGAAGATGTAATATCTGAATACGACATAAAAGAACTGCACGAATATGCAAAGTTGTTGCCAAAAAGATACAGTAATATGCATAAGGGTGATTGCGGACAAGTGCTTGTGGTAGCAGGTTCGGTTGGTTTTGTCGGTGCCGCTTGCCTGTGTTCAAAGGCTTGTATCAGATGCGGGAGCGGGCTTGTTACTTTGGCAACACCGCAATGTATTCAGCCATATGCTTCCGTAAAGCTGACGGAGGTTATGACAAAACCGCTCAAGTGCGAAAGCGGAGTTATATCAAAAGATGCAATACCACAGATAATTGATGGGTTGAAAAACAGCGATGTATGTGCCATAGGACCCGGCTTGGGAAGGTCAAAGGACTTGGAGCTTGTGGTTAAAGAGATGCTTAAATGTGATGTTCCTTGTGTGATTGATGCTGACGGCTTAAATGTTGTTTCAAATGATGTAGATATGCTGAAAGAGAAAAACTGTCGGGCTATACTGACGCCGCACCCGGGAGAGATGTCAAGACTTACAAGCCTGTCGATAGCAGAAATCGAGGAGAACAGAGAAAGTATCGCGTTGGAGTTTGCTGAAAAATACGATGTAACATTGTTGCTAAAAGGTCACAACACAGTTATTGCAAGTCCTGACGGCAGAGTTAAAATTAATACGACAGGCAACAGCGGAATGGCATCGGGGGGAATGGGCGATGTTTTGACGGGGGTTATTGCATCGTTTGTCGGACAGGGGATTTCGTGTTTTGATGCGGCGGTGCTTGGAGCCTATTTGCACGGCAAAGCGGGAGATATTGCCGCAAATGAGGTTGGAGAGTTTGGACTTATTGCAAGCGATGTAGTAGATAAACTGCCATACGCGATAAAGCTTTTGCAAGAAAATATAACGTGAAACAGAGGTAATACAGATGACGGAATACAAAGACAGAGTGTGGGCTGAAATCAATCTTGATGCCATATACAACAATATCAGGTCGATAAGAGAGTATGTTTCCCCGTCGGCTAAGGTTTTGGGGGTTGTCAAGGCTGACGCATACGGACACGGATTTTCGCACGTTGCAAGGACCCTTCTTCAAGGCGGTGCCGATATGTTGGCTGTTGCGTGTCTTGATGAGGCAATACAACTCAGAAAATCTGACTTTGATTGTCCCGTATTAATTCTCGGTAACAGCTATATAAAAGAGGCTGAGAAAATTGTTAAATATGATGTTATGGCTGCTTGTTTTGAATATGACCTGGCAAAGGCAATATCGGATGCGGCTGTAAAGCTTAACAAGACTGCAAATATTCATATAAAGATTGATACAGGTATGGGACGTGTGGGCTACAGATACACAGACGATACAGAAGAATGTGAAAAAAGTATAGAGGAAATAATCAAAATTGCCGCTTTGCCTAATTTGAAAATAAACGGCATATTCACTCATTTTGCTGTTGCGGATGAGAATGATGACGAATATACATATTTGCAGTTTAAAAGATTTTGTGATATATGTGATAAGTTAAAAGAAAACAATATTGAAATTCCCATAAGACATTGTGCAAACAGTGCGGCACTAATTCGCTTCCCTGAGATGCATATGGATATGGTAAGACCGGGGATAATACTGTACGGCATAGCTCCGTCGGATTTTGTTGATTGCAGTAAGCTGAACTTAAAACCTGCTATGACGCTTAAAGCTCATATAACAAATGTAAAAAAAATAGAAAAGGGTTCAAGTATCAGCTATGGCAGAAAATTTATAGCTGAGGAAACAAGAAAGATTGCAACCGTTCCAATAGGGTACGCTGATGGTTATTCGAGGTTGTTGTCTAACAAGGCACAGGTTCTTGTGAGTGGAATTTTGTGTAATGTTGTCGGAAACATTTGTATGGATCAATGTATGATTGATGTAACAAATGTAAATAATATTGATATCGGCGACGAAGTCATTTTATTCGGCAAAGGCGATAGTGCAGAATTACCGGTAGAGAGCCTTGCTGATAAAATGGGGACTATCAGTTACGAAATCCTTTGTATGATTAGCAAAAGAGTTCCGAGGATATATATAATCAACGGTTTAAAAGAACAGTCACATAATTATCTTCTTGACTCTCCCTTTTGCTGATTAATTTATAAAGTCGGCTCTGCCCGTACATAATCAATGTTCGTTAGCCGCAAGTTTGTCCTTTGATTATGCACAAATTCACCCATTGGTGCGTATAATGCAGATGAGAGCAAAGGATATATTATAACTTGCGGAGCGTGAATATTTTGATAGTAAAAAGAGGAGATATATATTATGCAGATTTAAGTCCGGTAGTTGGTTCTGAGCAGGGCGGTATACGTCCCGTGCTGATAATTCAGAACGATATCGGAAACAGATACAGCCCTACTGTAATAGCGACGGCTATAACCTCGCAGATTAACAAAGCCAAGATGCCTACACATATAGAAATTGATGCAGGCGGCTTTGGACTTTCAAAGGATTCTGTTGTTTTGGCAGAACAAATCAGGACAATAGACAAAAGGCGGTTGAAGGAAAAAATAGGCCACGTAGATGGTTCGTTAATGGATAAAGTAAATGAGGCACTTGAAATCTCTTTCGGACTTTCGTAAGAGGAAAAAATCTTTTGATAAAAGAGTGTGTTTATACACTGATAAGAAAGGATGAAAAAAATGAAAAAATGGGATTGTGTTAAGGTAGGATTAATATTGGTGATGTGTCTTACTGCCGTAGGCGGGTTTGCGGTTTTTTCTGAGCCGGGAGGCACTGATGATCCTGTGGTATCGAAAAGCTACATTGTGGAAAAGGTTGTACCTGAGTTAAAAGCGTATGTTGATGAAAGGCTGGGAATTGCGGCGGGTGACTCAACTGTTACTGCAAGACCCGATAGCTTTGTGGTTGTTAATTTAAGTGCGGGACAGAGCGTTATATGCGAAGCAGGCACCGAGATGATTTTGCGTATGGGTGCAGGTACTGTTATCGCAACGCAAAAGGGCGGACTTGCCGATACAACGGCAGGCTATGACCTTGCAAACGGAGTCAAGGTTCCATCTAATCATTTGTTGATTGTCCCCGTAGCCGATGGCAGAGGTATGATTGCAACACAAGAGGCTATCCTTATGATTAAAGGCGGATATACAATAAAATAAAATTGTTTTTAAATTACAGGGCGGTGTAATGTTTTACTCCGCTCTGTTATTGTGTTTTTGTGTTGCAAAAAAGGAGGTAAAAGTATGACAAGTGAAGAGCTATTAAAAGAGGCGCAAAATTATCAAGACAAAATCGTCAAGGACAGAAGATATCTGCATATGCATCCCGGAACGGGTTTTGATATTTCGGAAGCTGTTGAATATGTAAAACAAGAATTGTCGGAGATGGGATGTGAGCCGCAACAATGCGGCAGAGCAGGAGTTTGTGCAATTATAGGCGGAAAAAAGAACGGCAAGGTTTTTATGCTGAGAGCGGATATGGACGCATTGCCAATTAAGGAAGAGTCGGGAGTTGACTTCAGTTCCGAAAACGGAAATATGCACGCCTGCGGTCACGATATGCATACTGCAATGCTGCTCGGTGCCGCACGCCTGCTAAAAGCACACGAGAACGAAATTGACGGAACGGTAAAGCTGATGTTTCAGCCTGCGGAGGAGATTTTTGAAGGCTCACACGATATGATAGAGGCAGGAATTTTGGATAACCCCAAGGTAGATGCCGCATTGATGATTCACGTTATGGCAGGGATGCCCTTTGAGCCGGGAACAGTCATTGTTTCTTCACCCGGGGTTAGTGCACCTGCGGCTGACTATTTTGAAATAAAGGTCAAAGGCAATGGCTGTCACGGCTCTATGCCTAATATGGGTGTTGACCCAATAACAGTGGCGGCACACATATTGATTTCCCTGCAGGAAATTCACGCAAGGGAGCTTGCCCTCTCTGACAAAGCGGTTTTGACAATCGGAACAATAAATGCCGGAACAGCGGCAAACGCAATTCCCGATACAGCCGTAATGGGCGGAAGTATACGCACCTTTGACGAGGAGGTTCGCACATATCTGAAGGAACGATTAACGGATATTTCAAAGCTGACAGCCAAGACATTTCGTGCAGATGCGGAGGTAACATTTGGGAGCGGATGCCCCACTTTGTTAAATGACACAGAGGTGTCCGCATCGGTTGAAGGATATAT
>CADAVS010000002.1 GCA_902791425.1 uncultured Ruminococcus sp.
ATCCTCGTCGGGTTCGGTATCTCCCTGTGACAATCCCGTTGCACAATACACGTGGGTAACCTCATCCGTAAATCCCGGTGACGGATATAAAAAGCCATAATATTCAAAGTTTTCGGCTGTCATACCTGTTTCTTCTTTCAGTTCTCTTATTCCGCACAAGAAATGCTCCTCACCGTTGTCGAGCTTGCCTGCGGGAATTTCATATATAGCTTTATCAATAGGCTTTCTGTACTGTTTTACAAGTATGATTTCATCATTATCCGTTACGGCAACTACACCTACACCGCCGGGATGCTTAACAAGCTCCCTTGTTGCAACCTTGCCACCCGGCATTACAACCTTGTCTACATTTAATGTGACTATCTTTCCTTTAAAAATTTCTTCAGTAGAAACTGTTTTTTCTTCATATACCATATTAACACCCCTTTAAATGTCAGATAAACAAACCTGATATACAGGTGTGTTTATCTGACATTTTTGCAGATACAGAAAATCCGTATCCGCAAAATGTCAAAATTACTAATAAACAACGATTAAACGATGCCGTGTGCCATCATAGAGGTTGCAACCTTTTCAAAGCCGGCAATGTTAGCACCGATAACGTAGTTACCCTTATGGCCGTACTTTTCAGCAGCTGTGCTTGCCTTTTCAAAGATGTCTTCCATAATGTCCTTAAGCTTAGCATCAACTTCCTCAAACTTCCAGGAATAACGCATACTGTTCTGGCTCATTTCAAGTGCTGATGTAGCAACACCGCCTGCATTTGCAGCCTTAGCAGGTCCAAAGAGAATACCTGCATCTAAGAATGCATTAATAGCCTCTGTTGTAGAAGGCATATTAGCACCTTCGCCTACTGCATAACAACCGTTTGCAATAAGCTTCTTAGCTGACTCTACGTCGATTTCGTTCTGAGTTGCACAAGGCAACGCGATATCACACTTAATTGACCAAATACCGCTGCAGCCTTCTGTGTACTCAGCATCAGGATGATAATTTAAGTATTCCTTAATTCTCTTTCTCTCAACTTCCTTAATCTGCTTAACGCAAGCTAAGTCGATACCATTCTTGTCGTAAATATATCCGTTAGAGTCTGACAGAGCGACTACCTTTGCACCGAGCTCAGTTGCCTTTTCGGTAGCGTATATAGCAACGTTACCTGAACCTGATACAACAACGGTAGCATCCTTGAATGACTTGCCGTTTGCCTTGAGCATTGCATCTGTGAAGTAGCAAAGACCATAGCCTGTTGCTTCAGTCCTTGCAAGGCTTCCGCCATAGGTAAGGCCCTTACCTGTCAAAACACCTGTAAACTCATTTCTGAGTCTCTTAT
The DNA here is from genome assembly GCA_902791425.1 of uncultured Ruminococcus sp. Taxonomy (GTDB): domain Bacteria; phylum Bacillota; class Clostridia; order Monoglobales; family Monoglobaceae; genus UMGS1820. Next base: position 1,331 of record CADAVS010000002.1, read on the forward strand.
ACTGTCCGTATAAATAACCGATTTCTCTGCCGCCAACACCGATATCACCGGCAGGAACGTCTGTATCAGCACCGATGTGCTTGCAAAGCTCTGTCATAAAGCTCTGACAGAAACGCATAACTTCTGCGTCTGACTTGCCCTTGGGGTCAAAGTCACTGCCGCCCTTACCGCCGCCGATTGGCAGACCTGTAAGTGAGTTCTTGAAAATCTGTTCAAAGCCTAAGAACTTGATTATACCAAGGTAAACCGAAGGATGGAATCTGAGACCGCCCTTATAAGGTCCGATTGCACTGTTAAACTGTACACGGAAACCTCTGTTAACCTGTGTCTTGCCGTTATCATCTACCCAAGGAACACGGAATGTAATAATTCTTTCAGGCTCTACCAATCTCTCAATAAGTCCTGCCGCCTCATACTCCGGATGTGCCTCAACAACAGGCTCTAATGATTCAAGAACCTCCTCTACTGCTTGCAAAAATTCAGGTTCGTTTTTATCTCTTGCCTGAACTTTCTCGAATACACTTTTAAGATATTCGTTTTTGATTGCCATTTAAAACCTCTCCTTTTATTTAGATGTTGTGTCAACAGCATCATATATTATAATAAATTTAATTTTTTTACTTTGATTTAAGATACTCGTCAATGGCTTGTGCGGCTGACTTGCCTGCACCCATTGCCAAGATAACCGTTGCGGCACCCGTAACAGCATCACCGCCTGCCCAGACACCCTCTTTTGAAGTCTCACCGGCTTCATTTTTAGCAACAATACAACCTCTTTTGTTTGTTTCAAGGTCCGGTGTTGTTTCTCTGATAAGAGGATTTGGGCTCTGTCCTATAGCTATAATAACTACCTCTGCGTCTACTGTAAACTCACTGCCCTCTACGGCTGACGGACGTCTTCTGCCCGACTCATCAGGCTCGCCAAGTTCCATACGGACACACTCAACCTTTTCTGCCCATCCGTCTTCGCTTCCGATAATTCTGACAGGATTACATAAAACCTTAAAGTCAATGCCCTCTTCCTTTGCGTGATGAATTTCCTCACGTCTTGCAGGCATTTCTTCTTCACTTCTTCTGTATACAATGCTTACATTTTCAGCACCCATACGCTTTGCTGAACGAGCGGCATCCATTGCAACATTACCTCCGCCGACAACTACTACATTTTTGCCCATATATATAGGAGTATCATATTCAGGGAAACGGTATGCCTTCATCAAATTAATCCTTGTCAAAACTTCATTTGCGGAATATACGCCATTTAAGCTTTCGCCCTCAATGTTCATAAAGCTCGGCAAGCCTGCACCTGTTCCTATGAACGCGGCATCAAAGCCTTCCTCATTCAAAAGCTCGTCAACTGACAAAACCTTACCGATTACCATATCGGTATGTATTTCTACGCCAAGCTCCTTAAGCTTGTTTATCTCTGTCTGAACTATGCTTTTAGGAAGTCTGAACTCAGGAATACCATACATAAGAACTCCGCCTGCAGTGTGAAATGCCTCGAAAACAGACACCTCATATCCCAGCTTTGCCAAGTCGCCTGCACAGGTAAGTCCTGACGGACCTGCACCGATTATTGCAACCTTTTTTCCGTTTGGCTCGGGCTTTTTCACTTCAGCCTTAACATTCTTCATATACCAATCCGCCGCAAACCTTTCGAGTCTGCCGATTGCGACAGGCTCACCCTTTATTCCTCTTACACAATATTTTTCGCATTGGCTCTCCTGAGGACAAACTCTGCCGCATACAGCAGGCAATGTACTTGTCTCGGATATTTTAAGGTATGCTTCTTCAAACTTACCCTCTGCGATTAATGCAATGAATTCAGGAATTTTAACATTTACGGGACAACCGCCCATACAAGGCTTATTTTTACAGTTTAAGCATCTCTGTGCCTCTTCAACTGCCATCTCCTCTGTATATCCGTAAGACACCTCTTGAAAGTTCTTATTTCTCACATTTGGGTCTTGTTCGGGCATAGGGACTTTTTGCTGTGACATATTAGGCATTGCTCATTCCCTCCATTCTGCATTTGTGACCTTCTCTTGCCGTTCTCTCCTTTGCAGAAAACATCTTTGACCTGCGGATAGCCAAGTCAAAATCGACAAGATGTCCGTCAAAGTCAGGACCGTCAACACAGGCAAATTTTGTTTCTCCGCCCACTGTGACGCGACAACCGCCGCACATACCTGTTCCGTCAATCATAACAGGATTCATACTTACAATGGTTTTTATGCCATACTTTTTGGTTAATTCGCAAACGGCTTTCATCATCACAAGAGGACCGATAGCGATAACCAAGTCATACTTTTCGCCGCCTTCGATTAACTCCTCAAGCTTAGCTGTAACAAAACCTTTGTTTCCGTTTGAGCCGTCATCTGTCATTGTATACAGATTTGTGCAAGCCGCTCTGCATTCATCCTCGATAATAATAATGTCCTTGTTTCTAAAGCCATTAATCATATCCACGCGAACACCCATAGAGTTCAGCTTTTTAGCCTGAGGATATGCTATTGCGGTTCCCAATCCGCCGCCAATAACTGCAACATTCTTAACACCCTCAAATTCTGATGCCTTTCCGAGAGGTCCAACGAAATCCAAAAGGTAATCGCCTTCATTCAATTCGTTCAATCTCTCAGTTGTCATACCAACGATTTGGAAGATAACAGTTACCGTTCCCTTCTCGCGATCATAGTCCGCAATGGTAAAAGGAACTCTCTCGCCCTCCTCGTCAATTCTCAAAATTATAAACTGTCCCGGCTCTGCCTTTTTGGCAATATACGGTGCTTCAACCTCTATCAGCGACACCGAGTCGTTCAGCCGTTCCTTTCTAAGTATTTTATACAATAAAATACACCTCCACATTTGTTAAGGGCCTTCTTATTTAATAATAAACCCACTTACCCATTATCTAAGTTATTATATCACATTATTATATCTTACGCAACTTTTTTATATAATTTTATATAAAATTTCTGCATATCTTCTATATTTGTATTGATTTTCTGTGTAAATCATTTATAATAGATGTATAATTATGTAAAATAATCAAGAAACGCAAATATTTGAGAGAGATTTAATCAATGAATACAAATTATGCAATTTTCAACAAAAGATACTTTTTATTAGGTGCGATTATCTATGTTGTCGCTACATATATTGGATTGAAATTTGATACTTATTTAATAAAAGACAGCTTGAATGTTTATTACTATTCATTGTGCTATGTAACAGGCTTAACAATTGTATCCTGCACATTATATTTTCTTCTCCACAAAAACTCCCAAATAATAAGTATCTATTTGGCGGTGCTTATTTTCATTATCGGTTTTGTGAGAGTATACGCTGTCTGCTCAAGCTACAACAAAAACAATAAAATTATAAACGAAAACCCAAATGTGTGCGGAATTGTAGCGAGCGAGCCAAAGCTCAGCTCCTCAGGTCAAAGCTATGTCGTGGACACAGATATACTATACATTTACAACGGTGACGAAACCATCGCATTAGATAAGCCAATCAGAACTGTCACTTATATCTCAAAAGACTCGGTAAGCTCACCGCCATCTTTCGGAGATAAATTTAATTGCACATATAGATACGAGCTTAATATGAAGCCCTCCTTCAAGGGTGCATTTGACTATTCACGCTACCTAAAGCAAAACAAGGTTTGTTACTCAGGATATACATATAACTATAGTGAAACCGACATTCCGAATTACAAGCCCTCACCCTTTAAACGTCTGTGTAGTTTTGGATACAAACTCCGTTTTGCCGTAAAGGACTCTGTCAAGAGCAATATGTACAACGAAAACGAAGCCGCTCTGCTCAGCGGTATACTTTTGGGAGATGTCAGCGGCTTTTCGGATAAGTTATATGAATCATATACCGACTCGGGTCTTATTCACATTGCATCTGTTTCGGGAATGCACACCTCATATATTTTTCTTATCATATCAATTATTCTCACGCTTATGCGTATACCAAAACGCCTGTTTGCGTTGTTTGCCATTCCTGTTATGACAATTTTTGCAGCTGTTGCCCTTTTTACACCATCAGTAAACAGAGCTGTTATGATGCTGTCCGTTATGCTATTGTCATACGTATTCAAAAGACAGCACGACAGTCTTACCGCCCTTGCGTTTTCGGCTGTGGCTATTGTATTCAACAATCCATACTGCTTGGAAAGCTACAGCTTTATTTTATCATTCAGTGCAACCTTCGGCTTGTTAACATTTGCAGACCCACTTAAAAAAAGACTTTCGTTTGCAATTCTGTCACCTAAAAACAGGCTTTTGAACAAGCCCGTCACCTATCTTTCATCATATGTTGTAAACTCTGTCAGCTTATCTTTAAGCGGAATAATCGGAATATCATATTTTACTGCCAACTTCTTTGGCAGGATAGCCTTCGGCGGAATAATAGGCAATATATTAATATTTCCGGCAGTGGCACTGATTTTAATATTCGGATTTATTAACAGCTTTGTTTTTCACATATGCAAACCATTGTCACATATAATCGCTGTGTTCGTTCTAAATCCAACGCTTAAATTTACCAACTGCATTGCAGAATTTTTCTCCAATGATATATTTTCCGTAAAGGCTTTGCGTTCAAACGCAGTATTCTTCATATTTTATATTGTAATATGTTATATAATTTATATATTACTAATTCCAAGCAAAAAAGACAGCGAAAAATAACGATATACACAACACAGTGAGCCTTCAACCAGCTATCGCTGACAAACGGGACGATGTGGGCATCGTCCCTTACAAATTCGGCAGGAGCAAGCCCCTGCCCTACATAATATAATGAATATTGGATAATTATTAATCATCCTACTCAATGGCATCTCCGCGTTCCGATACAATCTCGTACCCCACAGACTTGACACGTCTTTCCAAACAGCCTCTACATTCCGCCGCTTCCTCTCCCGTACAAATTTTGTTATCATACAAATCATATAACTTTCTTGACTTCACAGGTGACAAATTAGGCATAACAACATTCGCACCTGCCTTCAAACCGAGTTCTCTGCCCTGTGGATGAATTGTTCCAAGTGCAGTGGTTGCAGGCAACAAAGCTTTAGGGAAGGTCAATCTCAAAACAGACAGCATACGCAAGGTCAGTTCACAGGTTCCCGACTCAAAATTTGCAAACGGGGTATCCTTATGCTTTATAAAAGGACCTATCCCTATCATATCAGGCTTAAGCTCCTGCAAAAAACGAATATCGCTTACTAAGTTTTCCGGCTTTTGATAAGGCGAACCGACCATAAAACCACTGCCCGTCTGATATCCGATTTTCTTTAAATTGAAAAGGCATTCCTTTCTTTCTCTCAAACTCATATTTTCAGGATGCAGTTTTTTATAATGTTCCTCCTCGCTTGTTTCGTGTCTTAACAAATATCTGTCCGCACCTGCATCAAACATCTTCTTATAGCTGTCGTAACTCCTCTCCCCAAGGGACAATGTTATTGCACATTCGGGATATCTGTACTTAATCTCTTTTATTATTTCACACATTACATCATCTGTGTAATACGTGTCCTCTCCGCCCTGCAAAACAAAAGTTCTGAACCCAAGCTCATATCCATTTTCACAGCAGGCATAGATATCTTCTTTTGACAAACGATATCGCTCTGCACACTTGTTCGACCTTCTTATTCCGCAATACAGACAATCGTTTTTGCAATAGTTTGAAATTTCAATCAATCCACGCAAAAAAACCTTCTTGCCATAATACTTTTGCCTTACCTCTTCTGCGGAATTATATAAATATTGTACATCTATATCCTCGGTAATCAATTTTAAATATTCTTTATCAGACAGATTGTTTTCATTTTTAAGCTTATCTATTATACTTCTCATATGTCCTCCTTTCACAAAAACGCAAGCACAAAAATAACGCAGCCTCACACTGAAGCTGCGTTAAATAGCTTACAACTGTAATTCACAGATAAATTTCCGACTATTCTTACAGCGAATGTCTATCTGTTTCGACGAAGGAACACAGGCACGTCAATACCGTCATCCTCACCAAACTTGTTAAAAGCACCTGTAGGCTTGTCCGCAGGAGTAGTATTCCCCTGAGCGTTAGGTGAAGCAGTTGCACCTGATGCACTCTTTCCGTTACCAAATCTGCTTAAAAAGCTGTCAAATGAAGAGTCATTATTTGACGGAACATTGCCTTTAAATCCTGTAGCGATAACCGTAATCTGAATTTCATCACCAAGACTCTCGTCAACGATAGCACCGATTATGATGTTTGCATCATCATCAGCAGCCTCCTCAACAAGCTCAGCCGCAGTCTTAACCTCAAGAATACCCAGGTCAGCACCGCCTGTAACATTGAGGATTACACCCTTTGCGCCTTCAATTGTTGTTTCAAGCAGCGGGCTATGTATAGCCTTTTTAGCAGCCTCTTCCGCACGGGTTTCGCCGCTTGCACGTCCGATACCCATATGAGCAAAGCCTGTGTCCTTCATAATGGTCTTGATATCAGCAAAGTCAAGACTGATAAGACCCGGGCGAGAAATAAGGTCAGATATACCCTGAACACCTTGTCTTAAAATATCGTCTGCCATACGGAATGACTCTGTAAGCGGAGTTCTGTTTTCAGCAACCTCAAGAAGCTTATCATTAGGGATTACAACCAAGGTGTCCACTGCACCCATAAGGTTGTTAATACCTTCGTTACTGTTGGTCTGTCTAACCTTACCTTCAAACCAGAACGGCTTTGTAACTATACCTACTGTCAAAACTCCCATTTCCTTTGCAATCTCTGCAACGATAGGAGCAGCACCTGTACCCGTACCGCCGCCCATACCGGCTGTAACAAATACCATATCGGCACCCTTGATAGCCTGTGCGATTTCGTCACGGCTTTCCTCTGCTGCCTTTCTTCCGATTTCGGGAACGGCACCTGCACCAAGCCCCTTTGTAATCTTTTCGCCTATCTGAATTTTCTGTGATGCAGCAGAAAGTGTCAAATCCTGCTTATCGGTATTTACCGCAATAAATTCAACACACTTAACGTCTGCCTCTATCATTCTGTTAACGGCATTATTACCGCCGCCGCCTACACCTATAACCTTAATTTGTGCAGGATTAGTGTTTTCTGTATCAAATTGGAACACTGTTTTTTCCCCCTATCTATATTGCAGTTTGAAGTCCTTTTAAATGCTTGTCCATATGCACACAGACTATTTAAGACCTCTCCGCTATAATTCCGACACTACTTGTCTATAACATACTTCTTTGTATATTATACCACGAAATTTTATTTTGTAAAGATAATTTTCAAACTTTTTAAAAAAATGTTACATTTTTGTTACACAGAGAATTCTATTCTTCGTCATCTATGTTTCTCACGCCATTTGATTGCACAACCGTTGTGTTGCTCTCATCCTCTGTATCTTCGTCTGCTTCATCACTTTCATCACTGCTATTGTTTTTTGATTTGCTGCTTTCGCTATTCTCTTCATCATCAGAAGAAGATGTGTTCGTTGTCTTTTTCTTTTCAGCAACACGCTGTTTGCCGTCCTCACGAGGTCTGACATATATGTCATCGCCTGTGTAGTCGAGTATTGCAACCTCATAAGCAGAAATCTTATTGTTTATAACCTCTGCCATAAATTTCGCACGATAATCTATATTGTCAGCATCTCCCAACATTATATCAAGTCTGTTTTCTATTATCAGCCTTATATTCATCAAATCGGTTACATCAATATATGTGGATTTTTGCAGCAAACCGCTGTTTTGAAGAGCAACGCAAATACTAATCAACTTATCCAGCTTTTCCTCGTCGCCGCATTTCACTTTTTTCCCCTCTGTTGCCTCAGACAGCTCTATTCCCGATATTAACGGAATATTCATTATATTAACATCTGTTGCCTGCTCCCCGTTATCAGATTGATTTTCCTGTTCACCCTTTTCATCATTTGAACTATTGCCCTCTGTATCCTCAATATCTTTTGTACTATCATCAGAGTTCTTGTTCTCTGAACTGTTTTCCTCATTTTTTTGAACTTCGTCATCAAATTTCGGTGTGTAGGCTTGAATAATTTTAGATACAACATCGTCATTTTCAATTTTAACCACAAGCTTTTCAGCATCTAACGCAATGATTTCATTATTAACAGGAATGTAAGCCAGAGGTGCTCTCTCCTCTACCGATATGCATATGCGATTAGGGAAAACCCTCTGTATCTTTACATCCTTAACCATAGGCATTTTATTTATGTTTCTGCTCGCCTTGCCGATATGTGTCAAAAATATATTTTTACCTGTCTGAAGTTGTGCGGTATTCATTATGTCCTCAGTCTTTACATTGACATTTCCCTCGCAGTATACTTCGGCAACATTAAGTCCCGGTGCCATTAACACACCTGCCGCAACAACTGTCAGAACAAGAACCGTTATTAATATTCCAAGCCGTGCCGCAAACGGCATTCTTCCTTGCCTGCTTCTTTCAGCAGTTCTTCTTTTGTTGCTCCTGCTCACTATTTTATCCTCCTGCATACTCAAATTCTCCGCATATCAGCACCTACGCCTGATAACACAGTTTCTATATTTTCATAGCCTCGGTCTAAATATTCAACACCTTTTACTATTGTTTTTCCTTTTGCCGCAAGTGCCGCTGACACTAAGGCGGCCCCGCCTCTTAAATCTGCGGCTGCAACCTCTGCCCCGTGCAGATTGTTCACACCTTTTATTAAAACGGAACATTCGTCTTTTTTAATGTCCGCCCCCATTTTCAGCAACTCGTCTGTAAATCCAAATCTGCTGTCAAATATTGTTTCGTTAATCTTAGAGCAACCATTTGCAACAGTCAACACAGATGTAAGAATGGGTTGCACATCTGTCGGGAACCCCGGATACGGCAAGGTCTTTAAGGATGGAATACACAAAATTTTTTTGTGGGCTGAAACTCTCATTCCATCATCACAAGTTGTTACATCACATCCCAACTTCCTGAGAACCGCAACAAAAACTCTCAAATGCTCCGCTTCCGCCTCTTTTAAAAAGACATTGCCGCCGCACATTGCAACTGCACAGCCGTATGTTGCCGCAACAATTCTATCGGGCATAACCCTGTACTCACAGCCGCAGAGCTTGCCTCCCGGACATATTCTTATTGTGTCCGTACCTGCACCGCGTATATCCGCACCCATTTTATTTAAAAAATTCTGCAAATCAACAATTTCAGGCTCTCTTGCAGAGTTTATTATCTTCACTTCCGCATTACCTGCGGCACACAAAAGCATAATGTTCTCAGTTGCACCTACGCTGGGATACAAAAGAGTTATATCATTTGACAACACCTTGTCTATTCTGCAACTTATAAATTCTCCGTCTTCGCGAATTTCAGCACCTAATCTTCTAAAGGCATCTATATGTATATCTATAGGTCTTTCGCCGAGCCTGCAACCTCCGGGACGGCATATGATCGCCTCTTTTTTCCTTGCCAGCATGGGTCCTAAGAACATAACCGAGGAACGCATTTTTTTCATTAACACATTTGGAATTTTGCAGTCATCTGCGTCTGCCGCACAGATAATTGCAGTTCCCTTTGAATACTGTGTTCTGCACCCCAAGCCGTCTAAGATTTCAAGTGCTGAAGCCACATCTGATATATCAGGACAATTATGTATTACACATTCTTTATCTGTCAGCAATGTTGCCGCCAAAATCGGGAGAACAGAGTTTTTACTTCCTTGTATGCGTATTTCACCGCACAAATGTTCTCCTCCGTTTATTTCAAATTTACACACTATACTACCTCCGTTCACATCATACTGAGTATAAATCTCTGCATTATTGATATATGATGTAAAGGCGGTTTGTGTGATTAAAGCAACCTCATAATTTCATTGTAAATTATTTCTGCCGAGTTAGGAACTCCCATCCTTGCGGATGCCTTTTTCATATCCGCAAGCTTTGCTGAACTTCCCACAATGTTTTCAACTTCTTTTTCAATTATATCGCTGTTTAGCTCATTCTCAAGAATAACCTTAGCACCGCCGCCGTTTTCAATGGCACGTGCATTGTGTTCCTGATGATTGTCGGTAACATATGGTGACGGGACAAGAATTGCCGGCTTGCCTATGGCAGTCAACTCTGCCAAGGTGCTTGCCCCCGCCCTTGATATAACAAGGTCTGCCGCATTCATTGCTATGTCCATATCATATATGTATTCCGATATAGTGATATTTTTATATTTTTCAATATTAACCCCGTTGTTCTTCAATCTGTCTATTACTTTGTCGTACTGATTTAGCTTACCCGTACCCATAAGTATTTGATACTTTTCGCTGTCTGCGATTTTAGATATCCAATCCGCAACTGCCGCATTGAAATCTCTCGCACCCAAGCTGCCGCCGAATATAACTATAAACGGTCTGCTGTCCAAGCCCAGCTTTCTTCTTGCCGCAAAAGACTCCGACTCAAGTATAGACGGTCTTACGGGATTGCCCGTAAAGACAACATTTTTGCACTTAGGCAAATAATTTTTTGCCGCCTCTATTCCCACAGCAACTCTGTCAACATATTTAGATAATATTTTTGTGGTAATCCCGGGAAAGGCATTTGACTCGTGGACAAATGTAGGAATTTTCATTTTTGCCGCGGCATAAAGTACGGGTCCGCAAACATATCCGCCTGTGCCTACTACGATATCAGGCTTAAAGTCCATTATAATCCTTTTGGACTTAGCAACAGCCGCAGGAATTTCCATCAGCGTCTTTACAGTCCCCATACCCAGTTTTCTTTCAAAGCCGTGAACCTTTATCAGTTCCAATTCATAACCGCTGTGCGGTATCAGACTGACCTCAAGTCCCTCTTTTGTTCCCACAAACTTTATCTCTGTATCCCTATTCTCTTTGCAAATATAGTTAGCTATGGCAAGTGCAGGGTTTATATGTCCTGCCGTGCCCCCTCCTGCAAACAATATTTTCAAGATAATACCCCCTATATCGGCAGTTTGGATTGCCGCGAAACATTCAACACTATACCCATCTCCGTCATCGTTATTGAAAGGGCTGTACTTCCGTAGCTGAAGAACGGCAACGGCATACCGGTTACAGGTATAGATGCTGTAACAACAGCTATATTTATTAACGCTTGAAGCGTCACAATACCAACTATACCTACCACCAAAAGCATTCCGAACATATCCGGTGCCTTTGCCGCTATTTTAATTCCGCGAACCAACAACAAAATAAATAAAAATATAAGCAATGTTGCTCCGATAAGTCCCAGCTCTTCACTCAAAACCGAGAAGATAAAGTCATTGTGCGGTTCGGGCAATGACAAGAATTTTTGTCGGCTTTGTCCAAGACCTACACCAAATATACCTCCTGAGCCAATGGCGTACAGAGATTGTGCAATCTGCCAACCGCTTCCCTGCATATCGGCAAACGGGTCAAAAAAGGTCATAACTCTCGCCATTCTGTACGGCTCAATCATAATCAGCACTACTATTCCGATTACCGCAGGAACTGCAATTTCTATAAAATATTTCAAAGGTGCTCCCGCAACGAATAACAACAACATTGCGGTAAGTCCAATCAATATTATACAAGAAAAATGAGGCTCCAAGGCTAATAAAATAACATATATACCCAACAGCACAAGATACGGCAAAAAGCCCTTTTTAAATTTTTTTAGGTTTTTTTGCCCCGACGGTTGACTCAGCTTATATGAAAATAATATAATTATTGCAATCTTGGCTATCTCAGACGGCTGAAATCCAAAGAGCCATCTTGTTGCACCATTTACGGTGGTACCAAGTCCTACAACAACAAGAATAAGCAAAACAGTACAGCCACCATACAATAATTCTGCAATTTTTCCGCCGTATATGTGATAGTCAATCTTAGATGCCAAATACATTCCCACCGCACCTATGCCTATTCCCAAGAGCTGGTTCTTGACAAAGTAAAGAACATCTCCGTAGTCAGAATACGCTTTTGCACTTCCCGCACTGAACAGCATCATTATTCCGTAAGCAAGAAGTATTATAACTATTGCAAGAAAAAAATAGTCAGGGGTACCCTTAACAGACCTCAAATACTTTATAAAAGAATTAACATTTTGAGTGCCGCCTTTTCTTTTATTGGTACTTGTTCTTTTAACGGCAGTTCTTTTGTGATTATTTCTGATGTTATTTCTATTGCTTTCCATACAGCTTCCCCCGTTATATAATTATTTTCTATCCGAAGAAGTACATAAGAGCACACAAAACCACAGTGACCGCTGTAAATACTGCGACAATCTTAGTTTCCTTCCAACCGCACATCTCAAAATGATGATGTATCGGACTCATTTTAAATACTCTCTTTCCCGTTGTTTTAAAGGATATAACCTGAATTATAACCGACAGTGTTTCTATAAGGTACACTAAGCCTACGATAATAAGAGCCAATGGCTGTTCAAGAAGTATTGCCATTCCGCTGACAGCTCCTCCAAGAAACAGCGAACCCGTATCACCCATAAAAACATTTGCAGGATATTTGTTGTATATCAAAAAACCCAACAAGCTTCCAACCAGGATTGCGGCAAACAGGGCAACTGTTTGATTTGGAAAGCTTCCAAACTCCGCAAACAACATAAAGAACGCCGCAACCACAATTGTAATACAGGTTGCCAAGCCGTCAAGTCCATCTGTGAGATTTACGCTGTTTACCGTTGCAAGAATTACCAAAACAGCAAGGGGTATAAACGCAAATCCTATATCAAAAGCAAGGCTTGTAAACGGGATTCTGACCTCCGTGCTGATACCCTCGCCGTAAACAGCCCAACAGACAAACCCTATTGCCGCAACAAGCTGCATCAAAAACTTCTGCTTGGCGGTAAGACCTAAGTTTCTCTTAAGTATAACCTTGATATAGTCATCTATAAAACCGATAACTCCGTATAAAACCGATACACCTATCAGTAAAAACATTGTGGAATCGCAAGGCATATCTACACCCGTCAGTACGCTGATGGTGTAGCACAAAGCAATTGTAATTATAACAGAGCCGATAAAAATAAGTCCACCCATTGTAGGTGTTCCTGATTTTTTGGCGTGCCACTTCGGTCCTTCCTCTCGTATTTCCTGACCGAATTTAAGCTGTCTAAGCACAGGGATTAATAAAATTCCCAATATTGCCGAGATAATAAGCCCGCCAATTCCGCCTATTAATAATCCATACATAATGACACATTCCTTCCCTTGCGAATAAGTAAATTTATTTCATATTGTCTTCCATAAAATATGCAATTTCCTCAAGATGCATACTCCTTGACGCTTTTAAAAGCATAACATCATTTTCCTTAAGTATATCAGGCAATGCACGGCAAGCTTCCTCAATGGTTGCAAACGAGAATATATTTTCCGCATCCATTCCTGCCTCAACTGCACCTTGGGCAATCAGCCTTGCTCTCTCTCCCACAGTTATCAGACAGTCAACATTAAAGCTTGGTATAATCTTTCCCGTGTTCAAATGTTCTCTCTCCGATATTGTGCCAAGTTCCATCATATCACCAAGACAAGCGATTTTTCTATCGCCTGCTTCACTGAGCTTCAATATCTCAAGTCCCGACTTCATAGATGTGGGATTTGCATTATAGCAATCCTTTATAACAGTATATTTACCGATTTTGATAGCCGCCTGTCTTAATCCCACAGGAATAAACTCACGAATACCATCAAGAATAGCACCGACGGGAACATTGTACTTCATACCTACCAAAATAGAGGATAAGGCATTGTATACGTGATGTCCCCCCGGAACACTTATTTCCGCCTTATATTCCGTTCCGTCAGAGGAGAAGGTAAACTCTGTATTTTCGGCATAAGTCTTAATATTTTCTGCCACAAGGTCGCATTTCTCATTTTTTATTCCGCCGTACAGCGTTTCAAAATCAAGAGTTCCGTTTATGCCCCACAGCATATCATCATCGCCGTTTAATATAACCGTTCCGCCATCCGACAGGCCCTCAAGTGCTTCAAGCTTTGCCTTGAGTATACCCTCACGGCTGCCTAAGTTTTCAATATGCGAAACACCGATATTTGTTATTACAACAGTATCAGGCTTCACTGCCGCAGTTATTCTTGACAGCTCACCAAAATGGTTCATACCCATTTCGATTACCGCCATCTCGTGTTCCTTATTTAATCTGAATAAGGTGTGCGGAACTCCTATCTCATTATTGAAATTCCCCTCTGTTACAAGAGTATTATATTTTTGAGCAAGAACACAGCCTATCATAGAGCGTGTAGATGTTTTTCCCACACTGCCTGTAACCGCAACAATAGGAATTCTCATTTTACGTCTGTACTCACCTGCCAAATCAAGCAGTGCCTGCGATGTATTCTCCACAAGTATAAGAGGAAGTTCGTCTGTCACATTTGCTCCTCTTTCGGCAACACAGCAAACAGCACCTCTCTCTACTGCTGATGGGATAAATTTATGTCCGTCAGAATTTTCCCCCTTTAGAGCAAAGAATAATGCCCCGTTCTCGATAGTTCTTGTATCCGTTGAAACAGAACTAACCATCGTTTTAGCATCGCAATTTACAAGCTCACCGTTTAGTACATCGGCAACCATTCCAAGATTAAATATACTTTCCATTCTTCTCCTCCCTTTTAACCCGTCAATCACATTGTATATCCAATAGCTTTCTGACGATTTCTCTCTCGTCAAAGTCTATGGTTCTGTCCTCAAGAATTTGATATGTTTCGTGTCCTTTTCCCGCAAGCAACACAATATCGTTTTTCTTTGCGTGATCCAATGCGAACTCAATAGCCTCAAATCTATTTATAACAACAGTATATTCGCAGTTGCCGTCTTTTACGCCATCTACAACCTGTTCAACTATTTTTTCGGGGTCCTCACTCCTCGGATTATCACTTGTAACAACACAGTAATCCGAAAGTGCCGCCGCAATCTTACCCATTTTAGGACGTTTTGTCTTGTCACGGTCGCCGCCACAGCCAAATACAGTAATAATTCTGCCCTTGCAAAAACCACGAATAGTGCTTATAACATTGTAAAGTCCGTCAGGCGTATGTGCATAGTCTATTATAACGCTGAAGTCCTTGCCTGTTTCAACAACTTCAATTCTGCCTTTTACCCCTCTTGCACTCTTCAATCCCGCAACAGCATCCTCCATAGGTATGCCCACAGATACCAAACATGAAAGTGCAGTGAGTGCATTATATACAGAAAACTTGCCCGGGATTCCCAATTCAACACCATACTTTTTATTGTCATATACCACATCAAAGGAAATTCCTTTTTCTGACAAAGCAACATTTGATGCCCTCATATCACATTCTTTTTCTATACCATATGTCAGCATCTTATCACACTTTGAAACACCGAGCAAATAATCAGACGCTTCATCATCTGCATTTACAACGCCCGACTTGGAAATTGTATATAATATTCCCTTGGCGGCAATATATTTTTCCATTGTTTCGTGGAAGTCAAGATGGTCCTGCGTAATATTTGTAAATGCTCCTACGTCAAATCTGCACGCGGCAACACGGTCAAGTGCCAATGAATGAGAGGACACCTCCATAACAACATAATCAGCACCCTTATCAGCCATCTGTGAAAACAACTGCATAAGCTCCAACGAATCAGGTGTTGTATGCTGAGACGGAATAACCTCTGCTCCTATCATATTCTGGTTTGTGCCTATCAAGCCTACACGTTTTCCCATAGATTCAAGAACTGATTTAATAAGGTACGTTGTTGTGGTCTTTCCGTTTGTTCCCGTAATTCCGATAAGCTTGAACTTTCTTTCGGGATGACCGTAAAATGTTGCTGAAATCAAGGCAAGGGCAAGTCTTGTGTTCTCACATATAACACAGGTTACGCCAAGCTCACTCATATCGCGTTCCGCAACAACCGCAACGGCTCCTCTCGCAACAGCATCTGCCGCATATTTATGACCGTCTGTCTTAAAGCCCGTAATACAAACAAAAATATTTCCCGGTCTTACCTCCATAGAATTAAACGCCACGCCCGTAATATTGAGCTGTGTTCCTCCAATGATATCTTTCGACTCAACCTCTACAAGTAAATCTTCAAGTTTCATCTTATTTACCTCTTTCATATATGATTAATCAGCACCAACTTCTGAATAAGAAAAATCAAGTGTAACAACCGTTCCCGGCTCGACTATCGTTCCTGCCGCAGGATTTTGTGCCGAGCATATGGCTGTGCCTGAACCTGACACGCCTTTAACCCTGGCATTTAAGCCTGCACTTACTATTGTTGCCGCAGCCTCAGAGGCACTCAAATTTTTGACATTGGGAATGGTTATATCGCGGGATATTTCCGTTCCGTCAAGATATGCCACAATGGTAGAGCCTGTTGTAAGCTTTGTATGAGCCTTGGGGATTTGGTCGGTAATAATTTTACCGCTTCCCTTTGTCCTTATTTCAAAGCCTGCTTCCTTAAATATCTTCTGAGCCTCCTCTACCGACTTGCCCGTAACATCAGGAACTTCAACCTCAACAAATTTCTTTTCATCTTCGTTATACTTAGGCTCAACGCCAATGTATTGCAGTGTTTCCTCTAAAATATTCTTTACTACCGGAGCCGCTATAACACCGCCGTAGTAAGGCATATCATCTGCCGGCTGGTCAAGGATTACAAGACACGCCACCTTTGGGTCGTCTGCGGGAGCAAAGCCTATAAATGACGCAATGTAATTGCCGTTTCCACGGGGAATTTTCTCTGATGTACCTGTTTTGCCGGCAATTCGATAACCTGCAATATATGCATTTTTACCACCGCCCTTAGATACAACAGATTCAAGTATCGAACACATCGTGCTGCTTGTTTCCTCTGATATAACCTGTCTTACCTTTTCAGGCTCCTTTTTCTCTATAACAATATTATCAGAATTGACTATTTCCTTTACCAAATGAGGCTTATACAAGGTTCCGCCGTTTGCGATTGCACTTACAGCGGTTATCATCTGGAGAGGCGTTACGGTGATGGACTGACCAAACGAAGATGTCGCCAGGTCTACCTCTGTAAAATTACTTTCCGTAAAACCCACACCTGCTGTTTCACCCGGAAGCTCTATTCCTGTTTCCTCAAAAAATCCAAATGCACGAACATTTTTCAAGAAATCATTTCTGCCGATTTTCTTTCCGATAGATATAAATGCCGGGTTACACGAATTTTGTACCGCCTCGGCAAAAGTCTGATGCCCGTGTCCCGAACGATTTGCACAGTGAATTAAATGCGGTCCTACCTGCACCGAGCCTCCGCAGTTGAATGTATCCTCCAAGGTGCAAGAGCCGGTTTCCAACGACGAGGATGCCACAACAGACTTAAACGTAGAACCCGGCTCATAAGAATCAACAACCGCCTTGTTCCTTCTGACAGTCTGAATAGCTTGATTAAATTTTGTTACATACTCCATTCCGTTAAGGCTTTTAAGTTCTTCCTTGATGTTTGGATTTTTTTCTTCTATTGCCTCTGTTATCTCAAACGGAGCATTCAAATCATAATCAGGTTTGGTCGCCATAGCCAAAACTTCGCCCGTATTAACATCCATAACAATTGCCGCCGCACCCTCTTCAAGCTTGTTGGATACACGTGCCTGCTCCAGATGCTTTTCTACATAGCTCTGTATAACTTCATCAATAGTCAGAACAACACTACTGCCGTCCTGTGCCTCGATATAGCTTTCGTAATCGTTTCCCGATTCTATTCCGGCTGTATCTCTGGTGGAAACAACTCTGCCCGGAATACCGCTTAACTGATTATCAAAAACGCTCTCTATTCCTTCAAGTCCCTGATTATCGTCACCGACAAAACCAATAACGTGTGATGCAAGATTGTTATACGGATAATATCTCTTCACATCATCCACAAAGCTTACACCCGACACCTTTTTTTGCTCTAAGTACGCTCTTACTTCATCCGTCTTGTCCTTGTCTACCTTCTTTTTGATATACTCAAAGCTACTTTGCTTATTCACCTTGTTTTCAACATCCTTACTGTCAAGCTCTAATATTCCGGCAATGTCGTTTGCAAAGGTTTGAACCGATAGCGACTGCTTTTCAAGTGACGCTCTGAGATTTTTGGGGTCGATACTTATTGTTTCCACAGACGTGTTGCTGGCTAACACCTTATAATTTCTGTCATAAATTTTACCACGCTTTGCACGAACGGTATTGTCGCTTGTCTGTTGCTCCAAAGCGGCTCTCGATAGCTCCTCTCCCCTGATTATCTGATGCCAAGCTGTACGCAGTATAAGAACTGCGAACAAAAATGTTGCCGCCGCCATTATAATTATTATTCTCCTTCTGTGAATAGGTCTGCTGCCTGACACAAAATTATCTGACAGTTTAGGTCTACGATTTTCGCTCATCCCTAACACCTCTTGTATAAATTCAAAATATGCCGTCCGAATTCACAAGGTCGGACGGCACCCGTATTAGTATATTCAAATAAATTCTATTTTAAAACCCGAAAAGCATTTACAAGGGTTCCCGACACACCCGTCAACGCACCTGGCGAGGTTTTTGATATCGTTCCCTCTCCGCTTTCGTCTCCCATATTCATATCTATGTAGAATATTTGATATGATTGAGGCTTCATCATTCCTAAATTTTCTTTTGCATATTTTTCTATTTCATTCATCTCAAACTGCTTATCTATTTTTGCCTGAGCCGCTTGATTTGATGCTAATATTTCATTTCTTTGAGCTTCTAACTCCTTTATCTGCTGATTACAGGTCAGTATTATGCCATATCTGTATAATACTGTGATACACAAAATAAACAATACACCTACAAGCATCACAACCTTTGTCATCTTCGCTCTGCTCACACTTGCCTTTTTATCAGACTTTGAGCGATTAGGCATCTTTTCAACTTCAGGCGTTGTCTTTGGGGTGACTCTCGTTCTTGGGTATCTGACAGGAATATCATAAGCCGTGCTGCTTGTTCCTGTGTACATTCTGTCACTATATACTCTGTCACTGCTGTATAGATTACGCGAATTATATGTATAGCTGTTGTTTTTGTATTTAGTAGGTGCAGGCACAGCTTTCATCCTTTCATATTTATAGTTTTTCTATCACTCTCAGCTTTGCACTGTGAGCTCTGAAGTTCTTATCCAATTCTTCATTAGTTGCAATTATCGGTTTGCGATTGACCAATTTTACAACAGGCTTTTTTCCGCACACACATATAGGGAAGTCCTTAGGACATACACACCCTGACGCAAGCTCTGAAAAAGCATTTTTAACAATCCTGTCCTCAAGGGAGTGAAATGTTATAACTGCCAATCTGCCGCCCGATTTCAAGCAATCAACAAAATCCTTTACAGCCTCTCCAAGTCCGTCAAGTTCACTGTTGACCTCTATTCTGATTGCCTGAAAGGTTCTCTTTGCAGGATGCTTGTCCCCATATCTTTCAGATGGGGGAAACGCAGTTTTTATTATCTCGGAAAGTTCAAGTGTTGTTTCTACGGGCTTTATGCTTCGTCTTTCGCATATTGCCCTTGCAATCCTTCTTGCATATCTTTCCTCGCCATACTTAAATATTATATCCGCAAGCTTTGCTTCATCATATGTATTGACAACAAAATAAGCATCTTTATCAGCACTTTTATCCATACGCATATCAAGCCTTGCATTTGCGTTATAACTGAAACCTCTCTCAGCAGTATCTAACTGATATGAGGAAACCCCCAAATCAAGGATAGCTCCGTCAAGTGCCTCGATGTGCATCTCAGATAAAATGCTTTTAATATTGAAAAAGTTATTGTGTGTAAGCACAATGTTGCACTTATAATCGGCAAGTCTTTCCTTTGCCGCAGACAAAGCGTCTTCGTCGCGGTCAATTCCGATAAGAGTACCTTTTTCAGATAACCTTGAGCAAACAAGTGAAGAATGTCCTCCACCGCCCAAGGTCCCGTCAGCATATGTTCCGTCAGGCACAACCTTTAACAAATCAACACTTTCGTCAAGCAGAACAGATATATGTTTGAAATTCATATTCTGCCCTCCTATAACCCAATATTCTTTGCAATACTCGAAATCTTGTCCATATCAAATTTATTATCAGAATATTTATTCCAATTATCAAGACTCCAAATCTCAACCTTTGTATGCTCACCGACAACGACAATTTCTTTTGTCAATCCCGCATCCTTGCGTATATCGGGAGGAATAACGGCACGTCCTTGTGTGTCAAGTGCACACTCAGCCGAATGGGACTGAATATATCTCATCATCATCGCCCTATCCTCCGAGTCAATCTGTGCAACACGTTCCATAAACACGTTCCATTGTTCTACGGGATATACGTTTACACAATTCTCATCAAACACTGCACCGAAAGCGACAACAAAGGTTTCACCAAGGGCAGACCTGAACTTAGAAGGTATGTTCACTCTGCCTTTCGCATCAATATTTTGTTCATATATGCCGGTTAACACATTTGCCGCCTCCTTTCACAGCCGAATTTACAGATATAAATCAGACAAAGAGCCACACAGTTTATTTAATGCATTTCGATACATTTCAATCCATTTCTCTCCACCTTTTATTATTCTAATACATTTATATGAAAAAGGCAAGACTTTTTTTGAATTTTTTTTAATTTTTTTTTACAATTTCCTTATAAATTATATATATTAAAACAATATTTTACATAAGAGATATTTTTCGGGACGATGTGGGCATCGTCCCCTACAATACGCAAGAGAGCTGAGGCACACAAAATTCAAAATAATTTTTCATTGCGGTTGGGCTTGGCAACTGTTTGGGCTATGGGCAATTTCACCATAGTCAAGAGAGCCTGATACGACAAAAGGCAGAAACGAAATTAATCGTTTCCGCCTTTAAAGCTAATTTTATGATTATTCTTTATTATAGCTTGCCTATATTTCTGTACTTTTGATATCTTTTTTCAAGCAGTTCCTCTATAGGCATCTCTTTTAATTCAGACAGTTTTGCCAATATCTCACACTTTAAGTTATCGCAGATTTCGTCATATGACATATTTTCTTCTTCAATGACCTTGTCCGCAACATCAAAGTTATACAAATCATTAGCCGTAAGCTTTAACGCCTCCGCAGCCTCATCTGCCTTGGCAGAGTCCTTCCAAAGAATACTTGCACAGCCCTCAGGTGAAATAACAGAATATACTGCATTTTCAAGCATAAATATGGAGTCGGCAACCGACAAAGCAAGCGCACCGCCACTGCCGCCTTCACCTGTAACAACAGAGATTATCGGTGTTTTCAAGGTCATCATTTCCATCAGATTTTCTGCAATGGCAAGGCCTTGTCCTCTCTCCTCAGCACCTATTCCGCAGTACGCACCCGAGCTGTTAATTATACAGATAACAGGTCTGTTAAACTTCTCTGCCTGTTTCATAAGTCTTAAGGCTTTTCTGTAACCCTCAGGACTTGGACAGCCGAAGTTCCTTTTTATTCTTTCGTTTACATCGTCTCCGCGTTCCATAGCAATAATGGTAACAGGCATATCGTTCAGATATCCGATACCGCCGACAATGGCTCCGTCATCAGAAAATCTTCTGTCGCCGTGGAACTCAACAAATTTAGTTATCATTCTGTTTACAAAAAACGCTCCCGACGGACGATTGCTATTCCTGGCTTTTAAAACTTTTTCATATGCACCCATTGTAATCTCTCCTCCATCAGCAACTGTGTAATTTGAGAATGTTGGAAATAGTATATTTTAACTTTTCTCTTTTCTCAATTACATCTACAAATCCGTGTTCCTGCAAAAACTCCGCCCTCTGAAAGCCTTCAGGAAGCTTTTGTCCGATTGTCTGCTCAATAACCCTCGCACCTGCAAATCCCACAAGAGCATTGGGTTCGGCAATAATTATATCACCCTCCATTGCAAAGCTGGCTGTAACACCGCCTGTCGTGGGGTCTGTGAGAACAGTTATATATAACAATCCTGCATCACTATGTCGTTTTACTGCTCCGCTTACCTTTGCCATCTGCATAAGAGAGTATATTCCCTCTTGCATTCTCGCACCGCCTGAAGTCGTAAAACCAACTACGGGCAGCTTCTTCTCAGTTGCCATCTCAAAGGCACGGGTAATCTTTTCGCCAACTACTCTGCCCATACTTCCCATCATAAACTCAGAGTTCATAACAAAAATAACAAACTTTTCGCCTGCAATTTCCGCAACACCACATACAACAGCCTCTTTAGAGCTGCTTGTCTTTGTAGCTGTCTTTAGCTTTTCATCATAGTTGGGGAAGTTCAAAACATTTTCACTTGTCAAATTTGCGTCTACTTCCTCAAATTTATCACATATCATCACCAAGCGTTCTCTCGGCGTCATTCTGAAATATTCGCCGCAGTTGGGGCATATCATAGAATGTTTAGCCAACTCTGAATATGTAAAGCTTCTTCCGCATTTTTTGCAGACTTTATTTTCTTTTTCACCATACAGTGACTTAAAAAAATTTCCAATCATACCGATTTACTCCTTATCAACAATAGCAAATGAAAACTCAGCCGAGATTGCCAACTTGCCGTTAACATAGCCCTTTCCCGATGCAAAATAGAAAGGCTTATATTCCCTTGTAATCTTACATTCAGTTTCAAGTACATCGCCCGGCTTCACAGGATTTTTGAACTTGACCTTGTCAAGACCCGTAAAAAACGGCAATGTGTCACCCTTTAGACCTTCCGAAAGGCATACACAAACCGATTGTGCAAGAATTTCGCACAAAATCACCCCAGGAACAACAGGTTCACCGGGAAAATGTCCGTTTAAGAAGAATTCATCTCCCACTATTTTTTTCTTGCCGTGAGCAACGCCGTCAACAAGTTCAACCTCATCAATCAAAAGCATATCATCACGATGCGGAAGAATTTTCATAATTTCTTCTTTATTCATCGGCTCTATACCTCCTTAAAGGCAACACAGGCGTTATGTCCGCCAAAGCCCAAGGAAATCGAGAGAGCCAAATCAACGTCTGTTGCATTAGCCTTATTTGGTGTATAATCCAAATCGCATTCCTCGTCAGGGACTTTATATCCGATTGTCGGCGGAATAATATTGTTGTTCAAAGCAAGCACAGACGCTATTGCCTCAACAGCACCTGCGGCTCCCAACATATGTCCTGTCATAGACTTGGTTGAACTGATGTGTACCTTGTATGCATCCTCGCCAAACACTTTCTTTATTGCGTTTGTTTCTGTCTTATCATTCAAAGGTGTGCTTGTTCCGTGTGCATTGATGTAAACCCTTGACGGATTGTATTCACCGCTGCTGCTCAACGCCTGTTCTATGGCATTTGCACCGCCCACTCCGTCAGGAGCAGGAGCAGTTACGTGATATGCGTCACAAGTGCTGCCATAGCCTGTGATTTCAGCAAGTATTTTTGCACCTCTGTTTACAGCGTGCTCATATTCCTCCAGAACAAGTGCACCTGCACCCTCACCCATAACAAAACCGCAACGCTCTTTATCAAAGGGGATTGATGCTCTGTCCTTATCGTCTGACTCGCACAATGCCATACAGTTTATAAAGCCTGCAAATCCCAAAGGATTTATAGATGCTTCTGCACCGCCTGCGATTACTGCATCTGCATATCCATCTTTAATTGCACGATAGCCCTCTCCTATACAGTTTGAACCTGTTGCACAAGCTGTCACGATTGACAGACACGGACCCTTTGCACCATATTTAATTGCGATATTTCCTGCCGCAATATTTGAAATCATCTTCGGAATCATCATAGGCGAAACACGCTTTGGTCCTCGGTTTAACAAATTATTATACTCGCTGATAATTGTGTCAAAACCGCCTATGCCCGAACCGAAGTATACACCTAATCTTTCGCTGTCAACAGCCTCTGTAATTCCGCTTTGTCTGACTGCCTGCTCCGCGGCACTAACCGCAAACTGAGAAAATCTGTCAAGCTTACGTGCCTCACCTTTTTCCATATACTCGCTTGGGTCAAAGTCTTTAACCTCGCCTGCAAGCGTTGCCTTAAATTCAGAAGCATCAAACAAAGTAACCTTGTCAATTCCGTTCTTTCCTGAAACTAGTCCGTTCCAAAAGTTCTCAATATTATTTCCGACGGGAGAAATCACTCCCATTCCTGTAACTACAACCCTCTTGCCCATACTTCTTTATCCTCCATATATTTATATGGCAAGTCCGCCGTCAACTCTGATAACCTCACCGGTTATGTAATCCGATGCAGAATCAGCTAAGAAAGCCGCTAAATTTGCAACATCCTCCGGACTGCCCATTTTTTTCATAGGAATATTATTTATAACAGTCTCATTTTCCTTAAATGCCTCTGTCATATCTGTTTCAATAAACCCGGGTGCAATGGCATTACAGCATACATTTCTGCCTGCCAGCTCCTTGGCAACCGTCTTTGTCAAGCCGATAACTCCCGACTTAGATGACGAATAATTCGCCTGACCCGGATTTCCGATAATGCCCGAAACAGAACTCAAGTTAATTATCTTTCCGTATTTCTTCTTCATAAAGTTTCTGTAACAGTGCTTAATCATATTGAAGGCACCCTTCAGATTTACGTCGAGAACGGAGTCAAAATCCTCTTCTGTCATTTGAAGGACAAGCTTATCACGGGTAATTCCGGCATTATTCACCAGAATATCAATTCCACCAAACTCGTCTATAATCTGCTTAACGACAGTTTCGCTCTCGGCGTAATCCGAAACGTCACATCTGTACGACTCACACCGCACACCTAAACCTAATATATCTTGCTTTACAAGATTAGCTTTTTCTTCGCTGCCGCAATAAATAATTGCAACATCTGCACCCTCACGGGCAAGCTTTAAAGCAACAGCCTTGCCTATTCCTCTTGAGGCACCTGTCACAACTGCTGTTTTTCCACTAAGCATTTGCCTTCACCGCCTCTACTGTCTTTTGCAAGGTTTCTGCATCTTCAACAGAATATATATTTACATCTGTTGAAATCTTCTTTATAAGGCCGCATAGGGTCTTACCCGCTCCTGCCTCTATAAAATCGGTATAGCCATCAGCAATCATTTTTTCAATCGTGTCCTTCCATCTTACCGAATTGTTCATCTGCTTTGATAAAGTAGAATATACATCATCGCCGTAAGGTGACGCATCGTAATTGGAATACACAGGGACCTCAGGTGCCTTGATATCAATATCTCTTATGTAATCAGCAAATTCAGCCGCCGCGTCATTCATATACGGTGAGTGAAAAGCCGCACTTACAGCCAAGTCAATCACTCTTGCGGAATATTCCTTTGCCTTTTCTTTAAATACCGCTACCGCCTCTTTAGAACCGGCAATTACTGTTTGAACAGGCGAGTTATAATTTACGGGATAGAGGTCGTCTATCTGTTCGCAAATTTCCTCTATGGTCTTGCTGTCCAGCTTTAACACAGCCGCCATAGCTGTATCACACTTTTCGGCAGCCGCCTGCATAAACATACCTCTGTTTGTCACTATCTCAAAGCCCTTTTCAGGTGTGTATGCACCTGCATATGCAAGTGCCGCAATTTCTCCCAAAGAAAAACCCGCAACACCATCTGCTTCTATTCCTTGCTCACGCAATGCAAGAGCCGCACATAAGTCAACCAGGTATAAACAGGGCTGAGTATTCTTCGTTTTGTTAAGCTCCTCTGCCGCTCCGTTAAATGACAGCTCCAAGGTTCCCGGGCGGAACTTTTCAGCCTCATCATACAATTTCTTTGCAGCAGCACTGCTTTCATAAAGTGATTTACCCATTCCGGGATACTGTGCTCCCTGTCCCGAAAAAACAATAGCTAATTTACCCATTTGTATGCTCCTTTCAGAAGTTTCTCCGCTTCAACGCATACTTCCTCAATAATTTCTTTTGCAGGCTGTTCTTTTGTAACTAATCCGGCAACCTGGCCTGCAAGGAAGCATCCCTTTTCAGCGTCGCCCGATACAGCGGCAAGTCTTAATGTACCAACCGCCATCTGCTCTAAATCGTCATCAGAAATTGAACTGTACTCCGCCTTTGAATATGCTCTTGAAAACGGCGTCTTTATACTTCTGACGGGGTGTCCCAATCTCTTACCGGTTACAATTGTTGAAATATCCGAAGCCTTAATAATCTTTTCCTTATAGGTTTTATGAACATTACATTCCTCAGCGACTAAAAACCTTGTGCCCATCTGAACACCGCAAGCACCAAGCATAAAAGCCGCCGCCATTCCTCTGCCGTCAGCAATACCGCCTGCCGCAATAACAGGAATACTTACCGCGTCACAGACCTGGGGAACAAGGGCAATAGTAGTGGTATCACCAACGTGACCGCCCGACTCTCCGCCTTCTGCAATTATGGCAAATGCACCTGCTCTCTCAACCATTTTGGCAAGAGCAACTGATGCAACCACAGGAATAACTTTTATTCCTGCCCCAACCCAAAGCTTCATATACTTAGACGGATTGCCTGCACCTGTCGTTATAACCGCCACGTGTTCATCAGCCAAAAGCTGTGCAACCTCATCTGTATAAGGGCTCATCAGCATAACATTTACACCAAATGGCTTGTCGGTCAGCTGACGTGCAATATTAATTTGTTCTTTCAGATATTCCGCATTCATATTCATCGCAGATATGATACCAAGTCCGCCTGCATTGGAAACAGCCGCCGCAAGTTCACCATCTGCAATATGCGCCATACCACCTTGAAACACGGGATATTGTATCCCGAGTTCTTCACACAATTTAGAAGATAGCATATCTTACTCCTTATTGCTCTCAATGTAAGCTACCAAAGAACCAACTGTGTTACCGATTTCAGCAACAGGAATTTCCATTCCAAATTCGTCCTCAAGCTCCATCATAACTTCAACAGTTTCCAATGAGTCAATACCCAAATCTTCAAATGTTGTCTCCTCGTTGATAGAAGTTGTGTCCATATCCAAGTGTTCTCCAAGTACCTCTTTTACCTTTTCAATAATCATTTTAATTCCTCCAAAATTTAATAATATAATAATAAAATAATTTTTTACCACTTAATAATACAGGTTGCACTTGAAAGTCCGCCGCCAAATGCCGTCATAGCGATTATGTCGCCCCTTTTCAAGTCGCCCGTACGGTTTAACTCATCAAGAGCCATCGGTATGCTTGCCGCAGATGTGTTACCGTACTTTTCAATGTTCACAAAAAACTTTTCCATCGGCAAACCCAAACGCTTGCTTGCAAACTGAATAATTCTTATATTAGCCTGATGAGGAACAACATATTTAATATCCTCAACCGACAAACCTGCTTTTTCTGTTATCTCCTGAATTTCAGAAGTAATAGTATTTACAGCGAACTTAAAGGTTTCCTGTCCGTCCATAAAGACGTGTGCCGCTCCTATCTCCTTGTCATAGTACGGCGACGCATCTGTTCCCGACGGGATTTTGATTACGTCGTCACCGCCATAGGTGGCAATCTTAGACTCTAAATATCCGTCACCTTCCTCCAGCACTGCGGCACCTGCACCATCACCAAAGATTACGCAGGTTCCTCTATCCTTCCAATCTATAATTCGGCTCATTCTTTCACTGCCGACAACCAAAGCCTTTTTCGCCTTTCCTCTGGCAAAGAAGCCTGCCGCCGTATCTATCGCAAATAAAAAACCGCTGCAGGCTGAGTTTACATCAAAGGCAGGACACTTTGCACCTAACAGCTTTTGAATGTTTCCTGCCGCAGTCGGACATATGGTGTCATTACTGATTGATGCAACTATAATCAAGTCCAATTCCTCAGGCTTGACATTGCTCATTTCAAGGGCGTTTAACGCCGCCTTATATCCCATCTCAGCCGCACTCTCATCAGTAGAAATATGCCTTTCGGATATTCCCACACGCTGTTTTATCCATTCATCAGACGTGTCGATAACTTCCGCTAAATCAAAATTTGTTACCACTTTTTCAGGAACATAACTGCCTGTTCCAATAATTCTAAAACTCATAACAACTTCTTCCTTCTACATATTTTAACTTTTGGCTTATAAACACAAGTTACAGCCTATTGTTTGTTCTTATCATTCAGATATGTGCTAATATTATTGGCAATAGTCCTCAGAGAACGATACATCGTTGTTCTGTCCTCGTCCGCAATATTTGTCAAGCTGAACATATCTACGTATTTACAAATCGCATCTTCAATACGTGCAGCTTGCTCATTGCCCTTTTTTGTCAAAACCGCAGGCGTGTTATACTTCTTTCCGCCATCGTGATTGGGGTAGTGTATATAACCTTTTTCATACAAACCTGCGTAAATCCTGGACACAGCCGACTTGCTGACATTGTTAATCTCACTCATTTGAGAAACCGTCAAGCCCTCACTATACCGAGATAAATAAAATAAGTACATTGAATCCCCGCCGTTTAGTCCGTGTGCATTCATCACTTCGTTTTTTATCTGCTCTATTCCCTTGCTGATTATAGTTATATTCTTCGTAAAATTTATAAACCGTTGTAACATAAAAAACACCCTAACACATCAACACAAATAATTCATTCCCTTAAACCCTATATCAACATATCACAGAAAATCTGAAAGATTTTCTCTCCTCTGCAACATAGCACACCATAGGTGCTGCGTAGTGTTATTATAACATACGCTTGTTGACAAGTCAACAAGTTTTTTTGTCATTTTTTGCATATTTACATCTTATTCACATTTCTGTACTAACCCGTAAAAAAATGCCTTAAATCAAGGCATTTTAATTTATCACAATTAACGGCAACGGCCTATTGTATTTCTGTCCGCAACACAAAGCGTCAAATCACGGCCAACCTTTATATCTGCTTCGTTGAGGGCAAGCTCAACAGTTTTGAGGGCAAGCTTCGGATAGTTATTTTCCTCGCTCAAGTGACCAAGAAGAATATTCTCCGTTCCCAGCTTTACCAAAAATTCTGCCGCTTTTCCTGCTTCGTCATTTGAAAGATGCCCGTACCTTCCGCGTATTCTGCGTTTCAGCTGAATAGGATATCTTCCTATTTCCAACATATTGACATCGTGATTTGCCTCTAACAAAACAGTGTTGCTTTTTTTGACAGCCTCGAATAGATCTTTTTTCAGTTCCCCAATATCAGTTGCAACCGAAACCTTTTCGCTGCCATTTATAAAACTGTAACCCACAGGGTCAGCCGCATCGTGCGGTATCGAAAAAGGGTTTACGCCTATATCACCGATTTCAAAATCTTTATCGGTGTCGAATATCCTTTGCAATCCGTTGCTGTATGTGCCTATCTGACTTGACATTGCTTGCCACGTTTCTTCATTTGCCCAAACAGGAAGGTTATATCTCCTCATCATAACACCGACACCCATAATATGATCGTTGTGTTCGTGTGTTATAACAATTCCGTCAAGCTCATCGGGAGATATATTAATTGACTTCAGTGAATTTTCAATTGTTTTGCCGCTGACGCCGCAATCCACCAATATTTTTGTTTTCTCTGTAAAAACTAAAGCCGCGTTACCGCGGCTTCCGCTTCTTAACGAAACTATTTCCATTATATCACCATTTTATATACGGCTTTACACCGCATTACTTTTGTTGTCGTCAACAGTTCTTCTGGCAATCTGAGCCCCAAGACTTCTGAGCTTTGACTCTAAATTTTCATATCCTCTGTCAATATACTTGAGATTATAAATTTCAGTAACGCCATTTGCCATAAGTCCTGCAATTACAAGTGCCGCTCCTGCTCGCAAATCTGTTGCATATACAGGCGAACCCTGCAAATGCTCACAGCCCTCAACCGCAGCAACTCTGCCATCAACGCTCACCCTTGCACCCATACGATTTAGCTCATCCACATACTTAAACCTGTTGTCCCATACATTTTCAGTAACAAAGCTTGTTCCCTTTGCAATGGTGAGCAATGTCAAAATCTGTGGCTGCAAATCAGTGGGAAATCCGGGATATGGCTGGGTTTTAACATTGGCACTTTTCAGCTTTCTGTCATCCATATGTATGCGAATAGCATCATCATATTCTTCAACGATAACTCCCATTTCCTCAAGCTTAGCACTTAAAGACTCCATATGCTTCGGAATAATATTGGTAATAGTTACATCACCGCGTGTAGCCGCAGCTGCAATCATAAAAGTGCCTGCTTCTATCTGGTCGGGAATTACACTGAACTCACCGCCGTGAAGCTCTTTAACGCCTCTGATTTTAATAATATCCGTACCTGCACCCTTGATATTTGCACCCATACAATTTAGAAAGTTTGCAACGTCAACAATATGCGGCTCCTTTGCGGCACTTTCTATTACCGTAAGTCCCTCTGCCAATGTTGCCGCAAGCATAATATTAATTGTAGCACCAACAGATACCACATCAAGATAAACCGAATCGCCCACAAGCTTATCGGCTCTCAAATCAACAAAACCGTGGTCAACCTCAACCTCGGCACCTAAAGTCTTAAAGCCTTTAATATGCTGGTCGATAGGCCGTACACCAAAGTCACATCCGCCGGGCATACCTACCCTTGCACGTGAAA
This sequence comes from uncultured Ruminococcus sp., assembly GCA_902791425.1. Taxonomy (GTDB): domain Bacteria; phylum Bacillota; class Clostridia; order Monoglobales; family Monoglobaceae; genus UMGS1820. The sequence goes on from CADAVS010000002.1 coordinate 31,855, forward strand.
ATCTGCCGAGCAGAGCACCCATAAGATAAGAAGACGCTCTTATACGGCGGACAGTTTCGTAGTCCGCCTCATATTTATTAAGCTTGGTACAATCAATTTCAACAGTACCCTTATCTATGAAACAAGCACTTCCGCCGAGCCCCTGAATTATGTCAAGCAATACATCTATGTCACTTACGTGAGGAACATTATCTATTATGCATTTTCCTTTTACAAGAATAGAAGCCGCCAAAATTGCAACAGCCGAATTTTTTGCTCCGCTTATTTCAACTTCGCCGCTAAGCTTTGCTCCTCCTAATATTACCATTTTTTCCATAGAGATACTCCCACCCTCGGATTTATTATATATATAGTGTTTTCGTACAATAATCCATTCTAAATATAGTTATTATACCAATAACACTGCAATAATGCAAGCATTATTTTAAAAATGTTGTCCACAAAGAATGGTATTCCTTATGTAATACCATACAACACGCCGATTTTTAATATTATATGTTATATTGTACCATATTGATATTACATATGGGTTACCAAAATATTAAATCTTATCAAAACATTTTGTCCGACCTTGCATATTATGTAAACAGGGGTAGAATTTTAAATTTAAAATAATCAAAAAAAGGAAGTGATTAGATGGCAACCAAAATATTTGTTGATGCCGGTCACGGCGGCACAGACCCCGGTGCAGTCGGAAACGGCGTCACCGAAAGCTATGTCAACTTAAGCGTTGCGGTTCAATTGGCAGAGCTTTTAAGAGATGCAGGATATGAAGTTAAATTATATCGCAGTACCAACAGCGAAAATGTGTTACCCGGTAAGAGCGCGGACCTGACCAACAGAGCAAGAATGGCAAATGAGTGGGGTGCCGATTATTTTATCAGCATACACACCAACAGCTCACCCAACCCTGCTGCAAACGGCTTTGAAGCATATATATATCGTCTTGGCAACGCTGCTCAGCCTCTTGCCGAGTCCATTGTAAAATCTTTTGTAGCTCGTCTGGGTTCAAAGGATAACGGAGTCAAGGCGGCTAACTTTGCTGTCCTCCGTCAGACAGATATGCCCTCAGTTCTATTGGAGCTTGGCTATTTAAGCAATCCCACCGAAGCGTTGAACTTGAACAGCCCTGCCTGGCAAACAGCGGCGGCGGAAGCAATCTTTGCAGGTATATACAACTATGTAAAACCTTAAAGACAGCAAAAGGGCTGTTGCTTTTAGTGCAGACAGACGTATGACATAAAACCATTCGTCTGCAAACAGAACACACCGCTTGGAGTACACAAAGTACACCGTTCGGGTGTGTTCTGTCCGTTCTGCATCTAAAATCAATCAGCCCCAACGTGCTTATTAACGCAACAACCCTCAATATTATAAAACTTCTTTAAGTGCCTGAGCAAGCTGAGCAGGACAAGAGGTTCCTCTGCCGTTGCAATCTATTCCGTCTAACAGAGTAATTACCTTTTCGACCTCCATACCCTCGACTAACTTTGAAATTCCCTGTGTATTTCCGTTGCAGCCACCATTAAAAACAACATTCTTAACTATCTTTCCGTCTGTTTCAAAGGTTATATATCTTGAACAAGTCCCTCTTGTTTTATATTCATAGCTTTGCATAATTTTACCTCCAATACTATTTTAACTTCATATGAATCGGCAAACCATCTTTGACAACAGATGCAATCTCACCACAGATTAAAGGTTTGCAATATTTAACAAATTCATCAGAAACATAGGTACCATCATTTATAATCCATTCCTGAGGAATTGTTTTCTCTAAGTTAGCAATACATTTAATATCCGCAGTTTCTATTCCGTATGAATACGGGTTGTCCGACTTTCTTACAATAACAGCCATCTCGGCAGTTCTGTTATTCTTCGAAGCAGCAACCGCCACTGCACCTGCATCAAAAGATTCGTCTATATCCTGCTTTGACAGCAAGTGTGCCGCACATCTTTGAGGTGTGTTAAGCTCTATGCCTCTCGCTTTTACGCTTAAGCTTTCTCCAAGCCGTTTAGCCAAAAACTGTCCCATTCCCGACATAATCTTATGTCCAAAGGCGTCAAGCCCTGCGTGAACAGAACCGCTGTTTGCAACATATTCACCGTTTTTATCACGCAATGCCTCTGACACCGCAATAACAACTGTATTCTTTTTTTCTAACAGCTTCTTTGTCTTTTGGACACACTTATCTAAATCAAAGCTTCTTTCGGGCAGATAAATCATATCCACCCCACAGCAATCCTCACCTTTGGCAAGGGCACTTGCCGCCGTAAGCCAGCCGGCGTTTCTGCCCATTATCTCGATAACTGTTATTGACTTTATATCATATACAGAGCTGTCGCATATTATTTCTTTAACAGTGGTGGCAATATATTTTGCGGCACTTCCAAATCCCGGAGTGTGGTCTGTAACTGCCAAATCATTGTCCACCGTCTTGGGAACGCCCATAAAGCTGATATCGCTGTTTATCTCTTTGGCATATGCCGAAAGCTTTGCAACCGTATCCATTGAATCGTTACCGCCGATATAAATAAAATGTTTTATATCAAGCTCTGCAAACAAATCAAACAACTTTTCATATACTGTTTTGTCATCAGCAACACTCGGCAATTTATACCTGCAACTGCCAAGGGCAGACGATGGAGTTTGCTTTAATATCTCAATATCCTTTTCTGTTTTGAGATATTCGCTTAAATCAAGATATTTGCCCTCAATCAATCCCTTTACGCCATCAATCATACCATAGACCTTGGCATCCTTATATTTTATACCTTCACAATATGCACCTGCAAGGCTTGCATTTATTGCAGCCGTCGGTCCGCCTGATTGACCTATTATTATATTTCCCATATCATACCTCTTATAATCAAAAATCCATTTATGCTCTGATGATGCATAAATGGATTTTAAAGATTTTACTTAACCTATACTGCCAATTGAATCTACATCAATCGAAGCATCCTCATTGCTGTCAACTCCGCCGTATGCAGGATAAACCTCTATATCATTATAAGTGCTTATGCCTGTTCCGGCAGGAATCAGCTTACCTATAAGAACATTCTCTTTAAGACCAATCAACGGATCCTTCTTGCCCTTAATAGCCGCATCAGTAAGAACACGTGTTGTTTCCTGGAAGGAAGCAGCCGACAGGAACGAATCGGTAGCAAGTGCCGCCTTGGTAATACCCATAAGCTGAACTGAAAATTCAGCAGGCTCTTTGCCCTCGGCAATCATTTGATTATTGATAGCTTCAAGCTCATACATACTGATGAGCGAACCTGTAAGCAGTCCTGTATCTCCTGATTTTTCAATCTTAACCTTACGCATCATTTGACGAACGATAACCTCGATATGTTTATCGTTAATATCAACACCCTGCAATCTGTACACACGCTGTACTTCCTGAATAAAGTAATTCTGAACAGCGGTAGAGCCCAATACTGCAAGGATATCGTGAGGATTGATAGAACCCTCTGTAAGCGGAGTACCTGCTTCGATTTCCTGGTCGTCACGAACCTTAATTCTCGCACCGAACGGAATCATATATGTTGCAGACTCTCCTGTGGTTTCATTCATAACAACGATTTCACGTTTGTTAGATATCTCGGTAATACGAACCTTACCTGCAATCTCAGAAATAATAGCAACACCCTTAGGTTTTCTTGCTTCAAACAACTCCTCGACACGGGGAAGACCCTGTGTGATATCGTCTCCTGCGACACCGCCGGCGTGGAATGTACGCATTGTAAGCTGTGTACCCGGTTCACCTATAGACTGAGCGGCAATAATACCTACCGCCTCACCTACATTTACAGGTGTAGCATTTGAAAGGTTATGACCGTAACACTTAGCACATACACCAACCTTACTGCGACACTTAACAACAGAACGAATTTTAACTTCTTTAATTCCTGCTGCAACAATTTCGTGTGCCTTAACGGCATTTATCGTTTCATTCTCCGCTATAATCAGCTCACCTGTTGCAGGGTTTACTATATCCTCTGTAACAGTTCTGCCCTCAAGACGATCCTCAAGTGGCTCGATTATTTCGTTGCCATCTCTGATATCGCTGACAATGATGCCATCTCTTGTTCCGCAATCCTCTTCACGAACGATAACATCCTGAGATACATCAACCAAACGACGTGTCAGATAACCTGAGTCAGCCGTTCTGAGTGCTGTATCGGTAAGACCTTTACGAGCACCGTGAGTAGAAATAAAGTACTCAAGTACGGTAAGACCTTCACGGAAGTTTGAACGGATAGGAATTTCAATTGTACGTCCCGATGTATCAGCCATAAGACCACGCATTGCGGCAAGCTGACGCATCTGGTTAACGCTACCACGGGCACCGGAGTTAGCCATCATATAAATCGGGTTAAGCTGTCTGAGGTTATCCATCATCGCATCTGTTACCTGATTTGAAGTTTCACTCCAAATTGAAATAACGTGACGATGACGTTCTTCATCTGTAAGCATACCTCTGCGGTATTTCTTCATTACCTTGTCGACACGTTCTTCTGCCTGAGCAAGCAGTCCTGCTTTTTCATCAGGAATTTGCATATCGTCTACGCAGACAGTAACTGCACCAATTGTGGAATATTTGTAACCCATAGCCTTGATATCATCAAGGAGTGTTGCCGTGTCAGTAATACCGTGAATTTTTATAGCTGCATTAATTATTTTACCGAGTAACTTTTTGTCAACGCCCGGTTCAACATTATCGTTTATAGCAACCTTAGCGGCAGGCTTTTTGAGGACATTGTCACCAATCTCCAAATCAAGCTGATGCTCAGGGTCGCTTCTGTCAACAAAGCCCAAATCCTGCGGAATTTTCTCATTGAATATCAATCTTCCGACAGTTGCATCTATCATACCTGTCTTTTCGACACCGTTTACTGTTTTGGTGACACGAACCTTAATCGGAGCGTGAAGACCGACAGCCTTATTGTTATACGCAAGAACAGCTTCTTCAACGTCAGAAAATACCTTGCCTGTACCTTTTTCAGTGTCATCTTTAAGTGTCAGGTAATAGCTACCCAAAACCATATCCTGTGTAGGAACTGTTACAGGCTTTCCGTCCTGAGGCTTAATCAGATTGTTTGCAGAGAGCATAAGGAATCTCGCCTCTGCTTGAGCCTCGTTTGATAACGGAAGGTGAACAGCCATCTGGTCACCATCGAAGTCAGCATTGAACGCTGTACATACAAGCGGGTGTAGCTTGAGTGCCTTACCCTCTACAAGAACAGGCTCGAACGCCTGAATACCAAGTCTGTGAAGGGTTGGTGCACGGTTGAGCAAAACAGGATGGTCAACAATTACCTCCTCAAGAACGTCCCATACCTCAGGGCGTACACGCTCTACCATACGTTTAGCGGATTTGATATTGTGTGCCAAGCCATCTGATACAAGCTTTTTCATAACAAACGGCTTGAACAATTCAAGTGCCATCTTCTTAGGCAATCCGCACTGATATATCTTAAGTTCGGGACCTACAACGATAACCGAACGTCCGGAATAGTCAACACGCTTACCCAGCAAGTTCTGACGGAAACGTCCCTGCTTACCCTTAAGCATATCGGAAAGAGATTTAAGCGGACGGTTTCCCGGCCCCGTGACAGGTCTGCCACGGCGGCCGTTATCAATAAGTGCGTCAACAGCCTCCTGCAACATACGCTTCTCGTTTCTTACAATAATTTCAGGAGCGTCTAAGTCCAAAAGACGCTTTAATCTGTTGTTTCTGTTTATAACTCTGCGGTACAAATCATTTAAGTCAGATGTAGCAAAACGTCCGCCGTCGAGCTGTACCATAGGTCTGATTTCGGGAGGGATAACCGGCAAAACAGTTAAAATCATCCATTCAGGCTTGTTACCTGAGTGCAAGAACGCCTCAACAACTTCAAGTCTGCGGACAGTACGGATTTTCTTCTGTCCCTTTGCACCCTCCAAGTCTGCCTTGAGTTCTTCGTAAAGAGATTCAAGGTCTATGTTCTGGAGCATTTCAAGAACTGCTTCCGCACCCATACCTGCCTTGAACATATCTCCATACTTTTCATAGTATTCTCTATATTCCTTTTCAGACAAAATCTGATTTTTCTCAAGTGTTGTCTTTCCCGGATCAATTACAACATATGCAGCAAAATAAAGGACCTTCTCAAGAGCACGGGGCGACATATCAAGGATAAGTCCAAGTCTGCTGGGTATACCCTTGAAATACCATATATGTGATACAGGAACAGCAAGCTCTATGTGTCCCATACGCTCACGACGAACCTTTGAACGTGTAACCTCAACGCCGCAACGGTCACATACTACGCCCTTATAACGTACTCTCTTGTACTTTCCGCAGTGACATTCCCAATCCTTCTGCGGTCCGAATATACGCTCACAGAACAAACCATCTCTCTCAGGCTTTAAAGTTCTGTAATTTATAGTTTCAGGTTTCTTAACTTCGCCTCTTGACCACTCCCGTATTTTTTCGGGAGAAGCAAGTCCGATTTGAATAGCATCAAAATTCTGATATTCACTCATATTGAACTACCTTTCCGGCTCACAAATTCACATATCCGTCTGCCGTGAGCTTGACAGACAGTTATAATCAAAAACCTTAATTCAGCCGATTAGAACATATCCTCATCATCAATATCGTCAATGTCCTCTTCTTCGGCAATGGTATCAAGTGACTCAATTCCTTCAGCATCAAGATAATCAATATCTTCTTCATCACTGCCGAGAATTGAACTTATAACACTGTCATCATCGCCGAGTATATCGTCGAGTTCATCAACTTCATCATCCTCGACAAGAATACTGTCGTCGTCTTCTTCAGAGAAGTCGTGCTTATTAATTAATTCGTCATCCTCTACGCCTGCAATATTTACCTGCAAATCTGAATCTTCATCATCAATAGATTCACGGAGTTCAATTTCATTGCCTCCTTTATCAAGGACCTTTATATCAAGCAACAAGCTCTGAAGCTCTTTAATAAGAACCTTAAATGACTCAGGAACGCCGGGTTCGGGAACGTTATCACCCTTGACAATCGCCTCGTATGTCTTGACACGTCCTACAACATCATCGGATTTAACAGTAAGAATTTCCTGCAAGGTATAAGAAGCACCATAAGCCTCAAGAGCCCAAACCTCCATCTCACCGAAACGCTGACCGCCGAACTGAGCTTTACCGCCGAGAGGCTGCTGCGTAACGAGAGAGTAAGGACCTGTTGACCTTGCGTGAATTTTATCGTCTACAAGGTGGGCAAGTTTCAAGTAATGCATATATCCGACTGTTACAGGATTATCAAACGGCTCACCCGTACGTCCGTCATACAGAATAGTCTTACCTGTTTTATCAAAGCCTGCCTGCTCGAGAGCCTCAACAATATCATCCTCGTTAGCACCATCAAAAACAGGTGTGGAAATCTTCCAATTAAGAGCCTTAGCCGCTCTTCCGAGATGCACCTCAAGTACCTGACCGATATTCATACGTGAAGGTACACCCAACGGATTCAATACAATCTGAAGGGGTGTACCGTCAGGCAGGAATGGCATATCTTCCTCAGGAAGAATTCTGGAAACGACACCCTTATTACCGTGACGTCCTGCCATCTTATCGCCGACAGATATCTTTCTCTTCTGTGCGATATAACATCTTACAACCTGTGTAACCCCCGGCGGCAGCTCGTCGCCGTTAGCACGGGTAAACACTTTAACATCAACGATAATTCCGTATTCACCGTGAGGAACACGAAGTGAAGTATCACGAACCTCACGTGCTTTTTCACCGAAGATAGCTCTGAGCAATCTCTCCTCAGCGGTAAGCTCAGTTTCACCCTTAGGTGTAACCTTACCTACAAGGATATCACCTGCTTTAACCTCTGCACCGATACGGATAATACCTCTCTCGTCCAAATCGCGGAGCGTATCTTCGCCCACATTCGGTATATCTCTTGTGATTTCCTCAGGGCCGAGCTTTGTTTCTCTCGCTTCGCTTTCATATTCTTCTATATGGATAGATGTAAATACATCGTCTTTAACAAGCTGTTCGCTGATTAAAACAGCATCCTCGTAGTTATAACCCTCCCAGGTCATAAATCCGATAAGGATATTACGTCCGAGGCCGATTTCACCATTGTTTGTTGATGGTCCGTCAGCAATTATATCGCCCTTGCAAACCTTTTCACCCTCTTTAACGATAGGTCTTTGGTTAATACAGGTTCCTTGGTTGGAACGGGCAAACTTGGTAAGCTTATATCTGTTTAACTGATGATTTTCGTCCTTGATAACGATTTCGGTAGCCGATACCTTATCGACAACACCATCTTGCTTAGCAAGGATACATACACCTGAATCCCTTGCCGCTTTGTACTCCATACCTGTTCCGACAATCGGAGACTCAGGCATAAGAAGCGGAACCGCCTGACGCTGCATATTAGAACCCATCAAGGCACGGTTAGCATCGTCGTTTTCAAGGAATGGTATCATAGCGGTAGCTATTGACATAACCTGTCTCGGAGATACGTCCATATAGTCTACGCGGTCAGGTGTTACCTCGATAAATTCATCCTTAAATCTTGTTACTATCTTTTTATTTATAAATCTGTCATTTTCGTCAAGAGGCTCATTAGCCTGTGCAACAAAGAAGCCGTCCTCCACATCAGCCGTCATATAGGTAACGTCTTTTGTTACAATGCCGTTTTCTTTGTCAACTCTGCGGTAGGGTGTTTCGATAAATCCGTATTCGTTCACCTTTGCAAATCCGCTGAGGGAGTTAATAAGACCAATGTTAGGTCCTTCAGGAGTCTCAATAGGACACATACGTCCGTAGTGAGAATGGTGAACGTCACGAACCTCAAAGCCTGCACGCTCACGGGATAGACCGCCGGGTCCCAAGGCAGATAATCTTCTCTTATGTGTCAACTCACCCAACGGGTTAATCTGATCCATAAACTGTGACAGCTGTGATGAGCCGAAGAACTCTTTTATGGCAGATGTAACAGGTCTGATATTAATTAAGTTCTGAGGTGTTACAACATCCATATCCTGTGTTGTCATACGCTCACGTACGGCACGTTCCATACGCGAAAGACCGATACGGAACTGATTTTGCAAAAGCTCACCAACACTTCTGATACGACGGTTACCCAAATGGTCAATATCATCTACGTTGCCTACTCCCAATGCTAAGTTGCCTACATATGAGATAGATGCAATAATATCGTCAATCAATATATGTCTCGGAATAAGCTCATCACGTTTATCATAGAGAGCCTGCTTAAATTCATCAGAATTCATATCAGGATATTCTTCCATAATTTCTTTGAGAACTATTCCGCGAACTCTCTCGTAAATTCCGTATTCACGAGGGTTGTAATCAACATAATCACGGAGGTCAACCATACCATTTGATATAACCTTTGTCTTTTTGCCGTCAACATCAAGAACGATATCATTAACCCACGCCTTTTCAAGAGCGAGAGCTGTTTCCTTTGTAATAACGTCACCCTCGGCAACAATAAGCTCACCTGTTTCAGGGTCAGCAATAGTCTGAGCCGAAACAAAACCGCAAATACGATTTGACAATCTCAGCTTCTTATTGAACTTAAATCTTCCGACTCTTGCCATATCATAACGCTTAGGGTCAAAGAAAAGGTTTGTAATAAGAGATTGAGCACTTTCAACCGTAGGCGGCTCACCCGGGCGAAGCTTTCTGTATATCTCAAGAAGACCGTCGTCTGTGCTCTTTGTCGTATCCTTTTCCATTGTTACCATAAGCCTTTCGTCTTCGCCGAAAAGTTCGGTAATCTGTGCATCTGTACCAAAGCCAAGGGCACGTATAAGAACTGTGACAGGCATTTTTCTGTTACGGTCAATTCTTACGTAAAATATATCATTGCTGTCCGTCTCGTATTCGAGCCAAGCACCTCTGTTAGGAATAACCTGAGAAGAGAACAGCTTTTTGCCGACCTTATCATACTCCTGTGAATAATAAACGCTTGGTGCACGAACAAGCTGAGACACGATAACACGCTCAGCTCCGTTTATGATAAATGTACCCGAAGGAGTCATAATAGGGAAATCACCCATAAAAATTTCCTGTTCCTTGATTTCTCCGGATTCCTTATTTATAAGGCGAACTTTAACGCGAAGCGGTGCCGCATATGTCGCGTCTCTCTCCTTACATTCCTCTATGTCATACTTTGGATTATCATCCAGATGGTAATCAACAAACTCAAGAATAAGATTTCCCGCATAGTCCGTAATGGGCGATACGTCGTGAAAAACTTCCTTAAGGCCCTCTTCCAAGAACCAATTATAAGAGTTTACCTGAATTTCAATCAGATTGGGCATCTCCAGAACCTCATTAATTTTGCCGTAGCTCATACGAGTATTCTTACCCAGTTTCACAGGATGTACCATAAAACCGCTCACCTCATTAAAATATTTTTCTGAATGCTGTGAAAAATTATTGCGCCGTATTTTTAATTGACAGAACACAAAGCCCTTCTCCGATAATACCCCGAATACCACGTTTTAAAGGTATTTCAGGTACGGTAATCATTAACACTTGATTAAATTTAAACAATGTGTTAAAATAGGCAATGGGTTGTTAAAAACAATCGTTTTTTTCTGCCTAAAAAAGAAAATACGCAAACTTTCGCACTATAAACAGATATCAATTATACCATTTAATTTTCTTCTTGTCAAGAGCTTATTTTGCATTTTTTGCAATTTGAAAATTAAAATAGGTATGCTAAAAAAAGGAATGATTTTAATTGAAAAAAATACTGTCTATTTTTCTTGTAACATTATTATTAGGAACAAATGCATATGCAGATGTCTTAGGCACACACATTTCATCATCACGTAAAGAGATTGCTCTCGGTACAACCTTTTACACAAATGTCTTTGACAATTCAAGCGTAGGCAAACAGACGGAGCATTACTTTGAATACATACCAAACGATATGACAGTTCCTGCACTTACAAATGGCTGGACGGCTTACGGCAAACGTACTTTGACACAAGCCAACAACATACTTATCCAACAGGGCTACAATCCCGTGGCAGGTATGAACGCCGACTTCTTCTCCTTTCAAACGGGAGTTCCTATGAGCAACACAATAATAGATGGCAGGATTTTTACTGCCGACTCTTCGTGGCTTCCTGCCATTGGTTTTAAAGATGACGGCACAGCCTTTATCGGAACTCTGCCTATCAGCACTACCGTTACCACCGATAACGGCTCGTCATTTAAAGTGGAATGTATCAACAAATACCGCCAACCCTATGCCTTATACTTGTTCAACAAAGACTTTGCCGACAACACCCATTCACCCGGTTGGGGCAGAGATGTGGTTCTCGGCAATGTGTCAGGAGATTTTAAGCTTGGAGGAACAGTAACGGCAACCGTTGAAAGCATTTCCGACAACGACGGCTCTGTTCCAATTCCCGACGGCAAGCTGATACTCAGCGTATCGGCAGATGCCGCACAGGAACTAAAGGACAGATTAAACTGTCTTACCCCGGGCACCAACATCACAATATCTACAACTGCAGAGCAAGACAGCGACATTTGGAATGGTATTCGCTACGCAGTAGGTGCAACGGGCGGGAAACTGCTTACAAACGGACAGCTTGATTATATTGACGAAAGTGCCGCTCCCCGCAGTGCAGTGGGCGTGCGAGCAGACGGAAGTATAATTTTTTATACCATTGACGGCAGACAAACAAATTACAGCTACGGAGCCAGAAAAGAAACCGTTGCAAGACGTCTGCTTGAATTGGGTTGCACTGATGCCATAAACTTAGACGGCGGCGGCTCAACCACCATTGGCTATGCAGAGCCGGGAAGCAAAGAATTTAAGGTTGCCAACTCCCCATCAGACGGAGCACAAAGAAGCTGTGCAAACTTTCTGTTTGTCCTAAACCTTTGTCAAGCTGACGGAATTCCGTATTCACTTTCCCTTGACAACTACGGAACAGCACTTCTCTCAGGTGCAACAACAAAAATAAATGCAACCGCACTTGACCGCTCCTTTGGCTACGCAAGCTTAGAAAATGGTGTTACTTTTTATATAGAAGATGATGCCGATACTCCCGATATAAACGGAAGAAAATCTGTAATCACCGACGACGGATATATCACCGCATACGGAAACGGCGATATTTACATAGGTGCGTACAGCGATGATGCCTACGGCTCAACAATGATTGCAAGCGTTCAAACCCCCGAAAGCATAACAATATATAATTCAGATGCGGGCTATCAATTAAACGAAATCGTACTCGGTCCCAAAGAGACCATACAATTAGATGCGGTAAGCACCTGGTACGGCACAACCCTTATTTCCGACAGTTCCTGCTATAAATGGACAGTAGTCAGCGATAATGCGTCAGTAGGCAATGTAAATTCAGACGGATTTTTCTCAGCCTCAGACAATGACGGTGCAACAGGAAAGCTGGTTGTCAACGCAGGTCTTTGCGTCACCGAAATTCCAATACGTATTTCAGGGGGAAACTCAGGGGATAATAGCATTTTATATCCTCAAATAAATGGTGAAGTTTATAATAATACATTTAAGGGAAATGTAAGCGGCGATAATATAAAGAAAGACAATATCTCCATAACCATAGACGGCGAGAGGACCGATTTTGAATATGAAAATGTTTCGGGCAATATCTCTTTTGATATAAAAAACGGCAAAAGCGACTATCATAAAATCGGCGTATTTGTAACCGCCGACAGCGGTGCCTCCTCTATGAAGTTTTTTGAAACAGCAAATATATCCTCGGTACAAAACAAATTCCGCGACACCGATAGTCATTGGGCAAAGGGATATATTTCATATCTCTCTGATTGCGGAATAGTGAACGGGAGTTTGGAGGGGGATGAAATATTCTTCCGCCCCGAAAGGCATATGACGAGAACAGAATTTGCCATAATGCTGTGCAATTATTTGAATTTAGATAAAGATTCTTATTCCGATGTTGAACTTCCGTTTATAGATAAAGACGAAATTCCTTGGTGGGCGGAGAACAGTGTCAAAGCAATATACAGCTTAAATATAATGCAAGGTCAGCTTGGTCAATATGGTGTTTCATTTAATCCAAACGCCAATATCAACAGAATGGAATTTGCCATTGCCCTGAATCGTCTGTTGCCAAAAGGTCTTAAGTCAGAGCCTATATATTCAGTTGACAAAGACGATATCCCATTCTGGGCAGAGGACAGTATGCGTGTTATCTTCGCACAGGGTATTATGACAGGCTACCCCGACGGAACGCTCAGACCGACACAAAGTGTAACCCGTGCCGAAGGCGTTAAAATGCTGTTCAATATAATCGGTGCAGGCAAATAAATAAATATGACTTCACAAGAGGCTGTTGCCAATGGGAATCTTAAAAATTCTCATTTGCAACAGCCTCACGTTTTAATGTCCTTGAATTATATTAGATATTTTGAAACTTGCTATACAATTTTCCTGCTTGTTACTTTTATGTGAGGTGATATGTTACGGAAGATAAACTTATTATTATCAAAAATAATCGTAGGGGACGATGCCTACATCGTCCCGAAAAACAGATTAACCAAAATGGGTTTGGTATGTAAAAAACAAAAATCCGAAATAATTTTTTCATTGCGGTTGGGCTTGGCAACCGTATGGGCTTTGGGCAAATTGATCAATAAAATTATTTCGGTTTTACAATCGTCTTATATAAGTATAATATAGCACAACAAAATAATTTGTGCAAGGGTTTAGCAAATAAAAGTTTTTACATTTGTTTTTTTACAATGGTGTATTCATCACCACGCCGATAGTATGGACAGCCT
>CADAVS010000003.1 GCA_902791425.1 uncultured Ruminococcus sp.
GAAAAAACACCAAGATTATTTAAATTGTATGAAGCTGTACTCAACGGTTATTGCCGTGATAAAAACCTTGAAAAAGCAAAAGAAAACCCAAAAGATTTTCTCGTTGACGGTTCTATGGAATTTATGAAGTTTTTAAAAGAGAATGGAGTTAAGAACTATTTTGTAACAGGTGCCGTTGTGGAAAAGGGTATGGGAATGCACGAAGAGGTTGAAGGTCTTGGATATAAAATAGGTGCAGGCGAGCTTGTGGAGGATATTCTCGGTTCAACGTGGACTGAGAAGATGCCTAAGGAAATGGTTATGAAGAAGCTCCGCGGTGATTTAAAGATAGACGGAAAAAATGTGCTTGTTGTAGGCGACGGCAGAGCTGAAATTCTCGCAGGTGCAGAGATGGGTGCACTCGTTATCAGTCGTCTGCCAAAAACAGCTCAATATCAAAGAAAGCTTCATAGAGAACTCGGAGCAAATATAATAGTTGAAAATTATTTAAACAAAGATTTATATGAAATTTTCAAATAAAAGAAATAAATTATATGAAAAAGAATAGAGGGAATAAAAATGAAACTATTTATAGACACAGCGAATGTTGAGGAAATTAAAAAAGCAAATGAAATGGGTGTTATCTGCGGCGTTACAACAAATCCGTCATTGATTGCAAAAGAGGGCAGAGATTTTAAAGAGGTCGTAAAGGAAATAACAGAAATTGTGGATGGTCCCATAAGTGCAGAGGTTATAAACCTTAAAGCAGATGGTATGATTGAAGAGGCTTTAGAGCTTTCAAAGATACATAAGAATATTGTAATAAAAATTCCGATGACAGAAGAAGGCTTAAAGGCTGTAAATGCATTGTCGGCAAAAGGAATAAAGACAAATGTAACTTTGATTTTCTCTGCTGCCCAGGCATTACTCGCCGCTCGTGCAGGTGCAAGCTATGTAAGTCCGTTTGTAGGCAGACTTGATGATATTGGAACAGACGGAATATCTCTGATAAGTGATATTGCAGAAATCTTTAATATTCACAGTATTGAAACCGAGATAATTGCCGCAAGTATCAGAAGCGGGATGCACGTTACAAACGCAGCCTTGGCAGGAGCAGATATTGCAACTGTTCCGTATAAGGTAATTGTTAGTATGACAAAGCATCCGCTTACAGACAGCGGTATTACAAAGTTTTTGCAGGATTGGGAGGGAGTAAAGGCTAGATGAAGGATTTACTAAGAAGATATCCAACCCTTGAAATCTGCAAGAAAGATATTGAAAACGCACTAATGCTTATGATTGATACATACAAAAACGGCGGTAAGGTATTGGTATGCGGAAACGGAGGAAGTGCGGCGGATAGTGAACATATTGTCGGTGAGCTTATGAAGGGGTTTATGCTGAAACGTACTGTTTGCGACGAAAGAATCCCTGAAGATTTAAGAAAAAACTTACAAGGGGCATTACCTGCAATTTCGCTTCCGAGCCAATGTGCGGTTTTGTCTGCATTTATAAACGATGTTGAGCCGGAGATGATGTATGCACAGCTTGTATACGGATATGCAAACAAGAATGACCTTGTGATTGGACTTTCAACCTCCGGCAATTCAAAAAATGTTGTAAATGCCGTTGAGATTGCAAAATACTTGGGTGTAAAAACACTGTCGCTTACAGGGAAGAATGAAAGTAAGCTGTCAGAAATTTCTGATGTTACAATTCGCGTACCCGAAACCGAAACATATAAGGTTCAGGAATTACATCTGCCGGTTTATCATTATTTGTGTGCCGAAACAGAAAAAGAAATGTTTTAAGAGAAAAATTGGTAGTATTGTGGGGAATAGAATGTACATCCGCATAAGGTTGTATTTGAAATAATCTTTAAAAAGTCAGTCAAACTTTTATAAATCTAAAAATAATTTGAAGGGAGAAATGAAAATGAAAGCAATACTTGTAAATGATGACAGAAGCTTAAGGTGGGACAATGTGCCCGACCCGCAAATTAAGAGCGAGGAGGTTCTCGTCGAAATTCACGCAGCGGCACTTAACCGTGCAGACTTAATGCAGCGTGAGGGGGATTATCCGCCACCGGCGGGATGTCCTGATTGGATGGGACTTGAAATTGCCGGAGTAATCACTCAAATGGGCGATGAGGCAAAGGCGAAATCCAAATGGAAAATCGGTGACAAAGTATGTGCACTTCTTGGCGGCGGCGGATATGCAGAGTATGCGGCCGTGAAATATGATATGCTTATGCCTGTGCCAAAAAATTGCACAATGGTGGAGGCAGCCGCTATCCCCGAAGCATTTGCAACTGCATATCTTAATCTTTTCTACGAGGGTGGTATTAAGGAGGGCAACACACTTCTTATGAATGCGGGTGCATCAGGTCTTGCAAGTGTAATTATTCCAATGGCAAAGGCTTTCGGAGCAAGGGTTATTACTACTGTTTTGACTGATGAAATTGCAAATTCTATAAAACACTTAAATGCAGACAGAGTTGTTGTTACAACAAAAGAAGATATCACAGCCGTACTTAAAGAAGAACTTGATAACGGTCATGGTGTTGATGTTGCAATAGACTGCCTTGGCGGTGAAGTTATGGGAAAATGCATACATTATCTCACCCACGGTGCAAGATGGATTATGATTGCGGCTCTTGCAGGACAGAAAACGGAGATTGACCTTAAAAATATCTATGTAAGAAATGTAAGAATTATCGGAAGTACGCTCCGTTCCAGAACTCCTGCGGTTAAAGCACAGATTCTTGCTGAACTTGTTGAAAAGGTGTTCCCGAAAATTGAAAGCGGCGAAGTAAAGCCGACAATTTATAAAACACTGCCTATAACTGAGGCGGAGGCTGCACACGATATTCTATACAAAGGTCAGAATGTCGGAAAGGTTGTGCTTACCGTAAAATGAGCAGAGCAGAAATTATAAATGTTGAATATGCTCAAGGCGATATGCCTGAAACATTTGTGTATTCAAATGGCTCTAAAGATAAATTTTTCAGAATACTATTCAGATGTTTTCTTATTAAAACCGAAGACAAAAAGATTTTGGTTGATGCAGGTTGTGAAAGTATGCCCGGCTGGAAAATGTATGATTTTATCGGACCTATCAAAGCATTGAAAAAAATGAATCTTTCGCCGAATGATATTACGGATGTAATCATAACTCATGCACACGGTGACCATATAGAGTGTGTAAAGTATTTTAAAAATTCAAATATATACATTCAGCGGGATGAATACGAAAATGGTAAAGATAATTTTACAGATGATATGAATGTAATTCTTTTCGATGATGAATATAGGCTTTGCGATGCCGTGCGAGTTGTTAAAATTGCATCTCACTCTGTCGGTTCCTGTGTTGTTGAGGTTGTAAGCGGTGATGATAAATATGTGATTGCAGGCGATGAATTTTACATTCGGGAAACAATAAATAATCTTAAAGAATGTATGAAAAATAAAGATTTTGTTCCCGCAGATGAGAGAGAAAAAAAGAGAGTTGAATTTATACGGCACTATTCGGATTGGAAAA
Organism: uncultured Ruminococcus sp.; assembly: GCA_902791425.1. Classification (GTDB taxonomy): domain Bacteria; phylum Bacillota; class Clostridia; order Monoglobales; family Monoglobaceae; genus UMGS1820. The sequence continues at coordinate 3,520 of CADAVS010000003.1, forward strand.
TCGTTTTGAGTCACTGTGATTAAGCGTCTTTTTAAAATAAAATATTATGTTTTGATGCCAAAGTGCATCGGCATTAAGTTTTGGAGATTAAAATGTTTGAAAATGCTAAATGGATAAGATCGGTTTCAACTACAAAAACAGATTTTTATGATCAAACGCCGGCTCCTTATCTTGCAAGGGGATTTGAACTGCCGGACGAACCGGTTAGTGCCACGCTTAATGTGTGTGGTTTGGGAGAAGCGACATATTTTTTAAACGGTGAAATAATTCCGGATAGCTATCGTCCTACAGTATGGACTAACGTTTTAAAAAATGTTACATATAATATTTTTGACGTTACATGCATTTTGCACAAGGGCAATAATCGTTTTACTGCTATACTCGGAAATATGCATGCATCAAGACTAGAATCATCAATGATGGTTTCGCCGCAGCTGATTATGCAGCTTGATGTCAAAATGAAAAACGGCGAGCATATATGCATTGTAAGTGACAAAAATTTTCGTACAGCAGATTCGCCAATTGTTTTTTCATCTGCCTGTTGCGGTGAAATATATGATGCAAGAAGGGAAATCCCTGGCTGCACAGATGCCGGATTTGATGACAGTGACTGGAAAATTCCTATTATAAGTTGTGGACCCGGAGGTGAGTTTAAAACAACTCAGATGCCTCCCATACGCAAAATAAAAGAAATTACGGGGGCAGAAATCAGCCCTAAAATATTTGACTTTGGTGAAGTGACAGCAGGATATGTCAGAGCAAAAATAACAGGAAAACGTGACAGCGTTGTAAAGCTTAAATATTCGGAAAGACTGCTTGATGACGGACATGTGAATATGGGCAGCTTTTCACAGTGGAAATATCCGGATATGATGAACAGTGATATGTATGTTTTAGACGGCACGCCGGACAGGGTGTTTGACCAGATTTTTTCAATACATGGATTTAGGTATGTGGAGATTGAGGGTGAATATGATTCAATAGAACTTACGGCCGTTGTTGCCCACACAGACCTGAAGCCGGTGTCTGAATTTTTATGTGACAATGAAGTTATAAATAAAATCCATAAAGCGTGTTTAAATTCCATATTAACCTGCACACAGGGAACAATGGTTGATAATCCGCGCAGAGATTTGCCTTGGCTCGGAGATATAATGCTGAGTTGCGAGGCAAATGTTATAAATTTTGATACATATGGTCTATTTGACAAGATTCTGACTGATTGCATAGATGAACAGCGACCTTCAGGAATGATGCCCTGGGGTGCCCCTTCTCTGTTTCCTGAATGGGAGCAAAGAGATCTTAATGGTCCCGACTGGGGGGACAGTGTGATGTTTCATTTGCCGTATTATACATATTTGTACACCGGTAATGACGCATTGATTAAAAAAACCTGGAATAATATGAATTCCGCTCTTGGGTATTTTAAAAATTTGAGTGACAATTATATTATTTGCAGCGATATCGGAACAGGCGATTGGTCGGCAATAAAACCCGGTTGCAGCAAGGAAATAACAAATACGGCATTTTTCTACTGGGATGCAGTTATGATGGGTGATATGGCGGAGATTATAGGCGAGGATGCTGCTTATTACATAGAATTAGCAGGCAAAATAAAACAATCTTTCCGTGCAAAATACGTTTCGTGCTCAAAAATGACGGCAAATCATATTTCAGAATTGATAATACCGGCATATACAGGCCTTTTGGAAAATGAGGAAATACAAGATGCGGTTGAAAGAGTTTCATCAGAAATAGAAAACTCAGGAAATGCTTTTACGTTTGGAGTTCTGGGTCTTAGAATGGTATTTGATTTATTGAGTGCAAACGGAAAAGGACAATTGATTTATGATACTCTTATGAACGATAAGCCATACGGATATGCCCGAAATGTACAAAACGGATTTAAAACTCTGCCGGAACTTTTCAATCCTGAACAAAGCTTGCTTTTAAGCCATAATCACCATTTTTTTGCAATGGTTGATTCCTGGTTTTACAAGTGGATTGCAGGTATCAGATATGAAAACTTTAAAAAAAGAGAACTTGTTATCTGCCCTTTGTTATTGAAAGACATAAAGAGTTTTTCAGCAGTTTTGCATGGGGTTAAAGTAACATATAATGACGGTAAACTTACAGTTGACAGCCCCGAGGCTTTTAAATTTATATTTAACGGACATACGGCAAGATATGCTCCAGGACGGCACTCATTTGAATGTTAGAAATATAAATATATAATTACATCAATTTTCAGCATAAGTGATACGATCTCGAAATTTTATCTGGAATTTAAAAAATGAAATTTCCATCAAAGTTCACTTTTTGATGATTTTTAGCAATCATTGTGGATTTTAATTATTTATGGATATGTTATATTATAATTAACTAATTGTTCAAATATTATGAATGTACATAAAAAACGAAAGGAATAAGAAAAATGAAAAAATTATGTAGTTTAGTATTAGTTGCTATGCTGACAGTTTCGATGGTTGGCTGCGTAGGAACAAAAGTTGGTCAGAATGACGGACGTGACAAAGATGGTAATATTCATATTTCCATCGGAGGTTCACCTACCGAGCGAACAGAGGAAAATGCAAAAACTTATGACATTTTTATGGCAAATAAGGAAAAGTTTGAACAGGAAAACCTTATGAAATTATAAGTAGTTGTGAAGCAAGCCGGTCGTGGCTTGTACTAAATATTATATTCGGGATTGGTGAATATGGCGGTTCAATATATAAGTGAAAAAAAGTTGTTTGTTCTTACATCAAACGAGTTGATGTATGTTTTTGAAATAAGCCCTGACGGCTATCCTGTAAATTTATATTATGGCAGGGAGCTGAAGGATTTTAACGATTTGCCTATGGGCGATATATATTTTTTTCGCAATGGTACCGAGGGAAGAATTCCTGATGATAGTTTGAGAAGAGAATACACCGCAAACGGCAACGGCATATATTATGAGGCATCTGCTGAACCTGTGTTTGATGACGGAATAAGAGGGTGTGAATTGGTTTATAAAACTCATTCCGTAAAAAATAACAGCCTTGAGGTTGTGCTTGAGGATAAGCTTCATTCTCTTGAGGTGTCGTTGCACTATCGAACTTATGATGATGCAAATATTATCGAAAGGTATTCTGTATTTAAAAATAACGGCTGCGGCAATGTTGTTTTGAAAAATGCGGCATCTGCAACAATTTATATGGAGGATTTTAACAAAGATTATTACCTTACCTCTCTTCCGGGCAATTGGGCAAGCGAATATGCCGTTACAAGACAAAAAATCAATACGGGCAAATATGTCCTCGAAACAAGAAACGGATATTGTAACTCGCAAGTTGCACCATACTTTGCCATTGACCGCGGAGCAAGTGAAAATGATGGTGAAGTATGGTTTGGTTTGCTTGAATGGTGCGGAAATCACAAAATCACAGTTGAACATACAAATTTTGAGACTACGGTAATTAATGCGGGAATTAACAATTATGACTTCAATCCTATATTAAAAGCCGGACAAAGCTTTGAAACACCTGCTTTTAAATTTGGCTATACAAAACAGGGGTTTGGGGGAGCGTCAAGAATAATTCACGATTATCAGAGAAATTATATTCTGCCAAAAGCATATTCCGACAGCACCTTGCCTGTTCTCTATAATGCTTGGGCGGCATTTGAACTTGATATTAACGAACAAAAACTCATAAGTCTTGCTGATTATGCAAAAGCAATAGGAGCAGAGCTTTTTGTTGTTGACGACGGTTGGTACGGAAACAGTACAACTATTGACTGTGATCTTGGCGACTGGGTAGTAAATAAAACCAAATTTCCAAACGGCTTGCAACCTCTAATTAAAAAAGTAAATGACTTGGGTATGAAGTTCGGTTTATGGATTGAACCGGAAATGGTTGCAAAAACCTCCGATTTATATAAACAACACCCTGATTGGGTTTTCGGTTATGAAAAATACCCTCAGTATGAAAATTGGCACGGACGCTATGTTTTGAATCTCGCTAAAAACGAGGTTGCTGATTACATATTTGACGTTATAGACAAGCTGTTGCAAAAATACAACATTGAGTACCTAAAGTGGGACAGCAACCGATATATGTGCCAAGTGGGCAACGATGACAATGACGTTACAGGGACCAATGAGGCGTGGTATCTCTACTTTAAAAATCTTTATGGTATATTTGAACGAATTAACAAAAAATACCCTTATGTTATTATAGAAAACTGTGCATCGGGCGGATTGCGAGCCAATATGTCGCTTGCGAAGTATTGCTCCAGAATTAATCGCAGTGATAATCAGGATCCGCGAGATGCGTTAATTTTACATCACGGCTTTTCGTTTATTATGAATCCAAAACTCGCCGGTGGCGGAGGGCATATCAGTAAAGTGCCAAACGGAATAAACGGACGTTGTGCGCCCCTCAGATACAGAGCTCATATGGGGATGCTCGGCTCTCTTGCCATAGGGTATGATTTGAGAAATGCCCCCGAGGATGAAATAAATCAGATTGCATATTATGTGACACAATTCAAACAAATCAGAGAGATAGTTCAACTTGGAGATTTTTATACCGTACAAGCCCCGGAAAACGGCGAATATTGTGTGTACCAATATGTTTCCAAGGATAAAAAAAGAAGTGTTCTGTTTGTTTTTGGAATCAATCTCTCGTTCAGAAAGTTTTTGCCGAATATTAAAACGCTTGGACTAAGTGATGATAAGGTTTATAATATCAAACATCTTAAAGCGGCTGATCAGCCGGAGGAGCTTATGTTTAAACCAATGAGCGGTAACGGCTTGAAGAATATCGGACTGAGAGTAAATCTTACAGGTGATTATGACAGTAAACTATTTTTAATACAGGAAGAATAATGGAGTAGATTTGTAATGATATCAAAAATAAGTGAAAAAGAATTGCTTGAATATCAAGGAATGGGTTATATGCCAGATGACTTTGATGATTATTGGAAGCGTGCTTTAAAAGAGATGGAGTCTGTTGATGCAAATTTTGAAATGAAGCCCACAAATTTGAATCTCAAGAACCAGGAAAGTTTCGAAATTTGGTTTACAGGAGTGGGAAATGCGAGAATATACTGCCGTTATATGCGACCTGTGGGTGCTAAAAATGCACCTGTGATATTTAAACCGCACGGTTATGGCGGTAGATGCGAGAGTTGGTATGATATGTTATCATGGATATCACAGGGATACTGCGTTATGGCTATTGATGCTCGCGGACAAGGCGGGAGATCACAGGATACCTTGCAAATAGTTGGGAATACATTACACGGACATATAATAAGAGGTCTTGATAATGAAAATCCCGACGATTTATATTACAGACAGGTATTTTTAGATATGGCTCAGATTGTGCGGATTGCTGAAACTTTTGAAGAAGTTGATAAAAACAGAATGTACGCACTCGGAGGCTCCCAAGGTGGCGGTTTGGCAATAGCTTGTGCGGCACTTTCGCCGCAAATCAAGAAGGTTGTTGCGTACTATCCATTTTTGTCAGACTACAAATATGCATATCTTAATATTGAATCGGCAACGGCATTTGACGAGCTATCTGAGTATTTTCGGATGTTCGACCCAAGGCAAGAGAATGTCGAAAAAGTATTTCAAAAGCTTGCATATATTGATATACAAAATCTCGCAAAATATGTAAAGGCAGATGTAATTATGGCAAGCGGGATGAGGGATTCTGCAGTTCCTGTAATGACACAGTTTGCTATGTTTAATAAATTAAAGACAAATAAAAAATATTACCTTTATCCTGAAAGAGGTCATGAAAAGCTTGACGATATGGATGAAACCGCAATGCAATGGCTTAATGAATAAAAGTGATTTTTTAAGAAGATATTATGAAATACACAAATATTGCGTTTACAAAATTAAACAGAGGAAAAGAGTTGTAAGCACAATAAGCCGCACAACGGAAGCATAATGGAAGATTTGAACGATATCTGAAAACTAAAGCCGAATGATTATAATTAAACAGTCAATATTTTCTTGTTGTTTTTTCCTAAAATATAAGTTATTATAATATTAGTGTAGAACCTTTCTGTTTTAAGGGGGCGAAAAAATGAAGGCAAAAAGGCATCTTGTGATAGATGAAAATTATCCGATTGGGCATGATGTTGATAGGTTTTTTGAGGATGCGCACGATCACGATTATTATGAGTTTTTGTATATTATTCGCGGTAAAGCGATAAATGTAGTGAATAATGATATACAGATGTTGGATAAAGGATGTTTGCTTGCGATAAGACCTTCCGATGTACATTTTATAAAAAAGATAGAAAATGTTGATGACACATTTGAATTTTTTAATATACCTGTTCCGAAAGAATATATGCAAAGACAATATGTTAAATGTATTTCACTGAAAGATATGATTGAAAACAGTGAAATTCCTCGCTGTGTTTATGTGTCAAATACCGAATTGGGCGTGCTGGCGGGAAAAGCAATAAATCTAATAGACCTGGTACCTTCTGAGGAGCGTAATTATTTGTATTTTTGCTTGGTTAAAGAACTGTGTTCCTGTATGATAGAATGTGACCATATTAAAAATCAATCGTGTCCGCAATGGTTTTCCGCATTGATTCGTGAAATGGACAATATAGAACCTGAGGAGATTACTTATGATATGATTTTAGAAAAAGCGTGCGTTTCTAAATCGGTATTGTGTAAGACGTTTAAGAAAGTGCTTGGAATGACGCCGTCAAGCTATATAAATAAAAAGAAAATGGAAAAGGCATACAGTATGGTTATATCCGAAGAAAATTCTTTTACGGAAATAGCAAGTGAGTTGGGGTATGGCAGTTACACTCATTTCAGCAGAGAGTTTGTAAAAGAGTTTGGGACAACACCCAAGGGAATACGAGATAGGAAATAATTGACTAATATGAAAAAATCTTCTGTTTTCACTGAAGATTTTTTTGTTTGATAAAAGAAATTATTGTGGAAATAGATGTTTAAAAATAAACACTATATGTGTAGATGTGCAGACTTCTTTTATGTTAAAATTAAAATATAAATATAAAAATTTATGGGAGGAAAAATAATGAATATACAAGAAAAAGTTATGCACAGGTATGAGAATAATCCGTTGATAGCACCCAGAGATATCTGCGATGCATATGCGACGTTTAACTGTGGACAAACAATGTATAACGGAAAGACAATTTTACTTTTGCCCGTGCAGGAAATGGGAAATCAGGTTCCGTCTATTCACTTGGCGGAGAGCGAGGATGGAATTCACTTTAATATACATAAAGAAGCGTTTATAAAAAGAAGTGAAAAATTTTACGATTTGGATCACTGGCCGATTGATCCGCGTGTTGCCTACATTCCGGAGGATGATATGTATTACATAATAAGGCCTATGAATTCGTCTTGGGGATGTTCATCTCTGTTGCTTCGCACAAAGGATTTTAAGAGTGTGGAAGAAATGGGGATTGTAGCTCTTCCCAACAACAGGGTACCGAGCCTGTTCCAAGGCAAGGTTAACGGAAGATATGCAAGACTTGACAGACCATACGGCGGTGCAGGAAGTACAAATGGCGGAGATATTTGGATATCGTATTCTGACGACTTGCTTAATTGGGGTGATTATAAACCGTTTATGAAGCCGTACACAAATTGGTCTGCGGATAAAATCGGACCCACACCTCCCATCAAAACCAAGTATGGCTGGCTTGAGATATATCACGGTGTAAAATGCTTACGTTACAGTTTAGGTGCTGTTTTGCTTGATCTTGATGACCCGACCAAAATAATAGCGAGAGCCAAAAGCCCTATTCTTACACCGAACGAACCTTTTGAATATATGGGACATAGCTACAATGGAACTGTATTTGCTTGCGGTGCAATTGTTGAGGAAGAAAAGGATGAAATTAGAATTTATTACGGTGCAAGTGACTGTGCTATTGGTCTGGCAAAGGGAAAGCTTAGTGAGCTTATCGAATTGATGAAGTATGAAGAGGACAACTGTGAAGATTGGATTTGGAGCTGATTATTATAATTAGCTTGATTTTAAAAATAATTTGTGATGAATTTGTTGCATAAAACAGGCAGAGTTTTAATAAAAAAATATGTTAAAGTATTTAATTATATTAATGAAAGGATGCGGAATATGATGAAAAACAAATTTAAAGGAATTGTTTCAACAGTGTTGACAGCAGTGATTGCTTGCAGCTTGGCAGGATGTGTGGGAACAAAAGTTGGTCAAGGCGACGGCAGAGATGGAGATGGGAATTTGCATATCTCAATCGGTGGAACACCGACTGAGAAAACAGAAGAAAACGCAAAGACCTATGATTTATTTATGAAAAACAAAGCTGACTTTGAGTCAGCAAATCCGGGCGTTATTGTAGATGCGGATAATTGGTCATTTGATCTTAAAAACTATATGACTAAGGCAGAAGCCGGAGATCTTCCCACAATGTATCACACTTCCCCTACAGAAGTTAATAACATTGTAGAAAACGGATATGCAGCGGATATTACTGAGCTGGTTAAAAAGTACGGATACGACAAGATGCTCAATGATGAGAAGTATGGCAAGTTGTATATGAGAGACGGTAAGTATTACGGACTTATTAAGGATGGCACACTCTACGATATGGGAATTGCCTACAATGTAGATTTGTTCCGTCAGGCAGGCTTGCTTGATGAAAACGGTGTGCCGAAGTTCCCGCAGACATGGGAAGAACTTGCGGAAACCGCAAAAATCATTAAAGAAAAAACAGGCAAGGCGGGTTTTGCTATTGCAACAAAGAATAATCAGGGCGGTTGGCATTTTATGAACATTATGTGGTCATATGGTGCTGACTTTATGGAACAGGATAAAAACGGCAAGTGGAAAGCAACTTTTGCAAGCGAAGAAGGCGTAAAAGCTCTTCAGTATATTAAGGATTTAAAATGGAAGTATGATGTGCTTCAGGATGAACTTTTAGCGGATATTCAAGTGGGGGGCAGAATGCTCTCGACGGGTGATGCTGCAATGATTATCACACAACGTTCAATGCTTGATACATACGCTGAAAAATTCGGACTTAAAGCGAATAATGTTGCTATGTCCAAAATGCCTGCCGGACCTGCAGGTCGTTTTGCTCAAGTAGGGGCGAATGTATATATGTTCAGCGGCACAGAAGAACAGAATGAAATGTGCTTTAAATGGCTTGATATGCTTGGACAGGGTCCTAACGTTACAGACGCTACAAAAGAACAGTGGGCAAAGAATTACGAAATCAAAGCAGGAAAAGGACATATTGTGGGCGTAAGAGGTGCGAATCTTTGGCTCAATGATGAAAGGGTAAAAGCTGAAATGGAGGCTATGGAGCCATACAGAACAGTAGAGGATAAGTTCTTTGCGGATTATGTAAATGGTGAAGGCGTTGAATATAAGTTTGAACCCGAAAGATGTGTACAGCAGTTATACGCAGCGCTTGATAATGCAATTCAGACTGTCCTTCTTGATGAAAATGCAGATTGTAAAGACGTACTCGAAAAAACACAGGCTGATTTTCAGGTTAATTTCCTTGATAAAGAAGTGTAAATATATGGTTGTTTAGGCAAAATGGAGGTTATATAAAATTCAGCCTGTATATAGGAGTCTATTTTGCCTGACAACGTATTTTGACATTATCGAGGGAGGAGTGAAATAAAAATGAAAACTAAATCAAATGTGAAATGCAGAAAAATTGGCAGTAAGTTAGCGGGTTTAAAAAATGAGACGCTTATGTGGCTCTTGTTACTTCCTACTGTGTTTACGCTAATTTTGTGTCATTGGAATCCTATATTCAGAGGTATGCTGACATCGCTGTTTCAGACAAGAGGGTTTAAACTTGTAGAGTTTGTAGGTCTGCTGAACTTTAAAAATGTACTTACTGATACAATGTTCCTTCAAACACTGTCAAACACATTTCAATATGTGTTTTGGTCGTTGGTTATTGGTGTAATACCGCCGCTTGCAATTGCAATTGCAGTAAATGAAGTTGTACACTTCAAACAGGGGTTTAAGGTTTTGACATATCTCCCTGCGGTTGCTCCGGCGTTGGCAGCAAGTATTATTTGGATGAATATATTTAGTCCTTCGTCGGGCGGTATGCTGAATATTTTTCTTAATTGGATAGGACTGCCGGCGTCTAAATGGTTGCTTAATGAAAATCTAACAATTCCGCTTATTGTAATATCAATGACGTGGAAGGGATATGGTGCAACGATGCTGTTATATCTTTCGTCATTGCAATCGGTAAGTCAAGATTTGCATGAGGCAGCAGTTATAGATGGTGCGGGGGTTTGGAAGCGACTTTTTAAGATAACGATACCTCATCTTGGACCTACGATGTTACTTATGCTTGTAAATCAAATAATAGGTGTGTTCCAGATATTTGACCAGCCATTGGTAATGACAGACGGTGGTCCTAACAATGCATCACTTACTTTGGGACTTACATCATACAAGATGGCATTTAGTTATATGCAAGTAGACAGAAGTATGGCGTTGGGTACAGTATCATTCTTCATACTGCTTATTGCTACGTTGTTCTATTTCTGGATGCAGAAGAAGTTGGAGGATTAGGCTATGAATAGAAGAATAGAAAGAAAAAAAGAAGGACTTATAACCTCCTCTGATTACAAAAGGTTAAGTGTAAAGATATCATATTGGCTAATTGTGTTGTTTTTGGTGTTGTGCTCGTTAATAGCGCTTTTACCGATTGTTTGGGCATTTCTTTCGGGATTTAAGGAACTGAACGAATACTACAGTGTAAACCCAACGCTGTTGCCCCAAAAAATAAGTTGGGACAAATTGGTAGATGTGTCAACAAAGCTTAAAATTGGTAAATCATTTATCAACAGTATGATATTGTTTTTTGGTTGTTGGGTCGGTGAAGTCATAGTTGGAGGAATAGCCGGATATACAATTTCCAGATTACAGCCAAAGGGCAGCAAGTTGTTGTTTACACTTATGTTGTGGACAATGATGATGCCACATACACTTACTATGGTTCCGATGTTTATGACTTGGACAGACTTTCCTCTTATCCATATAAATTATCAGAACACATGGATACCGCTTTGGACAGGCTCTATGGCAAATATATTTAATATACTTTTGTTCAAAAATTTCTTTGATGGAATACCAAAGTCATACATAGAAGCTGCAAAAATTGATGGTTGCAGCAATATAGGAATATTTGCAAAAATAATTGTTCCGCTAAGTGTTCCTATTATCTCAACCATAACAGTATTTGTTTTTAACGGTACTTGGAATAATTTTATGGGACCATTTCTTTACTTGAAGGATCCAAATATGGCAACAGTCGCACTTAGACTTTATAATACGACTCAGGGCTTTACGGAGCCTGAACAGATGCTTGCAGCATTTGTGGTAATGATACCATCTGTAATAGTATTTATGATTTGTTCAAAGCAAATTCTTGGAAATAATATGAATGTTGGCGTCAAGGGATAAAAATATAAAAGAAAATGAAGCGTAGTAATGGGGAAATTTATGCCCCGAAAATAACAACTTACTAAAAAGGAGCTTGTATATATGGAAAGCCGTATTGTAAAGAAAAACTTAGTTCAACATATAAGGTTTGGCTGTATGCTCCCAATTATGTTACAAACGACAAATTCGATATTAGAGGTATGAGCGAGGTTACCGGAATGGATATTGCTCAATACAGCGTGAATAAACGTGAATCGGTGTGTGCTTTTGGTGAAGAATTAAATTCTTCTAAAGAATTGACGGATATGTTTGAAGTCAAAGGAAATGTCGAAGTGTTAGGAAAGTACAAAAATAGCGGAAAAACGGCAATTGCTAAGAAGGACTTTAATATTTACAGTAGTGTTGCCAAGCTTTCTCCGATGGCGTGGAGGGGTATATCGAAAGAGGCGGGTGTACATATGTATACTGATGGTAGCGGAACTTTGATTATGAACAGTCAGTTTGTTTGTTATCAGAATGCAAATTCTGAGAATTGTCGTCTTGTGTTTGACAGAGACTGTGAATTTGATGAACTGTTTGACGGAGGAAGCTATAAAACAGAAAATAAAATATTGGAGTATCGAACCGAAAAAGGAAGAACAAAATTGTTTTACATAAAATAAAGGGATAAGATTGGACAATTATATGAGAAAAGAGTTTATACATAAATTAAATCGTTTTGAGCAATGTGTTTCGGAACGCACATATAAAAAGATAGCTGAAGTGCCGTTTATCGGTTTTGTCACAAAAGAAAGATTATCACTTGCGGAGGCTGAGACAATGCCTGCAAAGCCTTGGGTAGTCGGCACGCCTTGGGGTTGCAAATTTGAATATGGTTGGTTTTTTGCTGAAATTGTAATTTCTGAGGAATTAAACGGCAAAAGGGTTGTATTTAAAAATGATATGGGCGAGGGTGTAGTTTTTGTAAACGGAGATGTTTACGGTGCACTTGATAAGGAACATAGCGAAATAACCCTTTCTCGCACGGCAAAAGTCGGTGAGAAATACTCCATAGCGTACGAAGTTTATGCAGGACATACTACCGAACCGATAGAGACGTTTCAGCATAGGGTAATACAGGAGGACAAAGAATATACGGAATTTCCTGAAAATGTTTTTCAAAAGCAAGTGCAAAACGGCGAAGTCGGCATATTTGACGACCAAGTTTACGCATTGCTTATGGATTTTAGAACGCTGAACAGCCTTTACAGAAAAATCAGTGAAAATTCAACATCTATGCGTACTCAAATGATAGAAAAAACATTTGAAAAGCTTTGCACATCTTTTGATGTGGAGGTTGCGGAGGATGAATTTAAACAACAGGTTGCACAGGCGAGGGAGCTTTTAAAACCTCTTCTTGATTGCAAAAACGGTTCCACTGCTCCCACGGTGTACGCGGTAGGCCACTCTCATTTGGATTTGGAATGGCTGTGGACAATTGACGAAACGCGACGCAAAGCAGCACGCACTTTGGGAAATCAGATGCATCTTATGGAAGAATATCCCGATTACACGTATGTTCAAAGTCAGCCTTGGCTTTTTAACGTTATCAAAAATGAATATCCGGATATGTATTCCAAAGTAAAGGCGGCGGTAAAAAAAGGGCAGCTTGTTCCCGATGGTGCCACTTGGGTTGAGATGGATACAAATATCCCCTCGGGAGAAAGCCTTGTAAGACAGTTTATATTTGGCAAACGTTTTATTAAAGAGGAGTTTGGCAAAGATAGCAAAATTTTGTGGCTGCCTGATGTTTTTGGCATAAGTGCTGCACTTCCGCAGATAATGAAAAGCTGTAATGTAGATTATTTGTATAATGCAAAAATGATGTGGTCGTACAATCACGGAGTGCCAATATACAAAGGCACTTACAAATGGAGGGGAATAGACGGTACAGAAGTTTTGCTATATGCACAAGCACCCTACAATGCATTAATGACTCCCGAGCAAAATATTACTATGTGGCAGGAAGCAGATAATACGGAGAATGTTCCGGATATAATGGTGTGCTATGGTCACGGCGACGGAGGCGGAGGAGCCACACGAGAGCATCTTGAATATGCGATCCGACAAAGCGATCTTGAGGGTGCACCGAGGGTAAAAATGTCAGACCCGCTCGATTTTTATATTGATGTGGAAAAAAGGTACAACTGCAATAAAGTCTTTGAGAATGAGTTGTGGTATGCAGAGCATAAGTCAACATATACCTCTCAGTCGGAGCTTAAAAAGCTTAACCGCAGGAGTGAAGCTGCCCTTCATAACGCAGAGTTCTGGACAGCACTGATTGGTGGTGATAAACGTCAACAACTTAATGAGCTATGGAAGGAGGTTTTGTTTAATCAATTTCATGACATACTCCCCGGCACCACAATGAAGGAGCCTGTGGATAGAGCGGTAAATTCATATAAAAACGTGATTGTCCAATGTGATAATATTACAAATACTGTGCTTGACAGCGTTGTTGACAACACAAAGGATGCGATTACAGTGTTTAACGCATTGCCTTGGGCAAGAAATGTGGAGATTGAATTACCAAGAGAATATACATCACTTAAAGCGGTAGACGGAAAAAATATACATACATATACGTGTTGCGGAAAAACCTATGCCAATGTGTATGTTGAGGCTTGCGGCTACGAGAGCTATGTTCTTGACAAGAACATAGCTGCCGAAGCTGAATCAAGTGGTGGCGAGCTTGTCCTGCAAAATGAGTATATAAGAGCTGAGTTCGACGTTGAAGGCAGACTCATAAGTCTGCGTTCGGATGAAGATGAGTATATAAATGCTCCTTCAAATGAATTTAAACTGTACAAAAACCATCCTGCACTGTTTGATGCATGGGATATAGATTGCGACTATACCGAAAAAGAAGTTGATGCAAATATAAGTTCTACAGCAAAAATTGTTTCAAAAACAAGCCAAAAGACAGTTTTGCATATAATCAAAAAGTTTTCAAATTCGGTTATTGAGCAGTATGTAACATTAAAAAAAGACAGCGCAACGCTTGATTTTGAAACAAAAATCAATTGGCAGGAAACACATAAGCTCCTCAAAGTGAATTTCAACACAAATATCCACACAAAAGAGCTTATGTCCGAAATACAGTTTGGTCATATATGCCGTTCAAATCATACCAATCACGAGGATGATGTTGCTCAGTATGAAAAATTTCAGCATAAATGGTCGGCACTTGCCGAAAATGGCAGAATGTTTGCACTTTTAAACGATTCCGTATACGGAGTGAGTGCCGATAAGGGTACAGTCAGCCTTACTCTTTTGACAGCGTCTATGGCACCTATGCTAAATGCTGATAAAGGCGAGCATACTTTTAAATATTCTGTATGTGTTACAAACCAACCGCTTGATAAATCCCCGATAGTCAGCGAAGCATACGGACTTAACAATCCCGTAAAGGTTGTAAAGGGCTTTGCAAATGCCAAAAAGTTTTTTGAACTTTCAAAAAACAATATTGTTCTTGAAACTGTAAAAACCGCAGAGGATGGCAGCGGTGATGTTATAATCCGTATGTACGAGGCGGCGAAGAAGCGTACCAATTGCAAACTTAAATTGGGATTTGATGTAACCGACGCATACATTACAAATATGCTTGAAGATAATGTGTCCGAAACAAATGTGATTAACAATACTATTGAACTTAACTTCAAAGCATTTGAGGTGATAACTGTCAGATTGCATATTTAAAACAACATACGCAAAAGTAATCAGGCTATGCCTGTTTATATATATTTTAATTTATATTTAAAAGGAGAAGATTAATATGAAGAAAAAGATTAGTTTTATTCTTGCAGTTGCAATGATTTGCACAATGGTTGCTCCGTTTAGTGCGTTTGCGGTAGGCACACCATCTGTACAAAAGGTAGATGGCGAATATTATTTTGATGCTTTTTCGGACACTTTTGCTACCAGTGATGTTCAAAATCAATTGCTAGAGGATATAGCATACTTCAATGATAAAATAAGTAAAAGTGGTAAACTTACAACTAAAGTATATGATAAAGATAATTATGCAGTTACCGGAGAAAGTACAACTGCAGGTAATTTGCATGGCGGTGCATACACCTATGCTTTTCGTGCGCCTAAAGCAAAATTTGAAGATGCTAACAAAAAAGTGGTGCTTACATACGATTTATTTTACAGTGGTGATACCACAACTAGTGCTAATGTTACCGCAAACATCGGATTTGTAAACTGGGCTAATACGTATGGTTCAACTGACACAGGATGTAGAATAGGTGCTTACTTGTCATATGTCACAAGAAATCAGATAGGTTACTCTACTGGGCAAAAGAAACCATATTTAACTTATAATGACGGTACTTACGATTTTTCGTCGAATGCAAATCATTTTGGAGCTATATCTGCAGTCGCTAACAATACGTACTTAGACGTACCAGAAGGCGGAAGATGGTTTAAAATGCAGACTGTTCTTGAATATGACTCTACTGAAAAATCATACAACAGCACATATTATGTAGATGGTTCGCCGATCAAAACCAAGGAAGGCAATGTTGCAGTAACTAAAATAACTATATCAGATAGTACGCGTAAAACCCGTCTTAGAGATAATAGAGCTTATATGTGCTTTTCTATACAGGGCTTGAATTCCAGAGTTGCAGTAGATAATGTATCCCTTCGTCTGGTTGACGCAGCATCCGGTACAGCTCCTGCAACAGCTAATGTAAGCGGTGATACAATTACCATTCCTTTTGAGAACACAACAAACATTGCAAATACTGGAGCAGCCCCTGAACAGGTTAAATTGGGCTATCTCAATGCAGACACAGCATCAAACGCAGTAGTCACTCAAGCATCTACAGGAACAGAGCTTACTACAGAAAACAAGATAGAAGACAACAAACTCATTATTAAGATTAAAGATAATTTGAATAATGAAAAAGTCAAAGTAAACCTTACAGGCGTAAAAGATATTATGGGAAATCAGGTTGCACTTGATAATACTGAGTATGATGTTACTGCAAACATAGGTTCCTACAATATACCAAACAATGCGTGGTATCAGACTTTTGAGGGATATACTGCAGAAACTATTAACACTCTCGGATTTTATCGCAGTACAAGTAAAACGAATACAACGAATTCTCAGGCTGTTTTAGATGCAACACATGGAAAAAACGGAAGCGCGGCAATGGCTTGGAAAGGTTCATCAAACAGAGTAATCAGCGGTCCCGGTAAATATACAAATACCGCATTCTTAGCGGATGCCGGTCACTTTGAAAATAGCGGCAAAGTGCTTGAATACGGCTTTGATGTATTTATCCCCGGTACCCGTAATACAGGCGAGGCAGTTACTGCTCAACTTGCAATTACAACAAGCGATATGAAAAGCCCGCAGTGGATTTCCCGTACTCCTGCAATGAGTCAAAACGCTGACGGAATTAAATTCACAAGCTACAACGCAGACAGCTTGAAAAGCGATTGGGGTGTAACAGCAGCTAGTAATGCAAATATATACACAGCAGTTAACTTCCCGAATGATTTTAATAGCAAGACATCTGTAGTGACCGATACTGTTCCGAATACAGGAAAATGGGTAAAATTGTCTTCAAGAGTTGCATATATGACAGACGCTAGTGGCGGATATTATCTTACGACTTTCTATGTTGACGGTAAGATTATGCGAAATGCAGATGGTTCACCTGCAGTTATGAAGCTCCAAAAGGAAACTGACGGTAAGACAGTTTCGGTTAATGATAGAGGTTCATTTGAATTCCAGGTGGGCATAAATCCCGGAAGCAATGTTGGTGATGATGTTGTATATTATGTAGATAATATGTATATGAAGCTTGTTAACCCAACAGATGCGGAAGAGCTTAATATCTATGATATTGAAACTTCAGAAGGTGGAAAAACAGCATCATTTGTGTACAACAATCTTTCAAAACAGGATCAGTCATACCAGTTTATCATTGCAGGATATGATTCAGACGGTAAGCTTGTTGCTGTAGACGTTTCAAAAACAGGAAAAATCCCTGCACGCAGTACGGGTACGGTATCTTCTACACTTGAGTCTGACATGACAATCGCTTCTTACAGGGCGTACCTCTGGGACGGCTTTAGCAACTGCAATCCATTGAAATAATTATTGTAATACAGTAAATGACCTGTAAATAATTTTAAAAATCAATCGAACAATGGCTATGCGTTTTGGGGCGGAATATGTCCGCCCCGTTGCAGCCGTTTGTATTCAGACATTATTATCCATAAAATTGGGTAATAATGTTTGAATACAATAAAATATTCAAGAAAAATAGAAACGGAGGTTTTGTAATGCATAAGCACAGTTTTTTGGGCATATTACTCACAGCAGCGATTGTTTGTACAAGTGCGGTATATGCCGACGCACCCGTCTACAACACCGTAGAGCCTATATCGGACTCTGAAGAAGTTGTGGCATATGTTAATTTTGGCAACAATGTGGAAAGCAGCGGAATGACAGCGTGGATGGGCGAAAAACCGGATATCACTGTTACCAATAAGCAAGGAAGAGAAGGTTGGGTTTTAGATGTAACAAACAAGCAGGACAATGCTTACATCTATTTTGATGTTGACGATAATGTGGCTAAGAATGTATTGAATGGTTCCAGTTATCGAGTGGAGGTAGATTACTATGACGAGAGTATATCGAGTCTTGTCTTAAGCTACGATCCATATGAGCGAGTTAATGACAGACACGATAATTACAGTTGGGGATCTATGGTAAGAACACACAAAGTTACCCCAAAGGAGTTGGAGCTTGTAGAGTTCAAGGACACACAAACCTGGAAAACGTACAGCTGGTATTTGGAAAATCCGACTTTCAGTGGAAATATGACCAATGGTGCAGACTTCCGCGTTGGTGCATATGGCTATAATATGGGATATTCCAGAGGAAAGACTCCTCCGGTTGTAGGCTCTGTAAGACTGATTAAAACCGGCACCAGAAGCCTTGTTAATATGACTGTAACCTCCGATGCTCACGGAAATAACTTTTTTGACGGCGAAGAGGTGAAGCTCAAGGTTAGTATGGACAATTCATACTATCAGTATGAGAGCAGTACTCTCGGTGATTGGACTGCTGACGTTACATACAGTGTTTACGACAGTCAGGGTAATCTCTATGCCCGAAAAAAAGACACTGCTCGTATGGAGGTTATGAAGACTACAAATAAAGAAGTTACCTTCGATATAGACAAATATGATTTGTATTCCTTTATAGTAGAGATTAAAAATGAAGAATTGGGGTTGTACAGCAGGGAACGCTCAGTATTTGCATATATAAAGGATGCCAGTGAACACCCCAATCCCCGTCACGGAATCGGTGCATCGGCAACTATTCCTGATACCGAACCTATGAAAGAAAATGTACGGCTAATTAAAAATGCAGGCTTTGCTCATTTGAGAGCACTTTTTGACGTGTCTTATGAAGTTCACAAATACTATCCTGAGGGCTGGAAGAATACTGACGTAACCTGGTATAAGCAGTCCTATCAGGATTATATGAAAGAACTAAATGATGCCGGCATAGAAGTTTTAGCTTATTATAATGGTGATTTCGACAAAGCGGATTCTTTTGGCAACCGCGGTTACGTTACTGATGAAGGACGAAAGAATAATAATTTCCTGTTTGACGGTCTTGCCGGTATGCTTGGAAAGAGTATTACATCTATGGAAATCCTCAACGAATGGAACGGCTCAAGAGTAACCATACCTGAGGGAGAAAACAGAGGCTCTACTTATGCGGCTGTTTGTAAAGCACTCTATCCCGAAATGAAGAAAAAATACCCCGATCTAACTATTGTGGGTATGGTTCCGTCAAATGTTAAAGTGGATCGTGAAGGTGAAACGTATTTTCGTGAAGCATTTGAGGCAGGTGCTGCCGATTATATGGACTTGATATCAGTACACTTTTACAATCAGACAGGCCCTAACTTTACATACGACTTCTTCTCCGAGGCTCAAAATACTTATGATATTGCGAGAGAATATGGCTACACGGGACCTATCTGGGTTACCGAAACCGGTACAACCTCAAATGACAACGGAACTGACAGTGAGGAAATACAAGGTTGGAGAGATGTACAGGCTTATATAATTTTTCAGGAAAACGAATATTTTGACAGAATTTACAGCTTTTCATCATTTGACTCTCACTACAATCGTGACAGGAACGAGCATGAGGCAAACTTCGGTATGATAGAGGGTAAATCAAAGGCTAACAGAATTGTAGATGACGGTGAGGTTGATTGGTCGGCTAAGCCTAAGTACCTTGGATTTTGTAATCTTAACTCGCTTCTCTATGACGGAAAATATGTAGATAAGATTATGTTTGACAATGTTACAGCCGGTTATCACTTTACAAAAAAGGACAGCGGTAAGGATATTGTTGCACTGTTTTCCGAAAAGCCTATGACCGATGTCAGTTTAGACCTTGGTACAAACAAGGTAACCGTGTATGATTTTTACGGCAACAAAAAAGAGATAACCTCTGACGATGGTAAATATACATTTACTTTAAACGAGGCAGTGTGCTATGTAGAGGGTAATTTTGCAAGATGTGTAAAGACAGATACAAGCCTTGTAAAACCAAGCACAGCTTACATTGAAACCGATTGCGGCGAAGAGCATACAATCAGACTTGAAAATAACACAGGAAAAACTCTCACAGCAGAGATTAGTCTTATGGATGAGTCGCTCATTACCTGTGAAAAATCAGTTACTATTCCTGACGGCGGAGTAGATTTTACCTTGAGAGCATCAAAGACAGCACCTAAAAAGGATGAGCCTGTACACATTACAATAAAAGACGGCGATTCTGTTTACTTTGACGGTGATGTAGTAATGTATATGGTATCTAAGATTTATATGGAGCCAAATGCTGCATTTAGTGAAGGCAAGGCTTGTATAAGAGTTACTTTGAGAAATACAAGTAATATCGATGCAAACGGCTATATAGAAGTTGTTAATCCTTCAGAACTTACAGAGCAAAGCAGACAGAAGGTCAGCATCCCGGCAGGTACTACAAAAGACTTTGACATTATTCTTGACGAAAGCTATACAGCACAAGATCTATATGCTATGGTACGCTTTGTTTCTGATGTTTCAGAAAGTAATCCTATATATACGGATAAGATATTCAATTTTGAGTATGCATCAAAGGCGTTAAAAGCTCCTACCATTGACGGCGACTTGTCTGATTGGGACAGAGGCTGGATTCATATGAATAATGTTCAGAACTACAAGGAGTATATAGGTTACTTCAAATCATACGATGGTATTAAAGATTTGAGTGCCGATGCTGCATTTATGTGGGATGAGGAAAACTTATACTTTGCTGCGGAGGTTACAGATGATATCTTCTATTGCCAGGATACAACAGCAGCTCAGGCATGGATGTGCGACGGTATTCAGTTGGGATTTGCACTATATCCGGAGAAATTATTGCAAAGATATGATTTTGAGGAAATAATGCTTGTTCTTTTGGACGGCAAGCCCACCATATACAGACACAGGTCAAAATTCAGTCTTGATGACACTACGGTTGTTAATAACGCTGAAATTGCCATTACTCAAAATGAGGATAAAACCAAGACGTATTATGAATTTAAGTGTCCGTGGAATGACCTCATACCAAACTATGGCGGAATTAAAGCCGGCGATGATATGTTTGTAAGTATATGTATAAACGATAACGATGCTGAGGGCGGAAGATGCGGTGCTATGCTTTACGGCGGCGGTATTGAAGATGCAAAAGACTTCAACAAATTTAAACGTATCTATATAAATGACAGATAAATCGGAGGTATAATATTATGAAAAAAATTATCAGCATTGTAATTGCTATTGTAATTTTGTCAACAATGCTCCTGCCAATGACATCATTGGCAGGGAATGTAGACGATATTTCATTCGTCAGAGAAAAAAATCAATATTTCTTTGAAGATTTTTCGGCTTATGATGGCACCAATATGGATAGTGCTAATTTGAACAATGGCAAAAATATTGGTTACTATACCAGAAGCGTAGCTGTGGATGGTGTAAACGTTCCGAATGTTAAGCAGTATGTGTATGATGACGGAAACATTGCGGTAGCTCCCTATTTGAGCGGGCAGACTTTCGTTTTGGTTGGACCAAGAGGTAAATCCTCAACAGCACAATACAACGAATATGACTTTATATTAGATAAAACTAATTTTGAGGACGCGGGCAACGCTCTCGTACTGAGTTACGATTTGTATGTCCCTTACTCCAGAAGTAACAAAACAAAATTTTCCGCATATTTGGCATTTGGATATCAGGGTAAGGATTTTAATGGTCAGTCGGGTATTGCTAAAGGTCCGCAACTTGTAAACAGTTCGTCCGGTCAGAGTTTTACAGGTTGGAATAGTGAGCAAATCGTTGACGGAGCTCAGTATATTGTTAATGCTCAAGACAAGGGCGGCTCAACTATGAACATAAGCATTCCAAATGACGGAGGCAAATGGTTTGATATTGAAACCTTCGTGGTTTATGACGATGAGCAGAAGGCATATGTGTCATGGAATACTGTAGACGGCGAGCCAATCAGATGTACGACAGGTTCGTCTGAGGGCGAAATTGCAAAGCTTGTTGCAAAACCGACTGATGATATTCTTCCTAAACTAAAGGATGAGAGAAGAAATGTTTGGTTCCAGTTTGGTAACGGAACAGCTGAAGAAGATGGTTATGCTATAGATAATATTGCTATAAAACTGTATAACGGTTGTAAAATTGATAACTTTTTATCTTTATATCCCGACGAAACTACGATAGAAATTCCCGTTTACAATGGCTATGATTTTTCTGACGGTGCACCCGAGGAGATTAAGAGAGGCGTATTTTCAACAGAGGCTCTAAAAGCAGATAACGGAGTAACACTTACAAAATATGCCGCAGATGACAAGCTTCTTTTAAACGGAGAAAAAGTTACAGATTACAGTATATCTTCAAATAAAAATGTGGTAATACTTAATGATGTGGCAGAGAGAGACCCCGGCGAATGTATGATGCTTGAGATGAATGGACTTGAGTCTGCGGACGGCAAGGTATTAAACAACAGAATGTTTATAGCACCGTCTGAAAACTTTAAAGGAATTGTAGACAAGCATTTCTTTGATGTAAGCGGAGTGGAGATTGCAGTTGATGATATAAATAATATATCTCCTGCAACAGCTACAATTGAGCTGGAATTAATTGGAGTAAGCAGTGCTGTTATTAAAAACGCGGACAATACTGCAACTTGGACTGCTGATAATGGTGTATTTGACTTTACTTCTGTTCCGCTCAGAACAAATACAGAATATACAATTTACTTAGACGGCGGAGAATATACCAAATTTAAAACAGTGGAAAACGGTTCCCTTACATTCGGCAATTTTACAAAGAGTTCCGATGCCGTAAATGTTAAATACACCAACACATTCGACGATGATCGGACTGTCTATGCGATTGTTATGAATTTTGATGAAAACGGCAGATATATTGCAGGTAATGTAGCTCCAAAGACACTTGCCGGAACTTCAAGCAGTACTGTTACTGTAGATTTAAACAGTGTTTCCGGTACTTCTTACAGCAAGGTTGTAATTGTAGACGGATTACAGACTTTAAACGCATTTACAGATGTATATTCCACGAACGGCAATAACATCGTTTCTGAAAAAGCTGAAGCTTCAAATGCTTTAGAGTCAGAGAATTTTGATAATAATGGTTCGGTTGTTGTAAAGGGTAATCTTGGAAGCGGTGAAACCCAGAGAGTTACAGCTGTACTTATAGACGCAGAAGGGAATTTCGTATATGCTAATGATGTAAAGTCTGCAAATGACGGCTCGTATATTTTTAGTATTGATATGACAAGCGATATTGCTACAGGTACATACTATTTATATGTTGCGGCAGACGGAAAAGTTTTTGAGAACGGAAAAGAGATACACTATTCAAAGGATGCAAGTACTGCCATTGCACTTGTAAATAAGGCACAGACTAAAGAAGAGCTTGCGGATATAATTAAAAAGAATCAGGCAGATCTTGAATTCTATTATGATGAATACTATGCTCATTTCAACGACAGCGAAAAAGTTATGGTAGCATCAATTTTAATCGGTGAAAAAGAAGACTTAAAAAAATCTAACGGTATTGGATTTGTTACCACTGACAAAAACGCGGCAACAAGTGCCTTTAGAAAAGCGGTTATCGTTGCGGCTGTATCTGCCGGCTCTATCAGCAGTTATACTGAGATGGAAGCTAAAATCCAACAGCTTGGCAGCGGCATATTGTATGAATGGGTAAATGAAAACGGCAGCAAAGATATATCTTCTGATTTGAAAAAGAAATGGCAGGCGGGTATTATTTCACGCCTAAATGGTGCAGAGTTTGCAACGACAAGCGACTTCATTAATAAGGTATATGCCGCACTCCTATTTGAATGCATAGCAGATGCTGACGGGCATGGTAATATTATGGATATGATTAATGACTATATTGATGGAGGCTATATAAGCGGACTTGACAAAAAATATATTACTCCATATGTTTGTAAAAAACTTGTAGGAAATAATTATACAGGTTTTGAATACTCAATTCTTGCAAAGGATATAAAAAAATATTATGCTGACGAGATTGCTGATGACAACACGGAAAACAGACCCTCGGGAGGTAGAGGCGGTAGTTTTACCGTTTCAGGTAATACATTAAGCACTCCGGCAACTATTGATGAACAGAATGCTAGCAATGAGATTTTTAACGATATAAGCGATTCGTGGGCTAAGGATATAATAATTGAGCTTGCAAATAAAAAAATTATTTCCGGCAAGGACAACGGAAAATTTGCTCCTTCTGACAATATTACAAGAGAAGAATTTACGGCAATTATAGTAAGAATGTTAGGAATTAACGCTAAAACAGATGCTTCTGTTAATTTTGTCGATGTAAAACCTGGCGACTGGTATTATGATTCTGTAAGAATTGCATATCAGCATGGAATTATAAATGGAATAAGTTTTTCGGAATTTGGTGCAGGTGCTAATATCAGTCGACAGGATATGGCTGTTATTCTTAAAAATTCCCTTGATTTGCAAGAAATCAGTTATGAAATTTCATCATCGGATTTTGATGATGAAGAACAGATTGCAGAGTATGCAAAGGATGCGGTAGACGTTCTTTCATCTGTAAGAGTGATACACGGTTATGAGGACGGTCGCTTTAGACCTAATGGGTTGGCTACAAGAGCAGAAGCTGCAAAAGTAATTTATGAAGTAATGCAGTTGCTCAACAAATAATCAGACTTTAAAAAGGAAGTGAACTTGAATGAAGAAAATAATTGCATTACTTTTAGTGTTTTCACTAATCATACCCGGTATGATTATGCCTTCGTTTGCAGTGGAGGTCACAAATGAACATTACGGTGAGGATATTATCAATGAGCTTGAAATACTAAAACATCTCAATATAGCGGAACAAGATACAGACCTTTCGAAAAAAGTTACAAGAAAAGAGTTTGCAGAGTATATCGGAAAAATGTTAAACCTTGGTACACAAGGACGGACAAACCGTGTTTATTTTACAGATGTACCCTCCGGCAGTATTATAAATGACTTGGTAGAGCTTGGAATATTTAACGGTACTGTTGCGGAAACTTTTTCACCCAACGATGAGATTGTGCTTTCACACGCTTGTGTGGCTCTTGTAAGAGCTTTAGGCTATGTTTACAATGACTCAGACAGTGAGAATATTTATCAGACTATTGTAAGACGTTTAGATATTGACGAAGATGTAGTATATGATGACGGAGCTACAAACCGTAATATACTCATTATGATTTACAACACCCTGATGACAGCTGTAGCAGAACCATCATATGAAAGAGATAAGTCAGGTGTATGGTCACACAATGTGAAGTGGCGGAAAGATGGTCAATCGCTTATTGAAAATGTATTTGATGCTTATGTTATTGATGATGGCATTGTAACAGAGACTTACATTTCAAGTCTTAGCGGTGCCGGCACAATAAGCAAGGATGAAATTAAAATTGACAAAAAAACATATAAATGCCAAATTCCCGAAGCTGCCGAACTGATCGGTCAGCATATAAATGCACTTGTTTCAACTAAAGAAAATATTGAAGAAGTTATTTACATTTCAGCTGATGAAACAGAAAACGACACTATTGCAATAGATGCAGACGATATTGGCTCTTTTGACGATTATTGTCTTACATATTATGACGAAAACGACAAGGAACGTGAAGTAAAGTTTGAAACTACTATGTCGCTTATTTACAATGGTGTTGCAGAGAGCAAAAACATTAAAAAGTTTTTTGAATTAAAAGAGGGTACGGTAAAGTGTGTTAAAGGTCGTGATAACCTTTACAGCGTGGCAATAATAACGGAATTTGTAAATGTACGTGTAGCTAAAGCGGCAAACCTCCATGACTTGATTATTTACACTGAATCTGTACCTCCGTACAACGCACTTTGCTTTGATGATGCAAGCGATACTTTTAAGAAAGTATATCTTGCAAGCAATGGTACTGAAGTAGGAGCAACGGTTCTGGTTGCCAGAGATATTCTTTCGGTTATTCGGTCTACTAACGGAAAATACATTAAGGCTTATATTTGCACAGAAACTGTAAAAGGAAAATTAGAATCCATAAGCAATGCGGTTAATAAAATTTACACAATAAACGGCAAAGAATATGAAGCAGCTCCCGGATTTGACCCATTGGATAAATATAAACTCGGGGACAATGTAGAGTATATTCTTGATGCAACAGGCAGGCTTGCAGCTGTTTCAAATGCAAATACAACAGGTGATAAAACTGTAGGTTACTTGTACCAGATGAGTAAGAATGATTATGCTTTCGACGATGTTAAGCTCAAAATATATACTCAGAACAAAGAACACAAAATTTTTGAATGTGCTGACAAGGTACAAATTGACGGTGTTAGTGTAAATAAGGAAGATATCCGTAGAGTTTTAGGCAACGGTTCAGGCGAACTGAAGAGAACTGTGGTTTTCTTTGAAACAAACAGCGAGGGTAAACTGGTTTACATAGATACACCGGCCGCTTCAAAAGATGATAGAGAGAGCAGTAACTCACTATGGATATATGAAAAGGAAGGGAATTTCAAATTTGATGATACAAATAAGATGTTTTATCCCAAATATCCGTTGTGGTATGATACTTTCATCTTCTGCATACCAAGTGAAGACGACTTATATCCCGAGGAACTGTCATTTGATGTATATATGGACAAAACAGGACCATTTGTATCCAAAGCGAATTACAGGGTTTCTATGTATAAATTTTCTGATGACACTCCTTTTGTTGATGTAATTACTTACGATTGCGGAGATAGGTATACAGGTGAAATCTTAAGTTTGGACAAAGTAATGCTTGTCGAAAGAATAAAGCAAGTAAGTGATGAGGATGGTGTTGGCGTATACGTTATATGCGGTGCTGAGAATGGTACATACAAGGAATACAGAGTTGAAAACGGAGTTGACATATCAAACATTGGAGAAGGAGATATCATACGCACCGGAAGAAATGGCAGAGGATATGTTTCAATAAAACCCGAACTTGTATATGATTACAGTGAAGACAAGAAAAGCTGGCCGGGATTTGCAAGTGCTTCTTATGATTCTAATGGACGATTTACATTAGGGTATATTGAAGATATATATCACTACAATGTTGGCGGTACAAACAACGGAAGAATGAGTGCCGTGAGCGTATCTACTGTACCGGGCGGTGAAATTGAAGAAATGTATCTTTTAGATACAAACTCCAACAATTTTATGATTTATGACAGCCTCAAAAGAGATTACAAAGTATATGTAGGCAGCATAAATGAGGCTGTATCTAATGATTTAAATACAGGCGAACCATCTAAAATATTTATACACGTAAACGGTACAAATGTTGTAAATGTAATTATATACAGATAAAGTTTTAATGCAGAGTTGTCTAAATAAATTAAATGTATATCATAAATTAAAGGGCATCCCAAAGTAAAAGATGCCCTTTAAATGATATTTTTATTTTTTAAAATTGTATTATGGATGTTAATTGAATATTCCAATGAAGTGTTTTATTTCATATTTGAGCATTATATAAAAATTCGAATTCTATCCGTGAATGGTACGGAGTGTTTACAATATAGCAGAGAATTTTCAATTGGGTATTTTATTCAAAATAGAACCATAAAATTACTATTTGTACAGATTGTAATGGGAGGTAACCTATTTTTTTTTAAAAATACAGTGAGCAGGTAAAACCATTTGACCTTTATAGGAGGGGATTATGATGAAAAAAATTAGTTTGATACTTTCGCTTGTATTAATCTGTAGCTTATTTGCCGAACAGAGCGTGTCGGCAAAGTATCTTTCGGAAGTTTCGTTCAAAAAGTATGATAATGCGTATTTCTTTGATGATTTTTCTAAATACGACGGTACAAACATTGGCGGTGATTTGCAGACAAACAGCATTGGCTACTACGCAATAAATGCCGCAAGATATGTATATGGCGAAAAAGACAGTAATTATGCTGTTATGCCGAAAGCTACATACAGCACCCCCAGTTATGATAAAAATTACACAGCTCTTGCTTTAGACGGTCCCCGAGGAGGCTGGTTTGCGGATCCTGATGCACAACCGCCGATCGCTGCCAGCCCTAATGGATTTCGGTTTAATATTGACAAGGAACACTTTGAAGATGCCGGTGTTGCTCTTGTTTTCAGCTATGATGCTTACATTCCATATGACAGAAAAGATAATGTTATGGTAGAAAGTTATATAGGCATCAGCACTGACGGCGGTTTGACGTATGATCGCTGGTTAGCCCGAGGCGGAAAACTTAAGAGTAGTTCAAGCGGTCAGAATATTATTGGATATAACGCATCAAAAACCATAGATGGAACCACAAGTAATGCTCTTAACAATATTACTTCAACAGGTACTCCGCAGATTGATTTAAAACTTACACAATCTGAACTTGGAAGATGGGTTAATATGCAGACTGTGCTTTCCTATGATGCCCAAAGCAAGTCGTATATTTCCTGGAATTTGGTTGACGGTGAGCCCATAAAGCAAACTGCTGGTTCAGATGCAGGCAAAATCGCAAAAATTATTGCAACTCCTACCGATGATTATCTTAATAAAATTCAAAACAGAGAATGCTTGTCTTTTTTTATCGGAGCACGATACGCAACAGAAGGAAAACCGGTGGCGGTTGATAATGTTGCAATGTATCTTTTTAAATCAGCAGAGGCTCAGGACGGAAAAATAGACGGTAAGACAATTACCATCCCTTTTACAAACGGATATAACTATATTTCATCAATTAATCCGCCAAATCAAGTTACCAAAGGCTGGATTAATACTGATACGGCAAGTAATGTAAAGGTTTATTTAGATGATAAATTAGTAGATGGAACAACAACGGTTACAGACGGTAATGTCCTTAAAATTCTTCTTTCCGTGGAACCTTCTGAAGGACAACGTTTAAAAATTGTCCTTGAGGGCGTCGAAGATATTGCGGGTAATCAAGTAAAACCGGATAATAGGGCATATTCAATAACAAAGCCTGTTATTACAAGTCAATCTAAAGTGGCACCGTTTTCCATTTTCGAAAAAAGTGAGGGTGTACATTATATTGTAAATATAGATTCCGGAACATACACAGTTAAAGACTACTTTGGTGAAATAGTAAAAAGCAGTGAATTTTCCAACGGGAAAATAGATATCGCAAACCTTAATTTAGGAAGATTTGAAATTACTGTAAATGACGGTATATGCGAAACAAGCGGCGGTTTTTCTGTTGTGCCTGATGTGGATACAAGACGCGATAGTTCAGAGAGCGGATTTGCATTTTCGGCAATGGCATCCCACACTCCAACCAGTCAAAATTATGAATCTGTTTACGCAAAAACAATAAAACTTGCCGGAGTTCATTATGTAAGGGAATTTTGCAACGCAGACGAAGTAGATAAACTAACAAGCGAAGGTTCAA
This sequence comes from uncultured Ruminococcus sp., assembly GCA_902791425.1. Lineage (GTDB taxonomy): Bacteria > Bacillota > Clostridia > Monoglobales > Monoglobaceae > UMGS1820. The sequence goes on from CADAVS010000003.1 coordinate 33,062, forward strand.
AAAGGTACAGAAAACTTCTTAATGAATATGCCGCTAACGATATTGGTGTTATGTTTATGTTTCAAGTGTTCCCCGGAAAAAGCAACGGTATCGGTAAAGAAGATGGGCATGCAGTTACAAGAGATATGATTAGCGTATACAATAAAGTTAAGTCTATATTTAATCAGCACGGAAACCTTATTGATACAATAGAAATACTAAATGAGGTAGATGTTAATGGTGCAACTGTTTATGATGGACCTGATTTGTATGCTGCATTTTTAAAAACAGCTGCAATCGCAGCGGCAGACAGTAAAAGCGATGTTCTTATATCTACTGAGGGTTCTGCTCAAAATCAGTTCGGATATATGGAAAAATTATTTAGTAATCAGATATCCGATTATTTTGATGTATACAACACCCACTGGTATGAGAATGAAGATGCAGGATGTTCATCAAATGTTGTAGAATATCCGGAAAACATAGATGAATATTTCTTTCAGTCAAGACCATATGGACTTACAGAAAAGAAACTCTGGATGGGCGAATTTGGCTTGCGTATGAGATATGAAACTGGTCTTGACGATTTGAATATTGAACAGCAAAAAGGTCAGGCAAGAACCGCACCTACTGCTCTCATAACTGCACAGGCAAACGGTGCCGACAGAATATTCTGGTTTATTCACGGTTATATATCAGAGGCTATATCGGGACAAAATAATGCCAACGGATATGGCACTATTGACGCTAACTACAATCCTAATATGGTATACAGCTCTATTTCCGCTTTGACTAATGCAATAGGAAATGCAAGGTACAAGGGAAAGTTCGATAATTCCAATACAGAAGTCAATGCTCACTGTTATGAAGACGGCAATACCGAAATCGGATGTTTTTGGTCAGATAATGAGCAACAAATAGAACTTTCAGTAAACAGAGGAAATGTTACTCTTACTGATATAATGGGTAATGAGAAAACAATATCTGTAAATGACGGAAAAGTTACACTTACCGTTGGACCTGATATTCAATATATAAGAGCCGAAAACGGTTTTTCTTCAGAGAGTGTACAAAAAAGAGTAGAATATGATAAAGATTATAAAAGAACAAAATTTACAAAGAGTAAAAAAATTGTAATGCTTCCGATTTTTGAAAACAGTGCATCAGAATGGACAAGGGACAGATCATATATTCTTTCAGGAACATCTGGAAATACTGTTAAACTCAGAGTGTATAATTTTAATGATGAAGAGATGAGCGGTAATGTAAGAATAACTCCTCCTGAGGGTTGGAATGTTTCAATAACATCTAAGGATGTGACAGTTGCTCCTATGGACTATGCAGAACTTGACATTACACTTACAGGAAGCAACTCCGCTGTAAAGCCTATTATATTCTCGGCAGAGTTTGACGGTGAAAGAGTTTCTGATGCAGTAAGTTACATAAATTCTAAAAATCTTGGACCATATGACGCACACAGATATATTTCGAATATTGAGTTAAACAGTATTTCATACACTGATGATATGCTCAAAACTGAATTTAATATGGATATAAAGGCAGTTAAATATCTTATAGACGGCAGAATGTATGATGTTCCGGTAAGCGGACGCATAGCAGAACTTAAAATACCTCTAACGAACGGTGAGCATACGGTCTATGTAAGTGCATTTGAAGAATCCAATACTTCCGTCGCGTTTGAAAAAACTATATTGGTAGAGAGAGACAGTGCTGATTGCGTGATAACATATAATGCAAATGGCGGCGGTGGAGCACCGATGCCCCAGTTAGCAAAGAATGGAGAAGAATTCAAGCTTTCGTCAGACAGACCATATAAGAGAAATTCGGTATTCATAGGATGGTCTAGAAGTAATAATTCTGATTCGGTAGAATATAATCCTGGCGACAAAATCAGTGCAGAGTTAAATATGGTTCTTTATGCTGTATGGGATGATTGTGTCGAGATTAACAGCGAACATTTTGCACGTTATGTTGCGGATAAAGCCACAATAAAAGGCAAGGTCGATGTCTTATATGCCGGCACCAAAGCGGCGTTTGTAGTGTTTAATGGCGCGGTTTCTGCAAACAATATTACAGCTTCCGATATAGTTCACATCGGCGAAACTGTAATAGATTCAGAAGGAGAGTATGTTATAGAGTTTAATGTAAGTGATTTTCCTGATTATAGATATATTTTAAACACGAAGGAGGGTGTAATATCTTCCAAACTCATTGAGGTATCAACCGTATATGATATATTGGATTATGAGATTACCGTAAGCCAGAGGAATGATACATTTTCCGTAAAGGCTGTTTTTGAAAAGCTGTCAGAGGAGGAAAGCCCGGTATATCTTATAACAGCATTGTATGATGAAAATGAGTCGCTTATAGAAACATATATGGTATTTGCAGAAGTTGAGCGAGGAAAAAGCGGTATTGGCGGAGTTTATAAAATTCCTGAAAATGCAGTAACAAGAAAAATATTTCTGTGGACTGCCGATGGAAATTTAACACCGATTTGTGAGCCTAAAATATATCAATAATATGCGTATATTCGGCATTCCCTACAGAATACACTAAAAAGCAATTAAGAAGGAAAGGTGATCATTATGCGATGGATTGACAATGCGGTATTTTATCAGATATATCCCCAAAGCTTTAAAGACTCAAACGGGGATGGAATAGGCGATATTCAGGGAATTATATCAAAGCTTGAATACATAAAAGAAACAGGCTTTAATGCAATATGGATTAACCCGTGTTTCGACTCGCCATTTATGGATGCGGGCTATGACGTAGCGAATTTTTACAAAGTGGCTCCTCGTTACGGCACCAACGAAGATTTGAGAATGCTTTTTGAAAAGGCACATTCTATGGATATGTACATTTTGCTTGATTTGGTACCGGGACACACATCATATATGCATCCATGGTTTAAAGAGTCTATGAAACAGGAAAAAAATGAGTACAGCGATAGATACATATGGACGGACTATGTTGGCAGAGATACCACAACTGTGGAGGGGGTAACAGGCTGGCTTAGAGGAATATGTGACAGAAACGGCTCATGTGCAGTAAACTATTATGCAAGTCAGCCGGCACTAAACTATGGCTTTGCCGAAATAACAGATAAAGAAAATCATTGGCAAATGAAGCCTAATGAACAAGGTCCTCGAAAAAATGTGGATGAAATGAAAAAAATAATGAGTTTTTGGCTTGATATGGGCTGTGACGGATTTCGTGTTGATATGGCAGGCTCCCTTGTTAAAAATGATTATGGCCAGGAGGAAACCATTAAAATATGGCAGGATATAAACGGCTATATTCATAAAAAATATCCGAATGCTGTAACAATTTCCGAGTGGGGCGAGCCTACAAGATCTTTAAGAGGAGAATTTGATGCGGACTTCCTTTTGTCTTTTGGACCTTCGCATTATATGGATTTGTTCCGAAATGCAAATATGCTTGATTTTGAAAGTAATACGAACTATTTTTCAAAAACAGGCAAGGGCGACCTTACCGAATTTAAAAAGGCGTATATGCTTTTTTACGAGCAGGCAAAAAATGGCGGTGTAATTTGCATTCCGTCAGGAAATCACGATTTACCCAGAATGACGGCTTATATGGACGAAGAGGATATAAAACTTGCCTTTTTGTTTTTGTTTACAATGCCTGGTGTGCCTTTTATTTACTACGGTGATGAAATAGCAATGAAGTATATACATAGTATTCCATCAAAAGAGGGCGGATATTACCGCACAGGAGCACGGACTCCAATGCAGTGGGACAATTCTCTCAATGCAGGATTTTCTTCATCAAGAGAGGCTGAACTTTATCTCCCTATTGATGAAGACCAAAACAGACCTAATGTAAAACAGCAGATGAATGATGAAAATTCTGTATACAATACAGTTAAAAAACTTATTTCATTGAGAAAGAGTCAAAATTGCTTAGGAAATAAAGCGGATTTTGAGTTTGTAGATGTGTCTGAGTTGAGATATCCATTGGCATACATAAGAAGTAACGAAAACGAAAAAATGCTTGTTGTTATAAATCCAAGCAGTAATTATGTGGAATGTAACATTCCAAAAATTGGTGATGTCATATTCTCAATTGGCGAAATGTTTACAAATACAGGTAACAATATCAAAGTTGCACCGTGTTCGGGTCTTGTTGCAAAAATTGTAGATTATTGTTATAGTGGTTTTGAAATTTACAATCAATTTAAAAATATATAATTGTATACGGAGGACAGTATGATTACATTTGATGAAACTAATTGTTACTTTCACATAAGCACGCCAAACAGTTCGTATGTCATAAGATTATACGGAGAATATATACCTCAACACTTGTATTACGGAAAAAAACTTGACAATTTAAATGGTATTCTCAATGATGACGAGCCGTTTGTTCCGGGATTTTCTGCGATAGACAGAGAATATTGTGAAGAACAAATTACAACAGATGTTGTTTTACAGGAATATGCCTTTTATGGAAGCTGTGATTTGAGAAAGCCATCCTTTCACGCAGTATATAAAGATGGCAGTCGAATAACAAAAATGAAGTTTGTATCGTATAAAATATACAAGGGAAAGCCCACACTTCCTTCTCTTCCGGCAACATATACGGAAAATGATGACGAGGCAGATACGCTCGAACTTTTGTACCGCGATGAAGTGACCGGTTTAGAACTTACTTATACATATACTGCGTTTGTGAAATTTGATGCTGTAACACGAAGTGTCAAAGCTAAAAATACAGGCTGTGATGCTGTAAATATTAAAGAAATAATGAGTTGTAATGTTGATTTCCCAAGAAGTGATTTTGATTTTATACATTTACCAGGTGCATGGCTTAGAGAAAGGCACATTGAGCGGCTCAGTTTAATTTCCGGAAGAACACATATTGAGAGCCGCAGAGGATCAAGCTCGCATCACCACAGTCCTTTTTTTGCATTGGTTGATAAATGCTGCACCGAAACACAAGGTCAGGTTTATGGATTTAGTTTTGTGTATAGCGGAAATTTTGAGGCGGGTGCTGAAGTTGACTCTTTTGGGAACACTCGTGCATATATGGGTATAAATTCCTTTGACTTTAATTGGATGCTAAAAAAGGATGAACAATTTATCGCTCCTGAAGTTGTTATGGTATATTCGTCAGAGGGATTGGGCAAGATGTCTCGAACATATCACAAATTATACAGAACTCGTCTTGCAAGAGGAATGTATCGTGATACGGAAAGGCCTGTGCTCATTAACAACTGGGAGGCAACATATATGAATTTTGATGAACAAAAAATTGTTGACATTGCACGCACAGCCGCAAAAGCAGGTATAGAAATGCTTGTGCTTGATGACGGTTGGTTTGGAAAAAGAAATGATTCACAAAGTTCATTGGGCGATTGGTTTGTGTTCAAAGACAAACTCCCCTCAGGAATTAACGGACTTGCAAAAAAGGTAAATGATTTAGGGTTAAAATTCGGGCTTTGGGTTGAGCCGGAAATGATTTCTGAGAACAGTGACTTGTATCGAAGTCATCCCGATTGGTGTATTCATGTTTCGGGCAGAGAAAAAAGCAGAGGCAGAAATCAGCTTGTTCTTGATTTGTCCAGACAGGATGTATGTGATTATATTGTAAAAGTATTATCAGATATTTTAAGCAGTGCACCCATTTCGTATGTAAAATGGGATATGAACAGGAATATGTCAGAAATAGGCTCTGAAAAATTACCTCCCGAAAGGCAGTCAGAGGTTGCTCACAGATATATGCTTGGTTTGTATGGCGTTTTGGAAATGCTTACCCAAAGATTTCCAAATGTATTATTTGAAGGGTGCAGCGGTGGCGGCGGACGATTTGATGCTGGTATGATGTACTATTTTAATCAATATTGGACAAGTGATGATTCTGATGCAGTAGAGAGAATGTACATTCAACATGGCACCAGTCTTGTTATGCCATCTACTTTTATGGGTGCTCATGTTTCCGAAGTTCCAAATCATCAAGTAGGACGAGTGACATCTTTAGAAACAAGAGGAAACATTGCTTTTTGTGGACAATTAGGCTACGAATTGGATGTAACCAAAATGTCAGAAGAGGAACTTGATGCCATAAGAGCACAAATAGAAAAATACAAAACCATCAGTGATACTGTTCATAACGGGGATATGTACAGACTTTTGTCGCCATTTGATAGCAATTATGTTGCATGGGAGTTTATCTCTAATAACAAAAACCAGGTGGTTGTTTGCTATGGTACTGTTAATACATTGCCTCAGTGTAAAAATAATTTTGTAAAACTTGAAGCCTTAGAATCAAACCGAGAATACCGACTTTTTGGTGCAGACAAAGTATACAGTGCAGATGTTTTGATGAATATAGGATTTGCTGTTGAAAATCAAAAGGATTTTTCGGCTGATTTGTATGTCTTTGAAAAAATATAAACTTAGGTTTATTTATGTTTTAGGAGGTAATTATATGAATTTCACGAAACTTCAAAATTGTATGGATAGATTCGTGTCAGAATACAATGTTCCCGGAGTAGATTGCATTGTTAATATAGAACACGAGCAGGTATTTAGGTATTTTAACGGTAAAAGTGATATTGAAAACAACAAGCCTATGCAGGGCAATGAACTGTATATAATTTTCTCGATGACAAAGATGCTCACTTGTACGTGTGCATTGCAATTGTTTGAACAGGGTAAATTTTTAATGAGTGATCCCATCT
>CADAVS010000004.1 GCA_902791425.1 uncultured Ruminococcus sp.
CCAACTTGGTCTTCGCTTCTGTCGCCGATATTATGCGTTTTTGTAACAGCTGTAATCGGGTTCTGTATATTAAAATTTTTTGCAAAGAAATACGATATACTTTATCTCAAATGTCATTATGATGCAAGAAAAAAATCCGTGCAGAGCGGTTTTGGAATAGGAATAATAATTTACATAATAGGAATAGCATTTATGTATTTCACAGGTGTGGGATTACCAATTGTTTATTCGAGCATTGCAGTAGCAGCAGGACTATCAAAAGCTTATAAAATCGTGAAATCAAACTCGACACAAAATTAAACAATTATCTTACTAATGAAAATAGAAATGTTTTATGAGTACAAAATGTGTGTATTGTTGGTATGATGGTTGCAGCTGTTTTGGGATATCTCAGGACAAGAGGTCTTGAAGGAGCTTTTAAAACAGTCACGATTATATTATATATGGTTGCATTTATATTTTTCCTGCTTGGAGCAATTATATTGCACAATCAAGGTATGTAGGCACTGTTTCTAAAGGTACACTTTTAGGAACAGCGAAAAATTAACAAATCATATCAAAAGTGTCCGTAATGCATTACGGCACTTTTGTTTTAACCACTGTTATATTGGTTCTCGGCACATTATGACAGGGATGCGTTCGGGTGAGTGCTTAGGTTTAAGATGGGATTCCATTGATTTTGAGCATAAAACTATATTTATTGACAAAACGTTGTCTTATGCAAATAATACTTGGTTTCTATCAACTCCCAAAACACCTCGTAGCACTCGTACCATAGCTATTGATTATGTTGCTGTTGAACTTTTGAAGAGACACAAAGATGAGCAGGATAAACAGAAAGAAATAGTAGGTAATGCTTGGCAACAGCCTGACATGGTTTTTACGTCTTGCACCGGACATTGGTACGACAGAAGTTTACTGAATGCACAGTTTAGAAGATTTATAAAGGCACACAAGGAAGAACTTAATCTTAACCATAATCTGACTATTCACGGATTGAGACATACAAACGCATCTTTGTTATTGTTCGCTGGTGAAGATATTGAGAATGTGTCTGCTCACTTGGGACACGCATCGGTTGAGACGACTTCGAAGGTCTATGCTCATATGTATGCTGAAGTCAGAGTAAGAGTGGCAAAGACCGTTTCTAATGCGTTACATAATGTATAACATAGCTTGATTTGTGGCAGATTCGTGGCACGAAAGATAAAAATAACCCCACAATCGTGATGGTTGTGGGGTTTTGTAGATATAATAATTATCTCTTACTAAACTGCGGTGCACGACGAGCGGCCTTCAAGCCGTACTTCTTTCTTTCCTTCATTCTCGGGTCACGAGTGAGGAAGCCTGCACTCTTAAGTTCTGCTCTGTACTCTTCGTCAACTTCAAGTAAAGCTCTTGCGATACCGTGGCGGATAGCACCTGCCTGTCCGGTAAAACCGCCGCCCTGAACGGTTACGAGTACATCAAACTTACCGATAGTCTTTGTAAGTTCCATAGGCTGTCTAACAACAACCTTTAATGTTTCAAGACCGAAATATTCATCAATATCTCTTTTGTTAATTGTAATTTTACCTGTGCCGGGTACTAATCTAACCCTGGCAACAGACTTCTTTCTTCTACCTGTTCCGTAATACTGTACGTTTGCCATTGTTTGTCAGTCCCCTTTCTTATGCCTGTTCCCAAGCGATAGGTGCCTGGGCCTCGTGTTTGTGGTTAGCATCTTTGTAAATTCTGAGCTTCTTTAAAGCTTTTCTTCCGAGAGTGTTATGCGGAAGCATACCTGCAACAGCAAGCTCAACTGCCTTTTCAGGTCTCTTTTCCATAAGGTCTTTGTAAGACACTTCCTTCATATTACCGATGTAACCTGTGTGTCTGTACCACTTCTTCTGGAGAAGCTTGTTACCTGTAAGAACTGCATCCTTTGCGTTGATGATGATAACAAATTCACCGCAATCAACACCCGGTGTATACTGCGGGCGGTGCTTTCCTCTGAGGATAGTAGCAGCAGTAGCAGCTACACGTCCGAGGGGCTTGCCGGCAGCATCAATGATGTACCATTTTTTCTCAATTTCATTGGCTTTAGCCATATAAGTTGACATATTATTGCCTACCTCCTTATATATTTACCTAATCAATTTCATTCAAAAGGCGTCCAACATTTTAGGACGCCTTGCTATTATAATACTATTTTTTACTTTTGTCAAGCTTTTTTTCAAAAAAATTAATTTAGTATTTATCAATCTCTTAAATTCGCTTATTTTCTCTTATATACTCACGTATGCTCACTTTCAATTTTCATTTTTTGAAATATTATTATTGAAATCCTGTTATAAGTCTTGCGATATCATTCCAGGTCACAAACAGCATAAGGGCAATCAAAAGAGCAAACCCGATTATATGCACCAATCCTTCTTTTTCAGGCGGAATGGGTTTTCTGAATATTAACTCAAACAGTGCAAATATAATTCTTCCTCCATCAAGAGCCGGAATAGGCAATAAATTCATAATACCGATATTGACTGTCAGGAATGATGCAAAGAACAGAAAATTAAGCCAACCGCTCCGAGCTACCTCGTTCATTGTATAAACAACACCCACAGGGCCTGACATATCGCTGACGCTCGCCTGCCCTCCAAACAGCATACCCAATGACACAAACACGAGTTTCACCATCCATATTGTCTGAAAAAAGCCTTCACGCAGTACAGAGCCCACGCTCAGCCTGCCGGGAGCGATATTAAAGCCAACAACATATGCTTTTGTTCCGTCATCGTACTCAAGCTGCATAGGAACAAAAGTATTCTTCATTTTCTCGCCGTTTCTTATATATTCAATAGTACATTCATTACCGTTTGTATTTGAGAGTTCAAAGCTGATATCCTTTTGAATATGAATTACTGCATCATTAATCTTTACAATCCTGTCACCCTTTTGCAAAAATTCCGCCGCAGATGCCTCAGGATTTACACTCTCAACCACTGTTGACGGCATCATTCCCGTTTGAAACGCAGATACAAAAACCACAGACGTGACAATTATAAAGCCTAACAAAACATTCATACCCGCTCCTGCCGCCAGGACAATTATTTTAGGTATGGGCTTTTTGGAACTGAAGCACCCCTCTGTCTGCGTGTCTTCGTCCTCACCCTCCATCTTACAAAAACCGCCCATAGGGATAGCACGTATTGAATACAAAGTATTTTTGCCTTGCTTTTTAAAGATAGCAGGCCCCATTCCTATTGCAAATTCAAGCACATTGACTCCAAACGCCTTTGCGGCAATAAAATGTCCAAGCTCGTGCACAAAAATTATTACTGAAAATATAATTACCGCACAAATTATTGTAACTATCATTTTTAAATCAGTTACCCCTTTCGATAGATTGTCTTACCTCTTTGTCAACCTCTGTAATTTGCTCTATTGACACGTTTTTCTCCGCTTTGTAGCTATCCATTGTTTTCTCAACTATCTCCGCTATTTCCAGGAATTCAATCTCGTCACGCAGAAACTTTGCAACCGCAACCTCGTTTGCTGCATTCATAACCGTCGGCATAATACCGCCCATTTTCCCCGCTTTTTTTGCAAGGGCAAGGCATCTGAAGGTATCTTCATCAGGCTTTGCAAACGTCAGCTTTGCTATATCCGCAAAGGAAACCCTGTCGTCCCTTGACTGCAATCTGTCGGGATATGTAAAAGCATACTGTATAGGATGCTTCATCGACGGCAGCGACAACTGCGCAATAATGCTCTTGTCACAGAACTCTACCATTGAGTGTATTATACTTTCACGCTGAACAACAACTTCTATATCATCTATATCCACATCAAACAGCCATCTTGCCTCAAGAACCTCTAAGCCCTTGTTCATAAGAGTTGCACTATCTATGGTAATCTTTGCACCCATACTCCAATTGGGGTGCTTTAACGCCTGTTCCTTTTTCACTCCAACCAATTCATCTTTTGTTCTGCCAAAGAATGGTCCGCCTGAGGCTGTCAGCAAAATTTTGCTCAGTTCCTTGGGTTTGCCGCCGTGCAGGCTTTGGAATATGGCACAATGCTCGCTGTCAACAGGCAATAGCCTCACACCTTTTTCAGCAATGGCATCCATAAACAGCTTTCCTGCGGTTACAAGTGTTTCTTTGTTAGCAAGAGCAATATCACAGCCTGCCTCTATGGCACACATAGTCGGCACAAGCCCTGCAAATCCTACGATTGATGACAAAACCATATCCGCTCCGCTATCTGCCGCAATATGGCACAACCCCTCCTGTCCCGATAAAACCTTGCACTTGGTATCGGCAACGGCAATTCTCAATTTGTCGGCTGCAGATTTATCGGAAACAGCCGCATATTCAGGTCTGTACCTTCTGATTTGTTCTTCTAATAATGATATGTTGGAGTTTCCCGATAGGGCTACGACTTCAATATCCTTTATTCCTTTTAAGTCATCAACAACCTCAAGTGCCTGTGTACCTATGGAGCCTGTTGAACCCAATACAGATACTTTCATTAAATATCAATCCTTTGTATTTTATTCCTATATGTGTTTGATTATTCTGATATTAATAACCAAGCATTCCCTCAAGAGATTCGTCATTCTCTATCCAATCCGAAACAGGATAAACTGTGTATTCCGTTTTTGTGTTGCGAACAATAACATTTTCAATCCCTGCGTTTATAACCAAACGCTTGCACATTGCACAACAACACGCATCCTTTACGAGCTCACCCGTTTTAACATCTCTGCCCACCAAATACAAAGTTGCACCTATCGTTTCGTTTCGCGGTGCTGAGATTATACAATTGGCTTCGGCGTGAACACTTCTGCAAAGCTCGTATCTTTCGCCTCTAGGAATATTGAGTTTCTCTCTCATACAAAATCCCAGGTCCGAACAATTTTTTCTTCCTCTTGGTGCCCCTGCATATCCCGTAGAAACAATTTCATCATTCTTTACGATAATGGCACCGAATTTTCTCCGCAGACAAGTTCCTCTTTCGGTCACTGTGTCTGCGATATCCAAATAATAATTATTCTTATCTACTCTTTCCATTTTAATCTCCGTTCCGCCGTCTGTTTTCGGCTAATTTTATTATACAATGCGGTTCTGACGCTCACCACTAAAAAATTTCTCAATATTACTGCCCATTATCTCAATACATCTGACTCTTGACTCATATGCACCCCAAGCGTTGTGAGGAGTCAAACATACATTGGGTAATTTCATTATCTTTGTATACGGATGGTCTTTTGGTATCGGCTCTTCGGTATACACATCTATACCTATTCCGCCAATTCTGCCCTCGGCAACGGCATCAGCCAATGCCGCCTCGTCCGCTACCGCTCCTCGTGCAACATTGATAAATATTGCATTGCTCTTCATCATATTAATTCTGTCGCGGTTTATTAAATTTCTTGTTTCCTCAGTCAATGGCGTGTGCACAGATATAATATCCGCCGTTGCGCATAGATTATCAATGTCGGCAAACTCATAGTCGCCATCAGGCGTTCTCTTGTTGACTATAACACGACATCCCATAGCCTCCGCAACCCTTGCAACCTGCTTGCCGATATTTCCTGCACCTATAATTCCCCAAGTCTTTCCGTATATCTCATTGTATACAGGGGTAAGGCGGTTTGCAATTCCGCTTGCGGAATACTCCCCGCTCTTTACATATTCGGTGTACTCTGTCATTCTGTTAATCAGCATAAGTGCCATAGAAATTGTAAGCTGTGCTACGCTCTGAGTTGAATAACCTTTTACATTACAGACCGCAACATTGTTTTCTCTGCACCATTTTAAATCAATATTATCATAGCCTGTGGCAGATACACATATCAGCTTAAGGTTTTTGGCACCGCTTAAGTTACTGCCAAGCCTAATCTTGTTCACTATCAACACATCGGCATCTTTCGCCGCCATCGGCACTTGGTCAAGTGTTGTTGTTTCTCTCATATCCACTTCACCGAATTTGCCGAATATCTCATATGCCTTCTCTTTGATATCACAGCCGAGAGTCGCTGCATCCAATATTGTTATCTTCATAAGTCACATCCTCGCATTTATGCCGTTACCAAATACTTATAACCTTTTCTTCGGGAATATACATTCCGTCACCCTCTACAACCCCGTACAATCTTTTAAATTCATCAAAGTTCGACAGAACTCTGTTTACTCTGATTTTGTTGGGGGAGTGAACATCTGTTTTCAGCATCAGCTTTGTGTATTCATCAGTTGCTTTTATACGCCAGGTCTTTGCGTAGTTTTTAAACATCTTATCAAGCTTGATATGGTCATCGCCTATCAGGCTGATAATACAAGTCATAGCGGCAATATCTGCAATGTTTTCATTCAACGTCATCTCTCCGTTCACATAGGAATGGTCTATCTTAGCCTCATTATATTCCGCAACCACCTTTTCGCACAGCTTAGAAAAGGCTTGCTTGTCCGCGTCTGTCCACCAATCCGACAGATTGCCGTTTTCGTCAAACTGTGCCCCTGTTCTGTCAAAGGCGTGGCTTATCTCGTGAGCGATAACCGCACCGATACCGCCGAGGTTTTCCGCATACTCTGCACTTGCTTCAAAATACGGAGCTTGCAATATTCCCGCAGGAATAGTAATGCTGTTTGACAAAACATCATACATTGCATTAACCGTCTGAGGGTACATTCTCCACACTTCTTTTGACGGAATAATGTCCCCGTCAACCACCATTTTACATTCTTCCGCATAAGCATTTGCATATGCCATACGATATTCCATCAGGCTGCCGCCATCCTCTGTGGAACGCAAAACAACATACGTTTTGCAATAATCCTCTATATTATCGGGATACGCTGCATATACCTTTATATTTTTCAGCTTTGTTATAATATTATTTCTTGTCCGAGGCGATATGCGTGTGGAGGCTCTGACAATTTTCTCATACTCTTGTATTATCTGCTTTGTCATATCCTCAATAAGCGTCTTTGCGGTTTCGGGGAAGTATTCCTTTATATACAAGCTTCCAAGCTCCCAACCCAAAAGCTCCTGAACAATCCCTGTTGCATAATCTGAGGGAATTGCATCTATATCAGCACCATATAATTTATTATAGTACCTCTGATACGCTTCAAACATATCCGTTGACAAATACAGTGATGACGAGTCAAGCACAGATGCCTTAAGATATGCTTTTAAGGCATCAAGTTTGTCGTCTGTAATAATCTGATTTATATGCTTTGCAAGGTTTTCGTCATATACTATGTATTTCTTCGCCTTGCCAACCCCTATTTTATTAAAGTATTCAATAATATCAAAATTGGTAAATATACCTTTTATTTTCTGTGCGTCATAGACAACATCTTGTTTTGATATATCCGACACTATTGTTTCTGTATTCATTATCTCTGCAAGGTCTTTGCAAAGCTCTGCTGTATACTCAGCCATTTGTTCTGAATTTTCTTCGCCTGAAATTTCAAACAGCTCTTTTACATATTCTTTATATATCTTTATATGCTTGTCCGCTCCGTCACCTGTCATCAATGCCTTATCCATTCCCGTATAACAGCCTGCAACAGCAGGAAGGCTCTTGTTTGAGCCATTGACATCTGTATCAAGCGAAACCTTTATTAGTGTAGAAAAACCATTCTTCTCAAGTTCCGCCATAACGTCAACCAAGTCAGAAGTCTTTTCTGTTGCATCAATTTTATCAAGCAACGGCTTTATTGGCTCAATGCCAATCTTGTCTCTATACCCTTGATTTGCCGCCGCAGAATAGACAGATATGATTTTTCGTTCTATAGAATTATCATCAAATTCCTCGCCTTTATTATAATATCTTTTGTACAGAGAAAATATAATATCCGTTATTCTCGAGCTTACCGTTTGATTTAATCTGTCTATATCGGACTTGACCGAAACACCCTCCTCTAAGGTGGTTTTTTTTAGCCAAACAGAATTTATATAGTCATAGTAATCACCCGCAGGCCCCATATATCTGACCACTCTGTCACATAATATATTTATCTGCTCGTGAGTCAAAAAGTCACCTGCCCCCAGGGTTCCGTCGCCATAGCCCCTTACAATACCGGCGGCAGCAAGCCTGTCCACCTGCTTTTCTGCCCATTTTGGCGTATCTGAAAATTTAACATCATACCACTCGGCAAGCTCCACATTGCTAAGCGCACGATTTAATATAGTCAACGCCTCTAAACGTGTTATGTTAGCCTGGGGCTTTAAGGTATCATCCTCATACCCGCTTATCAATCCCGAGTCCACAGCCGCCGCAACCTTTTCAAGATTTGCATAGGATATCTTTTCTTTATCCGAAAATTTGTTTAACACCTTTGTGTCGATATTGAATTTCTCTATCCCGACAGCATCAACAAACTTTGCCGCCGCTTGCTCACGTGTTGCGTACTCCGATTTAACCTTATACTCGCTGTTTATATGAGTATATTCTTTGGCATAAGAAACAGGAGCCGACAGGCACAATAACATCATAATCGTTATAATAACAGATACGATGCGTTTCATACCAATCAACTCCCAACCCTATTTGTATTTTATCTGACGAATAAATTTAGCTACATTATAATATACCACATTTTCATACACTATGCAAGGGTTTTATTAAATCTGATATCTGTTAAAAATTTGTTTTCAGAACAATTACGTTATTGACTTTACGGCATTAAATTAATATAATATATTTAATCTCAAAATTATTCCGAAGGGAAGACAGTATTTTTGGAAAAATATATAACTAAAACAGAAAAAGAAACAATAGAGATAGGCAAAAAGTTTGCCGCCGGGCTGTCTGTCGGCTCAATAGTTGCGTTAAACGGCGACTTGGGCTGCGGAAAAACCGCTTTTGTAAAGGGCATTGTTGAACACTTCGGCAACTCCGATGACGTCAGCAGTCCCACATATACACTCGTGAACGAGTACGACGGCACCATACAAATCTATCACTTTGATGTGTATCGGCTTGAAAATCCCGCACCCGAACAATGTGATTGGATGGACGATTACTTTTTTTCAGACGGAATTTCTTTGATAGAGTGGGCGGATAACATAAAAGCCGTTCTGCCCGAAAACACAATAATGGTAACCTTTAAAAAACTGCCCGAAAAAGGTGAGGATTACCGTGAAATTATAATTGAATAATACAAGGAAGGTCAAAACAAATGCTTATATTGGGAATCGACACCTGCTGTATGGCGGCAACAACTGCGTTAATGTCTGATGACAGACTTGTTGCACAGGTGGTTCAGAATAATAAAAAAACACACTCACAAAATATTATGCCTATGATAGACTTTATGCTATCTCAGGCAGAGATTTCCGTAAAAGACGTTGACGGCTTTGCAGTCGCTGTCGGTCCCGGTTCTTTTACGGGTGTCAGAATAGGTGTAGCAACGATTAAGGCTCTTGCACACTCAACAGGCAAGCCCTGCATTGCCGTGTCCACACTCAAGGCTCTTGCCAACAATGTCGTTCCATTTGAAGGTATTATCTGTCCGATTATGGATGCAAGGCGTGGTCAGGTATATAACGCCCTCTTTGACGGGCAACACCTCGACCGCATTGCCGACGATAGAGCAATTTCCATTGACGACCTCTGCAAAGAGCTTGAAAGCATCGACAAAGATATTATTTTTGTGGGCGACGGCTTGCCTGTTCACGCAGATAGGATAAACAAGGCTCTTGGCAGACGCGCCGTCTTTGCACAGCGTATGCAGATGATGAACTTGGGGGCATCTGTAGCGGAGCTTGGCTACGAAAAAATGCTCTTAGGCGACGTATGCGGTTATGCCGAGCTTAAGCCCACTTATTTGAGATTATCACAAGCTGAGAGAGAACGTCTTGAACGTATGGGAGGAAAGACAAATGAAAAATAACTCAAAAACAATACTTTATTTCATATTAATATTTATATTTTCCTTTTGTTTCATAACACCTGTTGTTGCTGTAGAGGATAACTCCTCCGGAACTGAAACAGAGGTCACAACAGAAAAAAAGATTCGCAAAGAGGGCGAGGCACCAACATTTAATGATAGAGAAACCGCAATCTTGATTGATGCAGGGAACGGAAATGTACTCTTTGAAAAGGAGAGCAACAAGCGTATGTATCCTGCAAGCACCACAAAAGTTATGACAGCACTGCTGGCGTTTGAAGCCATTGAACGGGGTGAGATATCGCTGACTTCAGAAATAGAGATTACATCCGAAATGATAGACGGGCTTGACCCCACAGGCAGTACAATGTCCCTTAAAGTCGGCGAAATCGTAACTCTTGAAAACTTGTTAAAGGGTATGCTTATCCCATCGGGAAACGATGCGGCTTGCTCTATTGCCGCAGCAGTAGGCAAAAGCATATCCACATTTGTGGATATGATGAACGCCAAAGCACAAGAATTGGGCTGTGTTGACACACATTTTGCAAACCCTGACGGCCTTCACGATGACAACCACTACACAACCGCCGCAGATATGGCTAAAATCGCCAGAGCAGCTATGCAACACTATGATTTCAGAAACATAGTGGATTGCGTTCATATCAAAATTCCGCCTACAAATATGTCACCCGAACGCTACTATATAAACACAAACGGATTGCTTTCCACAATGAGATACCCCAACTTTGCATACAAAGGTGCAACGGGTATAAAGACGGGTTTTACCCAAAAAGCAGGCAACTGCCTTGTATCCTCCGTCAAACGTGACGGTATGGAATTTATAGGCGTAGTTTACGGTGGCAAAGACGTTGCAAACTCTCACAATGGCACTATTAATATGTTCAATTACGGCTTTGAAAGTTTCACTTCCATAACACCTGTTTCAAGCGGAGATATGCTGTATGATATAAAGGTCAAGCAAAGCGGCGGTTCTGACAAATTGGCTCTGTCGGCAAAATCCTCTGCCACTGTTATAGTTCCCAAGGGAACAAACCCAGACGACGTTAAGCTTGAACCTAAAACTCCCGATTTTATAACCGCTCCCGTAAACGCAGGAGATACAATAGGCACTATGTCCGTCACACTTAACGGGCAAGAACTTTCATCATTTGATTTGATTGCCTCAACCTCGGTCAAGCGAAGCTTCTTCTGGCCCGTAATGGCAATCGGTGACTTTTTGTGGGGAAACAAAGTTACGCGTACAATAATATGCTTAATTGCAATGGCGGCTGTAATATTTATTATTGCATTTGTTTTTGCCATATACAACAACATAAAAAAGGCTAAAAGACACAGACAGAACAGGCGACACAGAAAATAATTTACACCTATGCTTTTTTCAGTAAAATTTATCTTGAAAAAAAGCATTTGCTATGTTATACTGATTGTAGCTTTATATTCGTACAAAATACGAAAGGATGATATGCAAAATGCCACAAAAATCTCAAACAGAAGGTTATAAAAAGACTTCAGGCGGAAGAAAATTTCTCGCTGTTCTCGGCATCCTTTTTGTGACTATTGGAATATTTTTATTTGCTTTTGGTTTTTCTTTTAAAACAATGATGCTTCCTAAGGAGAGCAAGAAAAGCCAAAGCGAAATTGACGCAGAGATTGACCGTTTGAAAATCTCTGTCACTCAGCTTGAGGAGGAAAACAGACGCTTGAAAGAAGAAAATGACATATTAAAGCAAGGCACATCATCTTCATCAAAGTCATCTTCGTCAAGTTCATCATCAACTTCATCGGGGTCATCTTCGGGAAGTTCAAGCAGCTCGTCAAGCACATCGGGCAATAAAAGCTCAAACAGCTCAAGCAATTCGTCGAACAGTTCAAAAAGCTCTTCTTCGAACAGTTCAAACAATTCGTCAGGCTTGACTTATTCTGATTAGCGGGCCAATCGCCAAATCCAAAATTATTTTTCATTGCAGTTGGGCTTGGCAACTGTATGGGCGAAGGGCAAAAATCAGATAAAGTTATTTCGTATAAAAAAGCCGCATAAAATATGATTGTTCGCATTTTATAAACGACTATTTTAAAATAAATATATAAGGAGATAGATCATATGAAACCAAAATACAAAAGAATTATGCTCAAAATCAGCGGTGAAGCACTTGCAGGAACCAAAGGCTTTGGTCTTGACCAACAGACAATTGATGCGATAGCACTCAAAATCAAAGAATGTTACGATATGGGTGTGCAAATTGCGATTGTAGTCGGCGGCGGCAACTTTTGGAGAGGCCGCAGCGGTGAGGGTATGGACAGGTCACGTGCCGACCATATGGGAATGCTGGCAACTGTTATCAATTCCCTTGCCATGCTTGATGCACTTGAACATCTCGGCGTTGAATGCAGAGTTCAGACTGCCATAGAGATGCGTCAGATTGCTGAGCCGTATATCCGTCTTAAAGCCGCTTCTCACTTGAAAAAGGGCAGAGTCGTTATATTTGCCTGCGGAACGGGTAACCCATTCTTCTCAACCGATACAACAGCCGCTCTCCGTGCTGCTGAAATTGATGCTGAGGTTATTCTTCTTGCCAAAAAGGTTGACGGCGTATACGACAGCGACCCACATATCAATCCTAACGCAACCAAGTTCGACAAACTGACATATATGGAAGTATTAAACCGCGAGCTTGCCGTTATGGACTCAACCGCTACATCTCTTTGTATGGATAATAATATTCCTCTTGTAGTTTTCGGTCTTGACGACCCCGAAAACATCAAACGTGCCGTTGTGGGCGAAGAAATCGGAACTATTGTTACCAAATAATTTGTAAATATTAAATTGACAAGAAAGGTTTGAAGTATTATGCAAAACACAGAAAATAAAATGAACAAAGCTATAAATTCTCTTGAGGCTGACTTTGCATCTATCCGTGCAGGCCGTGCTAATCCTGCAATTCTTGATAAAATTTCAGTTGAATACTATGGTGCTTCCACACCTTTGGCTCAGGTTGGTACAATTTCCGTTCCCGAGGCAAGGTCTATCATTATTCAACCCTGGGATGCAACCATATTAAAGGATATCGAAAAAGCAATTCTTGCATCTGATATCGGCATAACGCCTAACAATGACGGCAGGGTTATCCGTCTTAACTTCCCTCCCCTTACCGAGGAGAGAAGAAAGGAGCTCAGCAAGGGTGTTTCAAAACGTGGTGAAGAGGCAAAGGTTGCTGTCAGAAACATCAGACGTGACTCTATCGAGGTTTACAAAAAGCAAAAGAAGAATAACGAAATAACCGAAGATGATTTAAAAGACATAGAAGAGAAAATTCAAAAGCTTACTGACAAGTTTGTTAAGAAAATTGATGAAATCACCGCTGAAAAAGAAAAGGAAATTATGGAAGTATAATTCAAAATCTGTTTAGCATAATATGCTACTTTATAGGTGATAATATGTTTTTTAAAAGAAAGCCAAAACAGCAAAATAACGAAACAATGGATATGGCACGCATACCTAAGCATATAGGTATAATTATGGACGGCAACGGCAGATGGGCCAAAAGCAAGGGGCTTCCCCGAAAAGCCGGACACCGCCAGGGTGCCAAAACCATTGAAAACATCACGGATTACTGTGCTTCAATCGGAGTTGAAGTAATTACCGCATATGCCTTTTCGACTGAGAATTGGAACAGACCAAAAGAGGAAGTTGACGCCTTGATGGACTTACTCTATGAGTATTTAATTCAGGTTGAAGAAAAGTTCAAAAACGATAGGACAAAGTTTATGGTAAGCGGTGACGTATCCAGGTTCAGTCCCAAACTTCAGGAGGCTATTGCCCACGCCATTGATGTAACAAAGGATGGCGACAGGATTATTATAAATCTCGCACTCAACTACGGCGGACGCGACGAAATTGTACGTGCCTCAAAGAAGTTATATGGTGATATATGCGAAAATAAACTCTCTGTTGATGACGTCAATGAAGAAGTTTTTTCTCGGTATCTTGATACCTACGGCTTGCCTGAGGTAGATTTGATTATCCGCCCAAGCGGCGAGCAACGTCTGTCCAACTTTTTGCTGTGGCAGGCTGCCTATGCCGAGTTTTGGTACAGCGATATCTGTTGGCCTGATTTTTCTTCCGCCGATATGGATGCCGCAATAATTGCGTACCAAAAACGTGACAGACGTTATGGCGGTGTATAAGACAAGAAAGGATTTTGCACTATGACACCTTCTCTTAAATCACGTTTACTGACATCTGTGATTGGCATACCGATAATAATTCTCATATTGTTGGCTCCTAAGTCAGTTATAACATTTGTTGTTATGCTTGTATCTCTTATTGGAATGCACGAATACTACAAAACAACAGGTCTGTCAGAACATAAAAATTTATGTGTAATGGGATACATTGCGGCAATAGTTATCTCTGTCGGCCTTAAGCTGTCAGTTGCCTCATCGCTTACCTTGGTATATCTATACGTTGTTGCATTGTTTCTGCTGATGCTGTTTAGCAATCGCACAATAAGCATCAAACATTTGGGAGAGCTTTTGTTCGGCTTGGTCTATATTCCATACTTTCTCTCCCACATAATATATATACATTCTTTGGATTTCGGCAGATTTTATGTATGGCTTGTTTTTATAGGTGCGTTTATGTCTGACAGCTGTGCGTATTTTGTCGGCTCTTATCTCGGGAAACATAAATTATGCCCCGATATCAGCCCTAAAAAGACTGTTGAAGGTGCAATCGGCGGTGTGATAGGCGGCGGTGTGTCTTTTGTTATATATGGTATAATCGTAAATACACTCTTCACAAGCTACTTAAACGGAGGCAGTTTTAACCTGATTTTGCTGTTTGTCCTTGGCATAATTGCATCTATTGTTTCTCAGATTGGCGATTTAACAGCTTCTGCCATTAAACGTCAATTTGGAATTAAAGACTTCGGAAATATTTTTCCGGGGCACGGCGGTATGCTCGACAGATGTGACAGCATAATTCTTGTAGCACCTATAATATTCCTGTTTTTATACAGCATAAGCATAATTATTTAGTTAATGTAATATCCCATATCTAATATGGGATATTTTTTTGTAAAAATTTCTTGATTTTTGGCTTAATACGATATATAATATATAGTGGATAAAGCTTGATTTGCATTATATCATTGGAGGCTGATTTATATGGACATATTCTCTATATTAACTCTTATCGGCGGACTTGCCATCTTCCTTTATGGAATGGACTTAATGGGCGATGGCTTAAAGAAATTGGCAGGCGGTCAGCTTGAAACATTTTTGGGAAAGCTGACGTCAACCAAATCTAAAGGCTTTTTGCTTGGACTTATTGTTACTGCAATAATCCAATCATCTTCTGCCACCACCGTTATGCTTGTGGGTTTTGTAAATTCGGGAATTATGAATTTATCCCAAACCATCAGTATAATTTTGGGTGCCAATATCGGAACAACCGTTACATCTTGGCTTCTCAGTATGACAGGTATCCAAGGTGCCAGCTTTTTTCTTAAGCTTTTAAAGCCTGAATCCTTCTCACCTATTCTTGCCATTGTAGGTATTATAATGATGATGGCAAGCGATAGCGACCGTCGCAAAAATATCGGTTCCATATTAATCGGCTTTTCACTGCTTATGTTTGGTATGGAAACAATGAGTTCCTCTATGGAAGGGCTTAAGGACAACGATGCTTTTACAAAGCTGTTGATTATGTTCGCAAATCCCGTAATGGGTATCATAGTGGGCACTCTGTTTACTGCAATAATTCAGTCATCATCAGCTTCAATCGGTATCCTTCAGGCGTTATCCCTTACGGGTGCAATTCCGTATTCCACCGCCATACCGATTATATTAGGTCAGAATATAGGTACAACTATCACACCTGTTTTGTCGGCAATAAGCGGTAATGTTCAATCCAAAAGAGTTGCCGCCGCCTGTGTATATATCAAAATGATTGGCGTTATTGTTGTCGCGGTTGCATTCTATGTATTAAATGCAATATTCAAGTTCTCTATTATGAACCAAAATGTTTCTGTACTTTCAATTGCAATAATCCACACGTTGTTTAATATTATTTCAACTGTTATTATAATGCCGTTCTGCGGTTGGATAGAAAAAATATCTAAGAAAACAATTAAAGGCGAAAAAGAGAAAAGTGATGTATTCTCAACTCTCGACGACAGATTTCTTTCTATGCCGTCATTCGCTGTTGAAAAGTGCAAAGCTCTCGTATTCGATATGTTTGAAATCACAAGACATTCCTTGCTGGAGGCAACTTCATTGCTTAAAAAATATGACAAAGCAATAGCAAAGGATATAGTAGAAAATGAGGCCAATATTGATAAGTATGAGGATAAAACAAGTGCATACCTCGTTAAAATTGCGGGAAAAGAATTGTCGGCAAATGACAGCCTTGAGGTTACACGCCTGTTGCACGTAGTCGGTGATATCGAAAGAGTATCCGACCACTCAGTAAATATTTTAAATGTTGCCCGCGAGGTTACTGAAAAAGGTATTGTATTCTCAAAGGAAGCCGCTGAAGATATAAATATAATTACTTCGGCAGTCAATGAAATAATCAATATAACCATTGACGCCTTCATTAACGAAGATTATGACCTTGCCAAAAAGGTAGAGCCTCTTGATGCGGTTATAGATAAACTGAAATATAAAATTAAAAACAATCATATCAAGCGTCTGCGTGATGGTGATTGTACTGTGGAAATGGGATTTATTTTATCTGACCTCCTCACAACATACGAGAGGGTATCAGGTCACTGTTCAAATATCGCTGTCAGCCTTTTGGAGCCTGAGATAGAAACACTTGAAACACACGACTATCTAAAGCACGTTAAGGCAGATGACGAAAATGGGTATTTTGACGATTATAAAGCCTATAAGCAAAAATATAGATTGCCTCATTACGAAAAGTAAAATATGTATTAAAGTCAAAGTCCCTCAAGCACATATGCTATGCTTGAGGGACTTTAAAATATTTTTATTTCTTGTAATTCTCTACGTCGTTATCTCTGATTTCTTTTCTTCTGATTTTACCGTTAAATGTCTTAGGCAGATTTTCAACGTATTCTATAACTCTCGGATACTTATAAGGAGCGGTGTTCTCTTTAACGTATACCTGCAACTCCTTAGTCAACTCGTCCGACGGAGTATAATCGTTTGCGAGAACAATTGTCGCTTTTACGGCAAAGCCTCTGATTGGGTCAGGCACACCTGTAACAGCAACCTCGGATACTGCAGGATGTTCAAGCAATACGCTCTCTATCTCGAAAGGTCCGATACGATAACCCGACGACTTAATAACATCATCATTTCTGCCAACGTATCTGAACATTCCCTTTTCATCACGATACGCAGTATCACCTGTGTGATAGAAACCATCGTGCATTGACTTCTTGGTGTCTTCTGCACTAAAGTTGTATGAGTCAAGAAGCCCGCAGGACTTTCTCATTTTGCTCAATACTCTGACGCAGATTTCGCCTGTTGCACCACGCGGGCAGGACTCGCCGTCCTCACCTAATATATGAACATCATATCCGGGAACAGGGTAACCGATACATCCCGGAACAGGCTCGCACCAAGGATAGATAGTTGCGATACAAACTGTTGTTTCTGTCTGTCCAAAGCCTTCGTATATCTTATGCCCTGTCTTGTTATACCAATTGTTATAAATTTCAGGGTTTAATGCCTCACCTGCGGTACAGCAATGTGTAAGACTTGATAAATCGTATTTTGATACGTCATTCTGTAAAATCATTCTGTACATAGTAGGCGGTGCACAGAAGGTTGTGATTTTATACTTTTCAATCTTCTCAAGAATATCAGCACCATCAAACTTCTCAAAGTCATATACGAACACGGCACTTTCACCGAACCATTGTCCGTAGAGCTTACCCCATAAGGACTTAAGCCAGCCTGTGTCTGAGATTGTAAAGTGCAAGCCGCCGTCTACAACTCTGTGCCAAAAAACACCTGTCATAATATGACCTAAAGGATATTTAAAGTTATGAGTTATAATTTTAGGGTAACCTGATGTGCCTGACGAAAACGCCATAAGCATAGTGTCATCAGCCATTGTATCAGCTTCACTCGTAGGTCTTGTCCATTCCGAGCTTGCCATTTCAAAGCCTGCTTCAAAGTCTATCCAATCTTCACCCGCATCTTTGTGCCCTGTAACAAACTTCTTTTCTATGGTTTCGTAACTGTCTTTTCCCTCGTCGAAGTATTCTGTTTCCTTGCCGTCGCCTGTGATAACGACAGCCTTGATGTTACCTACGTTACAACGATAAACATAGTCCTTTGCTTTGAGCATATTTGTTGCCTGAACAACAACGGCACCTATTTTATGGAGTCCCAGAATACAGAACCAAAAGTAGTAACTACGCTTTAAAACAAGCATAACTCTGTCGCCCTTTTTTATTCCCATATAATGAAAATAGTTAGCCGCCTTGTTTGAATAAATCATCATATCTTTAAAGGTGAATTTCTTTTCTTCACCATCTTTTGACACCCATACCATAGCGAGTTTATCAGGACTTTGCTTGCCCAATTCGTCAATTACATCATATGCAAAGTTAAAGTTTTTAGGGTATGTCAGTGTATAGTTCTTTTGTGCATCCTTAAGTGATATAAAATCATCACGGCTTGCACCTACATATTTTTCATAAATAGCCATTTCTTCTGTTCACCTCAAAATATTATTTCACAACAACAGCAATAAACTTAACAGGTTCGTCACCGATTGCCTGTTCTGCGTGGGGAATGCTGCTGTCAAAGTACACGCTGTCACCCTCTGATAATTCATACGAAATGTCACCGATATACAGCTTCATTTTACCCGACAAAAGATAATTAAATTCCTGCCCCTCGTGTCCGTGCATAACAGGCGGTTTTCCATCGGGTATGCAGGTAACAAGGAAAGGCTCTGCCTTTTTGTTTCTGAAGGTATAAGCCAAATGCTTATAGTCATACTCGTGTGCTCTCTGAACAGAATAGCCCTTGCCCTTTTTAACCATACAGCACATTGACAATGTGGGTGCGTCACCGCTTATCAAGTCAAGAACATCAACGCCCAAAATCTCAGCAGCGTTATAAATAAAGCTGAAGGAGAAGTCCATCATACCCTTTTCGTATGCCACATATGTTTCCTCGTCAACACCTAACTTTTCAGCCATCTCAGAAACCGAAATTTCCATATCGTCACGCAGACCTGCAAGACGCATACCAATATCTTTAATTTGCTCGTTCTTAATTTCTTCACTCATAATCCGTACCTCCTCTACCCTTCATAATTATATCCAAGCTCTACCGCACTCATATTGAGGTCATACAAATTCTGTTTTTTGGCAGATACAACTTTTTTCATCGCCTTTTCAATATTTTCCTTTGGAATTATACCTGTGTTTTTAATCATAAGACCAATCATAATCATATTAGCAAGACCATTCAGATTTTTTTCTGAGGCAAGCTTTGATGCAGGAATATAATATGCCTCTATGTCCTCTCTCTCACTCTTCTTTTCAATCAAGGAGCTGTCCACAAAGACCTTGCCGCCCGGCTTTATTTCGTTTATATACTTATCAAACGAAGGGGCGTTCATAGCGATTAAAATATCAGGCTTATCAACAATGGGAGAACCGATTTTGTTATCGCTGATTATAATACTGCAATTTGCCGTGCCGCCCCTCATTTCAGGGCCGTAAGACGGCAGCCACGACACTTCTTTACCGGCAATCAAGCCCTCATATGCAAGGAACTTTCCCGAGAATAAAATGCCCTGTCCTCCAAAGCCTGCGATTAATATTTGCTTATTCATCAGCCTGTGCCCCCTTGTCCTTATATACTCCGAGAGGATAATACGGAATCATATTTTCCTCAAGCCACTTCATAGAATCAAGGGGAGTCATACCCCAATTGGTAGGACAGGTGGAAAGAACTTCAATAAGCGAAAAACCTTTTCCCTCTGCCTGATATTGAAATGCCTTTTTAATAGCCGCCTTAGCAGCCTTGATATTTTTAACGTTGTTTACCGCAACTCTTTCAAGATAAGTTGCACCGTCGACATTTGACAAAAGCTCACAAACCTTAACGGGATAACCTACCTTAGACACATCTCTGCCGTAAGGCGAGGTCTGTGTAACCTGACCGGGCAGAGTAGTAGGTGCCATCTGACCGCCTGTCATTCCGTAAATAGCATTGTTTACAAAGATAACAGTGATGTTTTCACCTCTTGCGGCACTGTGTACAGTTTCAGCCGTACCGATTGCGGCAAGGTCGCCGTCACCCTGATATGTAAATACAATGTTGTTTTCGTCTGACCTCTTTACACCTGTTGCCACTGCGGGTGCTCTGCCGTGTGCCGCCTGAACCATATCACAGTTGAAATAGTTATACGAAAAAACAGAACAGCCGACAGATGCCACACCGATTGTGCGGCCGGTTAAGCCTAACTCATCAATGGCTTCAGCCACAAGTCTGTGGATAATGCCGTGTGTACATCCGGGACAGTAGTGCAACACCGCGTCTGTAAGTGCATTTGGTTTTTCAAATACTGTCATTATTTTGCACCTCCCATTTTTACTGCTTCATCAATTTTATCAAGAACATTCTGTGTGGTAGGAATCATTCCTCCTACACGATTGCAAAGCAGAACAGGTTTTTTACACCTTGTTGCCAACTCAATATCCTCAATCATCTGTCCCATATTAAGCTCAACGGATATAAACGAGTTAACCTTATCTGCCGCCTTATTTAAGACATCCTTAGGGAACGGCCAAAGAGTAATAGGTCTTATCATTCCGACCTTTATTCCCTTTTCTCTCGCCTCATCAATTGCGTTCTGAGAAACACGTGCGGCAACGCCAAATGCAACGATACAGATTTCAGCATCTTCCATTCGGTATTCATCGTACATAACCTCATTCTTTTCAACCTGAGCGTATCTCTCATATCTCTCAAAGTTGAACTGTTCAAGCTCCTCAGGCTTTAAGAAAAGAGAGTTTACAATATTCGGCTTTCTCTTGCCCTCTGTGCCTGTCAAAGCCCAAGGCTTATCGTATTTGGTAACATTCTTTGCATCAAGAGTAACAGGCTCCATCATCTGTCCCATTGTTCCGTCTGCAAGAAGCATAGCAGGCATTCTGTACTTGTCGCCAAGGTCAAACGCCTTAAAAGTCAAGTCAACCATCTCCTGAACTGAAGCAGGTGCCAAAACTATCATATGGAAGTCGCCGTGTCCCGCACCTCGTGTTGCGTGGAAGTAATCTGACTGTGAAGGCTGAATACCCCCAAGACCGGGGCCGCCTCTCTGTACATTTACTACCAAAGCAGGTAAGTCACAGCCTGCTAAATATGACAATCCCTCACTTTTAAGGGAGATGCCGGGACTTGATGATGATGTCATAACTCTCTTGCCGGTAGCGGCAACACCGATTACCATATTTATAGCGGCAATTTCGCTCTCTGCCTGTAAGAAAACGCCGCCGTCAACTTTAGGCATTCTTTTTGACATATACGCGGCAACCTCTGTCTGAGGCGTGATAGGATATCCAAAGTAATGATGACAGCCTGCCATAATAGCGGCTTCAGCCATTGCCTCATTGCCCTTCATTAATACTTTTTCTGACATTTATTTCATTCCTTTCTTAAAAAGCTTATCTCTCTACGGTAATAACGCAGTCGGGACACATAGTTGCACAAAAAGCACAGCCTATGCATTCCTCCTTATTCTCAACACCCGCAGGGTGATATCCCTTTGAGTTAAGGTCGTCTTTTAATTTAACAATATGTTTAGGACAGGCGGATACACATAAACCGCAGCCCTTACACAAACTTTCATTAAATGTTACGTTTGCCATTTTTATCTCCTCTCTCTCAGCCAAGACTGTCTGACGTACAGCTTAATCGGCTGTAAGTTATCTATTTTCCCCGAAAGCTCACCTGCAAGCTCCTCTTTTACAGTTGTCATTTTTATGTCAAGTCCTGTCAGTTGCGAAACCTCCTTCGCATACTCCACAGACTTTAAAACCGTATCAGCTGTTGTTTCCTCACCGATATTTGAATTATTTACTATTCCCGTGAACTTAACACCTGCGGCTGTTTCAATCTCAACCATTACCTCAACGGCAGACCTTGCATCAGCAGTCAAATATCTGTATTTATTAATTACGTACAACATTTCGTAATCATTCTCCTGCTTCATATATGGAACATATCTGCCAAGTGCCAAGGCACCTCTGTCATCGCCGCCCACATCAATAATGGCTGTTATGCTCTTGTCGGCAAAAACGGAATATATATCAGCAGGCAAGGCGGGTGTATCAACATTTGTATTTGCGTACTCAGACGAAATCAAACGTATTCCCGCATCCTCCAACACCTGTTCCGAATCCTTTGTTCTGAAGTACGGATTGACTATATCAATATCGGCAATCGCCGTCCTTCTGCCAAGTGCCGAAACCCCAAGAGCATAGTTTACTGCGATATTAGTCTTTCCGCTCCCGTAGTGTCCTGCGAAAACAGTAACTCTTTTTATATTTGAACTGTCCATTTATAATTGTCCTCTATCTTGCCCCATTGAATACCCGTCAGCTTGTCATAAAGCTCCTGGGTAACCTTACCGATTTTGTTATCATTGATGGTATAAGTCTGTCCGCCGTAGTAAAGCTGACCTATGGGAGATACAACTGCGGCTGTTCCGCAGCCCCACGCCTCCTCAAGAGTACCGCTTTGCAATGCGGCAAGCAGCTCATCAACGGAGAGCAATCTCTCTTCAACTTTATAGCCCGCATCTTTTAATACCTCAATACAGGACTTTCTTGTAATACCGGGAAGTATAGAACCAGAAAGCATAGGTGTTACGATTGTGCCGTCAATCTTGAACATAACATTCATAGCACCAACCTCTTCTATGTACTTTCTTTCAACACCGTCAAGCCAAAGAACCTGAGTATATCCCTTTTTCTCCGCTCTCTCGCCGGCTCTGTTTGCTGCCGCATAGTTACCGCCGCACTTGGTATAACCTGTACCGCCTCTTACTGCTCTGACGTCTTCTTCCTCAATCATAATTTTAACAGGGTTGATACCTTCTGTATAGTAGCTTCCGCTTGGCGATGCAATGATATAGAATATTGCATTTTCGATTGAGTGAACACCTAAATGCTCATCAGCACCAATCATAAAGGGTCTTAAATAAAGCGACTCACCTTCGCCCGACGGCACCCAATCCTGTTCAACCTCAACAAACTTAAGTATAGCCTCAAGCATATCCTGTTCAGGCATCTGCGGAAGTCCGATACGTTCAGCCGAACTGTTCATTCTTTTTACATTCTCGATAGGGCGGAACAGTTGTACCTTGCCGTCTGCTCTGCGGTACGCCTTTAGTCCTTCAAATATTTCTGCACCATAATGGAAAACAGTTGTTGCAGGATGAAGCTCGATACTTCCAAAAGGAACTATTCTTCCATTATACCAACCCTTTTCCCTGTTGTAATTCATAATAAACATATGGTCGGTAAATATCTTACCAAAGCCCAAATTCTCAGTCTGCTTTTCCTTAGGTGCCGTTGTCCTTTCAATTTTAATATCCAATTTTATCATCCTTTCTTAATTTGTCGACAAGTAGTCAACACTCTTAACATTAAATTTTTAACACTTTATATGTAATATAATTATTTTACTTATTTCAAATGCCGAGTATTCTTTCAGCATTCTTATGAAAAATCAACTCATATTCTTCGTTTGAAAGCTCCATTGACAACAGGCTGTCAATCTCTCTTTGGGCATCCCACATAGGATAATCGGTACCGAAAATCATTCTTTCCGCACCATACAGCCTGATTAATTCCTTGGAACGCTTAAGTCCCAGCATAGAAAATGAACTTGAAGTATCCAAAAAACAATTCTCATCACCCAAGAGCTCATACGCCAAATCAAACAAAGACCAACCGCCGAAGTGAGCACCTATTACAATCAGCTTTGGGAACTCCCTCAGCAATCTTTTAAGGCGTTTTGGGTGAGAATAGTCATATCTGTAATCACCGCAATGGATTATGATAGGTATACTGTTTTGGCTTAGATAATCATACAGCTCAAACATTCTCTCATCGTCCATATTGAATTTTTGCGTGTCAGGGTGAATTTTAACACCATTGAGGCCCATATGTATAAGTCGGTCAACCTCTGTTATCTTATCCTCGAAGTCGGCGTGCATAGTTCCAAAGCCGTAAAACTCTTTATGCTTGTCACATTCCGATGCAATAAAGTTGTTAATAGTCTGTACGTTTTTTGCGGTTACTGCAACGGAATATACCGCATATCCTGTAACACCGCACTTACTTCCTTTTTCTATAAGGTTCTCAGAAGTACCTCCGCCCGTCATAGTCAATGTGTAAAATTCGCCTACGCTGGCAACAGCTTTTTCCGCTATCTTCTCAGGATATATATGTGTATGAAAATCAATGATGTCCATTGATGACCCTCCGTTTACTAAAAAAGGCTCTGCCGAAAAAGCAGAGCCGTATGATTTGCTGTTTAAGCCTTTCAAACGATTTGATTTACTGCCTTTTCATTAAATTTTAAGCTGCGTATTATAATTATGCATATAATAATTATTCCTATAATGATATCAATGACCTTAATACCACTAAATATAATTATGGCAACGCAAAATAAAACAGACACGGCTAACGCAATGTCTGTATATCTGATAATATTAAATTTATTTTTACAATCACAAGTGCAAGGTGCAAAACAATTTGCATCTTTTGATGAATTATTTGACTTTAAGGCTCTAAACATATTCATCCCTTACACCCCTCTCGAAAATATACTATTATAATACCACTTTATTGACAATATGTCAATAAAACATACTCTTTTTTGTGGAAACCAACCACAAATTTACGCCAACATTCCGCACAGCTTGTCAAAATTCTATGAAACAGGTCAAATACAATATGCACTTTTAAAAGCTATTCCATAGTCTTGCCCAAAAAGCCTGCCGCCGTTTCTGCCAACTTGCTTTCTACCTCACCAACCTTTGAGGTAGGCTCTGCAATAAAAATTACTGTTCCGATACTGTCACCCTCAAATACAATAGGTGCAACAACTCCTGCCTCATATTTGTCATTCTCGTCGGCTATCTGAATGTTTTTAGACCCCGGACTTGCTGTGTAAACCGATTTGGAGTTCATTATTTTTTCCAAGTCACCTGAAATTTTCTTTTCCCTTAATTCCTTTTTAGGTACACCTGAAACCGCAATAATATTATCCTTATCTGTTATACAAGCAGGCAACCCCGTCGACTTTGACAGCGACTCGGCATACTGAGTTGCAAACTCGCCAAGCTCGCCTATGGGCGAATACTTTTTAAATATGACAGTTCCGTTGCTTTCGGTAAAAATTTCCAGCGGATCGCCCTCGTGTATTCTCATAGTTCTGCGTATTTCTTTCGGTATTACAATACGACCTAAATCGTCAATTCTTCTCACAATTCCTGTTGCTTTCATATATTTTCCTCCAATTTACAAATTTATTTTACAAAAAGTATTGTTTGCAATATGACAAATTTTATCCAAGAAAAAAATTGGAAGAAAAAACTTTGGCTCCCTTACGGTGTATATTGGATATTCATTATCCAATATACAAATTAATAATAAAAAGGCGTGCAAAAAACACGCCCAACATTTTAATTATATCACAGCTATATGTATTTGTAAATATTTATTTTGTTTTCTTCTGTATATTCTGCCTTTTATACAAAAAATTATTTTAAAACTTTAGCAATATGTCAATTGATTTCCGAATTTTTTTGTGCTATTATTTAAGTGTAAGAAAGAACAGGAGGTAAAGTCCAATGAGAATTTAATCTTGACATCAGATAAAGAATATCAGCAGTTAATCTGAACATTGTTTTAAAACACGGCGGTGTGACGCTTTATATATATAATAGATACAGAAAGTATCAATAGTAGTATAAGTTCAGATTAGGAAAAATTTTTATCTGAAGGTCAGTATTGAGAAATCCTTTTGCCGGAGAAATTAATATCACAAACATAGAGCGGTTCTCCTTAGAGAAAATAGAAAGATGGTGTTTTGAAAAGGGATATGTAAATCAGAGCAAAGGGAAATCAATAGAAAGAGAGGTAAACAATTGATGTTAGATAATAAGAGTGAGCAGAGATGACCCTTGGTTGTAGGTGTTGATACAATCAAGGGTCATTTCTTTTTTTATGCCATAAATTCAATATTAATTATATCTTAGAATAAGATTATCAAGAACTGTGACACAAGAACTACTGCGATAAGTGCAATGGGATATGTAGCCGCATACGCTGATGCAACCTCCTCCGTCTTTGCAACATTGATAAGTGTGCCAAGTGCAGGAGTTGATGTCATACCCCCTGTGATTGAGCCAAGGCTGTTCAACAACGGAAGCTTTAAAATATGCTTTGCAAACAGATAGCCAACAAACATAGGTACAACTGTCATTATTATACCATATACAAAGTACATTGGGTTAAAGTGTGCTACAAATTCTGCACCGCCCGGGATACCTGCACCCACCAGGAAGAGTACAAGACCAAGCTCGCGGAACAGCTTAAGCGTTGAGGTATCGGGCATAATGTTCAGCTTGCCTATTCTTCCAAAGTGACCGAATACAAGTGATGTCAAAAGACATCCGCCTGTTGTAGTCAAAGCAAAGGTTGTACCGCTAAGTCCATTTGATGAAAGGGGAATTTTAATCATTCCTACAACCATACCAACAACTGCCGCAAGTGCAAATGCCGCAAAGCCGTGCTCGTCAAGACTTAAAAGTTTGAGGTTGACTGCTTTCTTTGTTGATTGTTCCTTTGATACCATAATTTTTGCTCTCTCTGCATCCATATCAGCCTTTGTGATTTTTGGAATAAGCTGAACGAACAGCACAACACCGATTACGCCGAATATGTATGCAATACCGTGACCTACTGATACAAGGCTCTCAAAATCAGGATTTACGGTTGCCTTAGCCGCCGAGAAAGCAGGAGTTGATGTAAGTGAGCCTGAAAGCAAGCCGACTATCATCGCTACAAAGCTGCCGTCCTTTGGCTCGCCCAATGCAAAACCTAAGTATATACACCCAACTGCCGCAAGTCCGCCAAACAATATTATCATAAGACCGATAAGCACATATGACTTAAAGTTCTTTTTCATATTGCCAAAGAAGTTCGGACCTGCAATAAAACCAACTGAGGTAACAAACAAAATAAGACCAAAGTTTTCGATAATCTTCAGTGCCTTATCTGTATAGTGTACCATTTCTCCTCCGAATTTAATAGCAAGCTGTGCTTCAAGGGGCTTATAGAAGAAACATCCAAAAAGCAAGGCAATGATAAATACACCTGCATCACCCAAAGACACACCCTTGATGGTTATGCGTCCCAGAGCGTAGCCCACAAACAAAATTGCAAACAAGCAGAACATTAAAAATGTAATTCCCGTTATGGGAATAACTCCGCCAAATAAACTCATTTTTTTAAAACCTCTTTTCTTTAATCATTATTGATGTCAGCTGAAAAAACAGCTGACATCAATAAAATCTTTTTATTTTCTTGTGTAATCAGGCAACAACTTAGGTGAAACTACATCAGTATCAATGCCTGCTGCTGAAATTTCAGCCTCAAAATTATCAATATGCTTAAGTGACAGTGTGCCAACCTTAACATCCTTGCACTTAGCAGCAGCATTCTTACCCGCACTGCGGCCAAATACGATAATGTCAAGAAGTGAGTTGCCCATAAGTCTGTTTCTTCCGTGGATTCCGCCTACTGCCTCACCTGCAACAAAGAGGTTTTCAATCTCTGTTGTCATACAATCCGCATTAATATCAAGACCGCCATTTTGATAGTGAAGTGTCGGATAAACCAAAATCGGTTCCTTGCGGATATCAATTCCGTATTTAGCAAACATACGCATCATAGCGGGAATTCTTGCCTCAATAGTACCCTCACCGCCGATTTTTTCAATCATAGGAGTATCGAGCCATACGCCAAGGCCGTTGCCTGTATCTACTCCATTACCTCTGTCTGAACATTCACGAATGATAGATGCGGCTGAAACGTCTCTTGTTTCAAGGGGATGCATAAACGCTTCTCCATTAACGTTGATGAGCTTTGCACCAAGTGAACGAACCTTCTCTGTAACCAACGCACCAAAAATCTGTTCAGGATATGCAACACCGGTCGGGTGATACTGAAGTGTATCTGCATATAAAAGCTTAGCACCTGCACGATAGCCAAGTACAAGTCCGTCTGCTGTTGCACCATAGTGGTTAGATGTGGGAAATCCCTGATAATGCATACGGCCTGCACCGCCTGTTGCGATAATAACAGTCTTAGCCTTAGCAACAAGCAATTCCTTTGTTTCCATATTCATAAGCACTGCACCTGCGGCATTTCCGTTTTCATCGAGGATGAGTTCAATTGCAGAAGTAAAGTCAACCACGGGGATACCACGGTTTATAACTTCATCACGGAGAGTTCTCATAATTTCCGCACCGGAATAATCCTTAGCCGCGTGCATACGCTTACGTGATGTACCGCCGCCGTGAGTTGTAATCATTCTGCCGTCCTCATCCTTGTCGAACTCGACGCCGAGCTCGTTAAGCCACTGAATAGCCTCAGGTGCATCACATACGAGCTTTGACAAAAGTTCACGCTTTGCAGCATAATGACCGCCGCCAAAAGCATCTACAAAGTGAATTGCAGGAGAGTCGTTTTCTTTGTCTGCCGCCTGAATACCGCCCTCTGCCATCATTGTGTTTGCATCACCGATACGGAGCTTTGTAACTATCATTACATTTGCACCTGCCTCGTTTGCTTCGATTGCCGCAGACGAACCTGCACCGCCACCGCCGATAACCAAAACATCAACGTCATAGTCGACCTTATTCAAATCAACTGCATCTGACTTTATACGGCTGTGTGCCTGAAGTATAGCCGCAAGCTCTGTGGGAACCTTCTCACCTTTATTGGGACCGATTTTCAATTCCTCAAACTCGTCTACCTTATAGTCAGGGTGATAAGCCTTAAGTAAGTCCTCTTTTTCCTGTGCGGTCATACGTCTTGGCTCAAGCTTAATATTTTCTTCTCTTGCGGCTTCAACCGCCTTTATTGATTCAGTAAATCTATCTGCATACATTAGAAAACACCTCCTTATTTCTCTATTTCTCTGTTGTTATAAAGTTCTTTAATTTCGTCTATGGGCTTTTGCATAAGACCCTCTATAAGCTCAGTAAATGTGCCGTCCTTAATCTCCTGAACACGATTTTCAAGGTGAGCGGACTTAGGTGCTAAATACTTGCCGTTAAGACGTCTTGCGAGCATTGCAACCTGAGGATGTGAAATTCCTGCAGGACATCGTGAAGAACATACTCCGCACATTACACAGTCGAATGACTCCTCGGCACACTTTTCGTATTCGCCTCTTTGAGCATATGCGATATACTGCATAACATTAAGCTCCTGAGTACAGCTCTTTGTACAGGCATTACAGCCGATACAAGCGTAAATCTCAGGATAGAGCTGCATCATAATCTGCTCTGTGGGAGCAATCTTTTCGATATCATAAACCTGCTTAACCAACGGGAAGAAGGGCAATGTTGCGATATACATATTGTCCTCAACCTTAGTCTGACAAGCAAGGCAAGCCTTAAGCTCAGTCTGCCCTTTAATTCTGTAAATTGTAGCACAAGCACCACAGAAGCCGTTACGGCATCCGCAACCGCGAACCAACTGATAACCGGCATATTCCATTGCACTCATTATTGTAAGATTGTCCGGAACTTCATACTTCTTTCCGAACAGAAATATATTTACCATATTTTCCATTTCGATTTCCTCCTTATTAATACTCATCCGGCAGTTCTTCAAGCTCGTCACAGCGGAACACAGGGCCGTCTTTGCAAACATACTTTGACCCGATATTACATCTGCCGCACTTGCCTATGCCGCACTTCATACGAAGCTCCATAGTTGTATAAACCTGAGTTTTATCATAACCCATCTCAATAAGTCCTTGGAGTGTAAACTTAATCATAATCGGCGGTCCGCAAATAATAACTGTTTTGTTGGTGTCAAAGCCCAGCTCCTTAACATAGTTAGGAACAAAACCAACGTGACCGTCCCAGCCTTCCTGCTCGTTATCAATGGTAAGGTGAACGTCAATTCCGTCGTCCTTTACCCATTCGTTGATAATCTCATCGTAATCTACAAGGTCGTCCTTACTCCTTGAACCATATACAATATCAATCTTGCCATAATTTTCTCTGTAATGTCTGCAATAATTGATTACCGAACGCAGAGGCGCAAGGCCTATACCGCCGGCAATAAAGAGTAAATCCTGTCCTTTAAACGCATCGTCTACAGGGAAAGGGTTTCCGTACGGACCTCTTATGGTAATTTGCTGTCCTACCTCAGCCTGATGGAGCCATTCGGTTACACAGCCGCACTTTTTAATCGAAAACTCCATAAACTCTGCATTTGTAGGCGAAGATGTTATGGAAAACATTGCCTCTCCCACGCCGGGGATAGAAAGCATTGCACACTGCCCGGGTCTATGCTCAAAAGCTTTTTTGCCGTCGGGAGTTACCACGCGGAAGGTCTTTACATCAGGTGTATCAATACGAACATCAGTAATCACACCAATTTTTGGAATTAAAGTTTCCTCACGATTATTCATTATCTTTACCTCCTAACGTCTTCATAACCTTTACGATATTCATAGAAATCGGGCATTTAGCCAAACATCTGCCACAGCCTACACAACTGAACAAACCGTCATTGTTTGTAGGATAGTACACAAGCTTGTGCATAAATCTCTGACGGAAACGCTCAAGCTGAGAGTTTCTGGAGTTGCCGTGAGCCATCTTTGTAAAGTCTGAATACATACAAGAGTCCCAACAACGGAAACGAATAACTCCGTGACCTGTGTTGTAGTCCTTTATGTCATAGCACTGACAAGTCGGGCATACAAATGTGCAAGTACCGCAGCCTAAGCACGACTGTGAAAGTTCCTTCCACTCGGGTGCATCAAAGAACTCATTTGTCTTGTCTGCACCGAACTTATCGGCTGTAAGATTGGCAAGAGGAAGCTTCTTCATAATCTCGTGAGTTTTCTCTATCTGTGCATCAACTTCACTGCTGTCTGCATCCTCGGTTACACCCTCCAGCTTTGCCATAAGAGCATTACCCTTTTCGGTTACCGCATTAAAGAAAATGTCATTCTCTGTCTTGTGACAAACAATGTCACCCTCAGGGTTTGCCGCATCTATGTCAAAAGTCTGACAGAAGCAGGTTTCAACAGGTCTGGTACAAGCCATTGAAATTATAACACCGTGCTCACGTCTGTTGGCATAATAGCTGTCATAAGGCTCAACCAAGAATACTCTGTCAAGTATCTCAAAGCTCTTTACATCACAGGCACGAACGCCGAATACAACAAAGTCTTCCATCTCATCTCTGTTATCAATTATCTCGATTTCCTTGCCGCTTGTCTTAAATTCCATAAGATTTTCGGTCTGAGGAAAGAAGAAGTCCTTAGGGCTTCTGTTTGTATTGAGGGCGTTGCTTAATACTGCACCCTCTGTCCACTCCTTATAATCTGTACCCTTTTCGCTGTCCTGCGGAATATAGAGTTTAGCCTCCTCTGCAATTTTAGAGAACACAGCATCTAAATTCTGAATTGAACATTTACGCATTATCTGACGCTCCTTTCAGAACAGCATCGGTAGGCTCAATGTCCTCCGTGGTGTAGTCTACAAGGGGAGCACGGCTGCCTGCCTCTGCCCCTGCCTGATATTCACCATAGAAGCTGTTAATATCTTTTATAAACTTTCTGTTGAGTAAGTGAAGGGGAATATTCT
Source organism: uncultured Ruminococcus sp. (assembly GCA_902791425.1). Classification (GTDB taxonomy): domain Bacteria; phylum Bacillota; class Clostridia; order Monoglobales; family Monoglobaceae; genus UMGS1820. The sequence goes on from CADAVS010000004.1 coordinate 31,822, forward strand.
GAGGACAAACCCTTGAACATTCACCGCAGTCGGTACAACGTCCCGCCACGTGGAAGGCACGAATAATGTGGAACATCTTTTCTTCAAAGCTGTCCGAAATCGCCTTGTTAGCCACACTTGACTCAGGATTATCAAACACACACTTTTCACAGGTACAAGCAGGACATACGTCACGGCAAGCATTACATCTGATACAGCGTGATAACTCATTCTGCCAGAATGCAAATCTCTCGTCCTCTGTCATAGCCTCTAACTTTTCTACCTCGTCAAAACGATTTGAGTCGATAACGTCGCCATCTTCGCCCAAAAGCTCGTCATATGCAACGTGCTTTTTACTCTTACATACCATACATCTTTCAGCAAGTACATCAGCACAGGCCACAGCTTTATCCTCATCATACAGAGTTGAAATAACAAGATTTTCGCCTTCCGCTTTGATTGCGGTGATGCCATCACCTGCGGCAGCCTTTACCTTTGTTATATCAGCCATACCCTCACAAGGAATACCTACTGCATACACTTTTTCTCTGTCAAAGCGGTGTTCGGTTAAAAGCTGATTAAAGCTGTATGTATCGCAGGGTTTTAAGAATACAAGCACCTTGCTTTCTGTTTTACGTGTTTCTTCTATCAAATATTTAGAGAAGTTTGCACCGCAGAAGTCATTGAAAACAAACTCGGATTTGATATCGTCAGTTGTTGTAAAGAGAGCAGGAGTTACATCATATACAAACTCGCCGTTTTTCCAGCCAAGCACTCGGTCAACAGTGCCGTTTTCAAGCAATTCGCAAGCCTTGGCTGCAAGTGTATCACAAGTTACTTTTTGCATCTCAAATCCTCCAATCTCTTGTTTTCGCCGAGAGCCGCAACAGCCTCGGTAAACTCATTCATTGTCTGTGCAAACTTTGCACCCTCGGCGGCAGATACCCATTCAACACGGGTACGCTCTTTTTCAATTCCGAGGTAGTTCAGCATAGAGAACAGCAGTGCCATTCTTCTTCTTGTATAATAATTTCCTGATGTATAGTGACAATCACCCGGATGACATCCGCAAAGGATTACACCATCAGCACCCCGTTGAAACGCACGGAGTATAAACATAGGGTTTACACGGCACGAGCAGGGAACCTTGATAATCTTAACATTTTCAGGATAAGCCAATCTGTTATTACCTGCAAGGTCTGCACCTGCGTATGAACACCAGTTACAGCAAAAAGCCACTATTTTAGGTTGAAATTCGCCATTTATCTGCATATAGCATCCACCTCCGCAATAATCTGTTTTGTTGCAAAGCCCTTAAGGTCCATAGCACCTGACGGGCACGCAACTGTACAAGCACCGCAGCCCTGACACACAGCCTCATTGACAGAAGCCACACGTCTTACCCTTGTTGTTCTGTCAGGCATACGGAATTCTTTGTCAACATAAGTGATAGCACCATAAGGACAAACTCTTTCACAGGAGGAACAGCCGTTACACATAAGCTCGTCTGAACCTGCGACACACGGGTTACCTGTAAGCTTATCCTTTGCCAGCAAGCCGATAACCTTCGCAGCAGCCGCACTTGCCTGAGAAACTGTTTCAGGAATATCCTTAGGTCCTTGACAAGTACCCGATAAGAATACACCTGCTGTTGGGCTTTCTACGGGACGGAGCTTAGGATGGGCTTCTGTAAAGAAGTCGTTGGTATCCATACTTGCTGTAAGCTGAGTTGCAAGAGGTCTTGCAGACTTGTCAGGCTCGATAGCGGCAGCTAATACAACCAAGTCCGCCTCAATGTGCAACTGCTTGTTTGCAAGAATGTCAGATGCCTGAACCATCAGCTTGTCACCCTCCGGTGATACCTTGCCCACCATACCCTTGATGTAGTGAACACCATATTCCTCAACGGCACGGCGATAAAATTCATCAAATGCCTTACCCGGAGTTCTTACGTCTATGTAGAATACATAAACATCAGTATCGGGATACTTATCTCTTGTGAGCATTGCGTGCTTTGCGGTATACATACAACAAATCTTTGAACAATACTCCTTACCCTTTTCGGCACAAGCTGAACAACGGGAACCCACACACTGTACAAACACGATTGTGTGTGGATGCTTGCCGTCAGAGGGGCGAACAAGCTTGCCTGCGGACGGGCCTGCGGCATTTGTCAAACGCTCAAATTCAAGAGAGGTGATAACGTCCTTTGACTGATTGTATGCATACTCGTCAAACTTATCCATACTAATTGGATTAAAGCCTGTTGCCGCAACGATTGCACCGTATTTTTCTTCTATAATCTCGTCCTTCTGAGTATAATCTATAGCACCTGCGGTACAAACCTTTGAGCAAACACCGCACTTACCTGTCTTTAACATCGTACAATAGTCTGCATCTATTGTTGCAACCTTAGGAACAGCCTGTGCAAAAGGAATATATATTGCACGTCTGTTGTCCATACCCAGGTTGAACTCATTGGGAACCTTTTTCTGCGGACATTTTTCTGTGCAAATTCCACAGCCTGTACAAATATCCTCGTTTACGAAACGAGCCTTCTTTCTGATTTTAACATCAAAGTTGCCGACAAAGCCTCCAACCTCTTCTATCTCACTGTAAGAGAAAATGCGGATATTTTCATTCTGTGCCACATCCACCATCTTAGGTGTGAGGATACAAGCCGCACAGTCAAGTGTCGGGAAGGTCTTATCAAGCTGAGCCATCTTACCGCCGATTGTCGGCTTCTTCTCAACTATATCAACGGGGAAGCCTGCCTCTGCTATATCGAGAGCCGTCTGGATGCCTGCGATACCGCCACCGATAACAAGGGCTCTCTTTGTAACCGGGCTTTCTCCCGGTTTAAGGGGAGCATTAAGGTTAACCTTTGCAACTGCCGCCTTACCTAAAATTATAGCCTTTTCTGTTCCCGTGGGCATATCTTTGTGTACCCAAGAACATTGTTCACGTATGTTTGCAATCTCAACCATATATGGATTAAGACCTGCGGCTGCCGCAGTCTTACGGAAGGTTGCCTCGTGCATTCTCGGTGAACAAGAACATACAACAATACCTGTGAGCTTATGCTCTGCTATGGCATTTTTTATAATATCCTGTCCTGCTTGAGAACACATATATTGATAATTCGTGGAAAAGACAACACCCGGCTCATTTTGCAGAGCATCTGATACTGCCTGTACATCCACGGTGCCGGCGATATTACTACCGCACCAACACACGAATACGCCTATTCTTTGCATTTTTGTCTTTTCCTCCTTACTTACTATATTTTCTAAGTGCGCTGACTATTGCTTGCTGTGGCATATCCTCGTCAAGCAGAGCCGGAATATCGTCTGCTTTTAAGTGATTTGCACCTTGCTTGCGGATAACCGCAAGACGTACAGCCTCAACCAGCTTTGCAGGCTCAACTCCCCTTGGACATCTCTCTATGCAAGCAAAACAAGTAAGACATTGATACAGGGATTTAGACTCTAAAAGCGGCTGAACGTCACCGTTTTCTACCATATACACAAACTGATGCGGATGATATTCCATCTCGTCATACGCAGGACAAGTTGCAGAACATTTACCGCAACGCATACACTTTTTTGGGTTTACTCCGCTGATGCGGATAATTTCTTTTTGGAGATTTTCTGTACTGTTATTCATTTAGTTCTCCTCCTTTACACCGAGTGCCTCTGCAAGCAGTTCAGTAAAGTAAACAACAGGAATTTCACTGCCGTTCTTCTCTAAATTATACTTACAAAGAGGACAAGCCGTAACAATTATCTCAGCACCGTTATTTACAGCACTGTCAGTTACCTTGTTACTTCTTATCTTTGCTGACTCAGGGTTTTCCAATGCGATATATCCGCCGCAACATTCGTTTCTGTACGGATAAACCACAGGCTCTCCGCCAAGTGCGGAAATCAAATCTTCGATAATAGTCGGGTTCTCGGGGTCGTCCATCTGCATAACGCTGCTCGGTCTGAGGAGCAAGCAACCGTAATATGCGGCAACCTTTTTACCCTCTAATGACTTTTTAACCTTTTCGGCTACCTTATCAAAGCCTACCTCATCGCGAAGGAGCTCCAAAAAGTGCATAACCTTAGCTTCACCATTATATTCTTCATCAACATATTGGTTTACACGGAAGTTAAATTCCTCATCTGTCTGCATTGCATTGTTTGTCTGCTTTATAACATTGTGACAGGCAGAGCAAACAGAAACGAGAATTTGGTCTTTCTTTGCTGCCTCTGACAAGGCTCTGACAGATGACAGCTTTGTAGCTATCTCGTCACGGGCAGTTGTAAACACACCGCCGCAACATTGCCAATTTTCGATTTCCTCTAAGGTGATATCAAGAACCTCTGCACTTTTTCTTGTATATTTGTCAAGCTCTTTAGCTTTAGTCTTTAAGGTACAGCCCGGAAAGTATGATACCTTCATTTATGCTACCTCCTAAAATTATACCATCTGCTCAGGATGGAATACTTCGTCAAATTTTTCAGCTGTGAGAAAACCTAATTCAACACAGGCTTCCTTTAATGAGATGTTATCTTTAAATGCCTTCTTCGCCGTCTTTGCCGCATTCTCGTAACCAATATATGGGTTAAGAGCAGTAACAAGCATAAGTGAGTTGTGAAGGTTATGATGCATTTTCTCTTTGTTAGCTTTGATACCTACAGCACAGTTTTTGTTGAATGAGAGAATTGCCTCAGCCAAAAGTCTTGCGGATTGCAAGAAGTTGTAGATACAAACAGGCATAAATACGTTAAGCTCAAAGTTACCCTGTGATGCCGCCATAGAAACCGCAACATCATTACCCATAACCTGAACAGCAACCATAGTAACTGCCTCACACTGTGTCGGATTTACCTTGCCGGGCATAATTGAAGAACCCGGCTCGTTCTCAGGAATAAAAATTTCGCCAAGACCATCTCTCGGACCGCTTGCAAGCCAACGAACGTCGTTTGCAATCTTCATCATATCAGCCGCAAGAGCCTTGATTGCACCGTGGGCGAACACCAATTCGTCCTTTGATGTAAGAGCGTGGAACTTGTTTTCCGCAGTAACGAAGGGCTTACCTGTAAGACCTGAAACCTTTTCAGCAACAAGCTCGCCAAAGCCATCAGGAGCGTTAAGTCCTGTACCTACCGCAGTTCCGCCAAGAGCCAACTCATACAGAGGCTTAACTGCCATCTTTAAGAGTGCCACGTCTTTTTCAAGACTTGAACGCCAACCGCTTATTTCCTGAGAAAATGTGATAGGAGTTGCATCCTGAAGGTGAGTTCTGCCGCTCTTTACTATACCTTCGTTTTCCTTTTCAAGACCTTTGAATGTATCAATAAGAGTCTGAGCCGCAGGGATGAGTTTGTCCTCAAGCATTAAAACTGCCGCAATGTGCATAGCTGTCGGGAATGTATCATTTGATGACTGACTCATATTTACATCATCATTGGGATGAAGAATTTTATCGCCTGCAATTTCATTTCCTTTGTTGGCGATAACCTCATTGGCATTCATATTGGATTGTGTACCCGAACCCGTCTGCCATACAACGAGAGGAAAGTTATCATTGAGCTTGCCTGAAATAACCTCGTCACAGGCACCGCTTATAGCCTCAAGCTTTGCCGCTGTCATTTTTTCGGGACGAAGCTGGCTGTTTGCCTGTGCGGCAGCCTTCTTTAAGATACCAAATGCGTGAGTAATCTCTCTTGGCATTGTTTCAATATTAACACCGATTTCAAAATTCTCGTGACTTCTCTGGGTTTGAGCCGCCCATAGCTTGTCTGCAGGAACCTTGACTTCACCCATTGAGTCGTGTTCAATACGATAGTCCATTTCTATATCCTCCTTAATATTAAATACAAATTTTAGATTACAGTGGCGTTTATGATTTCCTTAAGCTTGTCTGCACTGTTACGAAGCTTCAATATCTCATCATCATTAAGCGGAAGCATAACCTTACTGCGGATACCCTTATTACCTACAACACTGAGTGTACTTAAGCAAACGTCATCAATTCCGTACTCTCCGTGCATCATTGTGGAAATTGTCATAGTTGTGTCAATACCTCCGAGCAAACACTTACAGATATGGCATACTGAAATTGAAACCGCATAAAATGTTGCACCCTTGCGTTCAATAACTCTGCCCCCTGATTTACGAACGTGCTCAAGTATTTCTTCTCTGTCAAGTTCAGGAAGAATAGTAGATCCTGTTGAGAATGATTTAGGGCAGTCGTCAATGTGTACATTTGAAATGTTTGCAAGTGACCAAGGAATAAATGATGAGTCACCGTGTTCACCCAATACATAAGCGTGAACATTGTTCTGGCTTATTTTGTAGTATTCGGAAAGACGTGAACGCAATCTTGCAGTATCAAGAATTGTACCTGAACCGATAATGCGTTCCTCAGGAATACCTGAGCACTTACAAAATGCATAAGTCAAAATATCAACAGGGTTACTTACAAGAAGGTAAACAGCATCAGGTGCATAGTGTGTAATCTCAGGTATAATGCCCTTTAACACATCAATGTTTGTCTGAGCAAGCTCAAGTCTTGTCTGACCTGCTTTTCTTGGTATTCCTGATGTAATGATTACAATATCTGAATTTTCAGCATCTTCATATGAGCCTGCATATACACTGCAAGGATTACAGAAGGGGATACCCTGTCTGATATCAAGTGCCTCTCCGAGAGCCTTTTCGTTGTTAATGTCAATCATAACGATTTCCGAGCAAATACCGTTAACCGTCAATGTGTAGGCGATGGTTGAACCAACACTTCCGCTTCCGATAATAGTAATTTTATTCATAATTTTTCTCTCCTTAAAAAAGATTATTTATTTTCATTTGATTTGTAAACGCCAACAGCACCCTTAATTGTCTTTTCGTATGCCTGCATTCCATATTTGTCAACTTCACTTTTATCCTTTGCACCGTGGGTTAAGCAACCTGCACCGCCGATACATCCACCGTTACAAGCCATACCCTCGATAAAGTTTACATCTATAAGATTTTTGTTCTTTTTAATCAGAGCAATCTTACATTCCTCAATTCCGTCACAGGAAATACCCTTGACCTCAAAATCATTAATATTTTGTTCCTTAAGTGCCTCAACCACCGCATCGGACAGTCCTCCGCAACGGGCAAAAATTCTTCCGTAATATGATGCATTGTCAAGCACTCCTTCTTCAAGAGTTGTGATATCTATATCGCGACTGTCAAACAATGCCTGCAATTCTTCAAAGGTGAGAACCACATCAACATAAGGCTTTACTTTATCAAGCTGTATCTCCGCTTTTTTTGCGGTACACGGACCGATAAAGATTATCTTTGCACTCTCGTCAGTTTCCTTGATATATTTTGCAATTCTTGCCATAGGCGACAAATTGTGTGAAATGTTCTCCTTCATATCAGGGAAGTTCTTCTCAACATATCTTACAAATCCTGGACAGCACGAGCTGGTAAGGAAACCCTTTTCCACAAGCTCTTTCGACTCCTCCATAGCAACCATATCTGCGCCGAGTGCAGCCTCAACCGTTGTGTATGCACCGAGTTCCTTAATTCCCGTGACCACCTGTCCAAGCTTCGCATATGTAAATTGGCTGGAAACAGACGGAGCAACTACCGCATATACCTTATATTTTGTGTTGTTCTCGCTGTTCTTGATTATATCTATTGCATCTAAGATATAAGACTTATCCGAGATTGCACCGAAAGGACATTGGTAAACACAAGCGCCGCAGGATATACACTTTTCATTATCAATCTTAGCAGCCTTATTCTCGTCCATAGAAATCGCCTTGATTTTGCAAGCACTCTGACAAGGACGTATATGATGTGTAATCGCACTGTACGGACAAACCTTGGAACAAGCACCGCACTCCTTACACTT
>CADAVS010000005.1 GCA_902791425.1 uncultured Ruminococcus sp.
ACCACGTTTACCTTCAATAGATGTAAGAAGTGCAGTTTCCTCACCGCATACGAAAGCACCTGCACCGAGGCGAAGCTCTAAGTCGAATGAGAAGTCTGTACCGAATATATTGTTACCCAGCAAGCCATATTCCTTTGCCTGCTTGATAGCTATGTTAAGTCTTTCTACTGCGATAGGATACTCAGCACGAATATAAATAAAGCCCTGATTTGCTCCTACTGCATAAGCGGCAATAGCCATTGCCTCAATAACGCTGTGAGGGTCGCCCTCCAGCACACTTCTGTCCATAAATGCACCCGGGTCACCTTCGTCGGCGTTACACGCAACATACTTTTGGTCGCCCTCTGCCTTTGCGGTGAAGTCCCACTTCATACCTGTCGGGAAGCCTGCACCGCCGCGGCCTCTGAGGCCTGATGCCTTAATTGTTTCTATGACCTGTTCGGGTGTCATTTCGGTAAGAACCTTACCAAGTGCCTTATATCCGTCAAATGCGATATACTCGTCTATATTTTCAGGGTCGATAACACCGCAGTTACGGAGGGCAACTCTCTTTTGTTTCTTATAGAAATTAACCTCATTCAGGCTCTTAATCTCTTCGTTCTCTGTGACTGTTTCATCATAGAGAAGTCTTTTTACTATACGTCCCTTTAACAGATGCTCTTCTACGATTTCGTCAACATCGTCAACGGTTACCTTGCTGTAAAAAGCACCTTCGGGATAAACTACCATAATTGGTCCCAGTGCACAAAGACCAAAACAGCCTGTCTGCACAACTTTTACTTCCTTATCAAGACCTTCGTCCTTGATTTTAGCCTCCATCTTTGCGGCAATCTGATCGCTTTTTGAAGACGTACAACCTGTACCGCCGCAAATGAGGACGTGACTTCTGGCTATATCCATTTAATATCAATTCCTTTCTGTTATATCACCCTAATCTATTCGTTAGCACCTATTGTATATTCAGCAACAACCTTATCATTTACAATATGTTCGGCAACAACCTTTGCCGCCTTATCCGCCGTCATTTTAACGTATGTAACCTTTTCCTCGCCCGGCTTATAAACCTCAACGATAGGCTCAAGACGGCACATACCGATACATCCTGTCTGTGCAATGGTTACATTTGCAAGCTTACGCTTTGCAACCTCTTCCATAAACGCATTCATAACAGGACGTGCACCTGCGGCAATACCGCAAGTAGCCATACCGACAACTATACGAATTTCGTCTTCGCCCTCTTTTCTGAGAGTAACCTTTTCAAGCATTTGATTTCTTATTGCTTCAAGATCTGCTAAGCTTTTCATATCTTTCAAACTCCTTTCGCTGTTTTATTTAAAATAGGTAAATTATGAATAAAGTTCCGACTCATTTTCTTTCAGAAAATCACTCAGCCACAGAATAACCTCAGGCTGTGTCAGCGACACACCTCCGAGAATTTCTTTTATCTCACGTGTGTCAAACTTAAATTCCTTGCCGTCTACCTTGTGGGAAAATAAAAAATCCACATTTTCATACGAAGTGATAACCCCAAGCATTGTTTCGGCAACATTCCCAAGAGGCTGCCTGTCAATGTGACTGTAACCGAAATACGCTGTAATTTCGGTACCAACCCCCTCCTTTGAGGTCAGTTCGATTTTTCCGCCCGTGTTCTCAGCAGCATTTTTAAGAAGGGGTATTCCCATACCGACCTTTCTCGTTGTTCTGCCGGTAACAAAGGGGTCTATAACAGCCTTTGCCATTTCCTCCGACATTCCCTTGCCGTTGTCCTTGACAGAAAACATCAAAACATCTTTTTTTATATCCTCCACTATGTCGAGCTGAACAAGGTCAGCCCCTGCGACAATGGAATTTTGCATAATATCAAGAATATGTAACGATAACTCTTTCATTATTATTCATACTTTTTAAGTATGCCTTCAATCTCGTCTACTGTAAGTCTGCCGTAAACTTCATCATTGATTGTCATAACGGGTGCCAATCCGCAAGCACCGATACAACGTGTTGCATCAATAGAGAACTTTCCGTCAGGTGTACATTCGCCGACATCAATTCCAAGAATTTCCTTAACCTTTTCAAGAATATCGCCCGAACCTTTAACATAGCACGCAGTTCCCAGGCACACACCTATTTGATACTTGCCCTTGGGGTTAAGAGAGAACTGAGCATAAAAGGTAACAATACCATATATCTCTGCCAAAGGAACGTTAAGACCCTCTGAGATCATTTCCTGCACCTCAACGGGAAGGTAACCGTAAATGTTCTGAGCTTCGTGAAGAACAGGAATTGTCGCCCCTTTCATTCCCTTGTGCTTTTCGATTACAGCCTTGAGTGCAGCTTCCTGCTCAGGTGTTCCGTTAAACGGAATCGTGTTTTGACTCATTTTTTCAAACCTCCTGTAAATATTGAAATCAATACCGCCTCGCCTAATACAAGCAGTATATAATTTTCTGTTTTTATTATTAAATCTTAAAACATAAAAAGAGCAGATATATCCTAAACAAATATAAATTCCTTATATCCGCCACGATATATCTCTTACCTATTATACTATATGTTAATTCAAAAATCTATAAATTTCTAATTTTTTTGCCCGACAATTTCGATAAAATTTCATCAATATTTTTGTCGGAAATATCCAAATCATATGTTTTTTCAGAGATATCCCACAGATAATGAGCATCAGAGCTTGTTACTATATCATAATCAGAATATTCAGGCTCCATTTTCGCACGATTTTTTGCCGTAATCTCAACTGTGGTAAAATTCAAATCAGGCGGAATAAAACCTAAGTTTGACAGCACACTGTAGCTTGACCTGTCAATATGGGCAGGATATACAACTCCTCCCAAGTCTTTAACATTATTTACAACCGAATATATGTCAAGTCCTGTTGCCGTCACCAACAGATTAGGCTCCTCGCCGATAATTTCATCATTCTCGTCCATATAATATTGATTTCCAAATATATCAATCTTATTTTCCACAGGAATACTATTCTTGCGTATTATCCGCTCCATTTCTTCGGCGGACTCTATATCAGGGAAGAGGCTCACCATATGAACCTCCTCCGCCGTTTCTATTTCCATACCCGGTATTACGATAATCTTATTATCTGCAACCTTCATAGCCGCCCTGACATTACCGCAGGCATTGTGGTCGGTTATGGCAATTACATCAAGTCCTTTTAATATTGACATATTGACAATATTATTCGGCGTCATATCATTATCACCGCAGGGCGACAATGCCGAATGTATGTGCAAATCATAATAAATTTTCATATTCCCGACTCCGCAAGTCCTTTTGCAATTTCATAGGCAGACATCTCGGTTGAAAATATGGTTATTCCCTCCGCCTCCGCCTTTTTGGCTGTGTTCTCGTCAGGCTCAAAACCGTCGGCTATAATAACACAAGCAGCATCGCCAAGGGAAGCTACCGCAGCAATATTTATGTTTGTTTGAATGGTAATCCACACTGTTCCCTCTTTAACTCTCGCCATTGCAAGACTCAACAAATCTCCTATGTAACATCCTGTCACTTCGTTTTCGTATCCGCCTTCACCTGTTGCACTTACAAGCTGCAATTTATCAGCAAGCTCTCTAACATTCATACCGATACACTCCCATTTTTAATTTTCACTATTATTTTCACGCATAAGTCTGCTGTATTTCTCACGTAGCTTAAATATACAATCGTCTTCGCTGGCATAACCTCTGACGATATCCTCAGCCAAGGTCCGACAGCTTGGCGAACCGCAGGAGCCGCAATCCAACCCCGGCAACTTATCAACTATTTCTTCTATTCTTATTGCCATCTGCATTGCAACATTAATGTCATCATTCAACTTCATAACAGGGCTGTACGCAGGCGGTCCGTCCCACATTCTCTCAACACAGTTGTCTACGCCTCCTGCTTCATCAGGCATCTTCTTGCAAATTCTCTCAATTCTCGCTCTTGCAACAAAGCTGTTTTCTGCCGTCAACGGTCCTCCCACACAGCCGCCGGGGCACGCCAAAGCCTCTACATAATCTGTGTTCGGCAGTTTGCCGTCCTCGATATCCTCAAGCAGTTTTATTACATTGTGTATTCCGTCAACCGCAACACATCTCGGTGCCTCTGTGGCTTGTGCTTCTCCTCCGCTGGTCGCCCACAAGGTACCTACACTTCCCGCGTGGGAAATATCTTTGACCTCATTGATTATACTAATTTTTTGGGCAAGCTTTAAATATGTATCCTTTATGGAAATTACACCGTCAACATTGGATTTTTTAACAATTCTCTCGTCCTTAACAGCCGTCGCCTTTGCGGCACAAGGACTGATAAAGAAAATTCCTATTTCCTCAGGCTTTAATCCCGTTTTATTAACTGCCTCAATCCTTGCCGCCTCAGCAGAAACCTCCATAGGTGACTTGAGTGGAATTATATTCTGAATTAAGTCGGGAAAACGCACCGCAATCAGCTTGCAAACAGCAGGGCAAGCCGACGAAATCGCAGGTTTTTGCAGTTTGTTCTCCTTCAGCAGCTCTCTCGTCTTTCGGGATATTTCCTGTGCACCCACAGCAACCTCAAAAACGTCATCAAAGCCTATATCCGTCAACGCCGTCAATATAGTGTTGCAATCCTCCGCCTTAGTAAACTGTCCTAAAAACGCAGGTGCAACCAATGCTATTTTATACTTAAATTTATCAAGTATATCAAATTTATCCGTGGCCGCCTTTTTTGCGTGATACGGGCAAACACGAATACACTCTCCGCAATCAATACAGCGTTCCTTTAAAATTTTAGCCTTTCCCTGCTGTATACGTATTGCATAAGTCGGGCACTGTTTAAGACAATTTGTGCAGCCCTTGCACAAATCCCTTTCAAGCATAACCGAATGCCAATATTTTTCATTCGCCACTTGGTACCCCTCCTGTCAATATTACATATTTTTATTGTTTACAAAACGTGAAACCTCCATAACAGTATAGCACATAATACCAAACCGAAATAATTTTATTGAATAATTGCCCTTCGCCCATACAGTTGCCAAGCCCAACTGCATTGATAAAAATTATTTCGGATTTTGCAGAACATTCTCCACAGCTCACAATCGCCTAATATTATACTCTATTTCACGTTAATAACCAAATCTATGGTCGTTCCCTCACCTATAACCGTGTCTATCTTCATACTGTCAGAGTTGCTTTTAATATTGGGCAAGCCCATTCCTGCACCAAATCCCAACTCACGTATCTCGTTGGATGCAGTTGAATACCCCTCTTGCATAGCCTTTTCAATATCGGGTATTCCGGGTCCCTTGTCCGCAAATACAATATGAATTTTCTCAGGCGTAATCTCAACATCTATATAGCCGCCGTCTGCGTGTATAACCATATTAATCTCCGCCTCATACATAGCAATCGCAACTCTGCGGATTACCTCAGGAGGAAGTCCCAACTGACGCAGACGCTTTTTGACATTTGCCGAGGTAGCACCTGCCAAGGTAAAATCCTGACCGTCTACATCATAGTGAAGTTTAATTGTATCAGCCAAGCTTAACCGCCGCCTTTCTGCTTTGCAAGCCGTTTGAATATAACAATCCGCACGACACATACATAGCAAGCTCGGTTGTCATTATAATCATACCACGTGCTTTTGCAAAATCAATAATTTCCTGACTTGGCACCTTTCCTCTGACAAAGACCACCGCCTCAATGTCCATCATTTCAGCAGTTCTCAAAACCTGTAAATTCTGCAATCCCGTCAGCAACAACGCACGTTCCTTTACAAAAGCGAGAACATCGCTCATCAAATCGCTTCCACAGGCTTCATTTACCTCTACATCAAGCATATCTTCACCGGCATATACTTCCGCATTCAACAGTTCCTTAACCTCCGAAAGTTTCACAAAAATCATCCTTTCACTTGTCGCTTTTTTATTTTATTAACCTTAGAATATCACACAATTTAATAATTTGCAACAAAAATATTAGTTTTTTATTTATTTTCTTGACAGTTTTTCACAAGTAGGGTAAAATACATAATAATATAGTGTAACTATAGACGTTTGTAAATTCGGAAAGCTCTCTGTAAAATTCAAAATAATTTTTCATCGCAGTTGGGCTTGGCAACTGTTTGAGCTTCGGGCAACTATTAAATAAAATTATTTTGAATTTGTAGTATGTACAATCCTTTTATGAAATTTCACGTTTTACAAACAGCTAAATATAACATAGCCCTGCGGATAAGAGAAAACCAATTATTATTTGTGCCGATGCAGGGCGGCGGAACGGAGATTACTATGCGGGTTTTAATGACGACAATGCAGCTTGATATAGGCGGTGCAGAAACACATATAATTGAACTGTCAAAGGCTTTGAAAAAACGTGGTATTGACATTACTGTTGCCTCAAACGGCGGTGCGTATGAAAAAGAGCTTAAAGACGCCGGTATTCCCCACGTAAAAATTCCTTTTCACAGCAAAAATCCTATTGCTATGCTTAAGGCATATAAGCTTTTAAAACAGCTTATCTTTAAAGAAAGATTTGATATAGTCCACGCCCACGCAAGAATCCCTGCCTTTTTGTGTTCTGTCTTACACAAGCGGTATCACTTCCGCTTTGTCACGACAGCACATTGGGTATTTACAACACGTTTTCCCTATAATCTGCTCACAAATTGGGGTGAGCGTTCTCTTGCAGTCAGTGACGATATAAAATCATATCTTATTGATAACTATGGAATTAAACCCGAGAATATTCGTGTAACCATAAACGGTATTGATTTGGAAAAATTTTCGTCCGACACAGATTACTCAGATGTCGCATCTGAATTTTCATTGGAGGAAAACAAAAGACGTATTGTTTACGTAAGCCGAATGGACGAGGACAGAAGCCTTGCCGCACACAAGCTTATTGAGGCAAGTGAAGCACTTGTCAAAGAATTTGATAATTTGGAAATAGTTATTGTCGGTGGCGGCAACGATTATCAAAATATAAAGGCTGAGGCAGACGCAATAAACCAAAAATTAAGCAAACGCCTTATCATAACAACAGACAGCAGAACCGACATTAACAAATTCACCGCCTCAGGTGAAATTTTTGTTGGTGTCAGCAGAGCCGCACTCGAAGCAATGGCGTGCAAAAAACCGTCTATTATTGCCGGCAACGAAGGTTATATCGGTATTTTTGACCAAGATAAATTACAAATCTCCTATGATACCAACTTCTGTTGCAGAGGTTGCGAGCAGACAACAACCGAAAAGCTGACTGATGATATCCGCAGACTTTTAAACGCACCGAGAGAAGAGCTTGAAAGGCTCGGAAAGTTCTCACACGATATTGTGGCGGAGCATTATTCTATGAAAACAATGGCAGATGATGCAATAAAGATGTATATATCTGTTATCAAAAACAGCTTGATTAATGAAGTTTCCGAGGAGGAGTTTGCCTCCATAGATAATTATCTCATTCCAAACCCCTTAAGAGACAGGAGTGCGGATTCTGACGTTATTATCTCAGGTTATTACGGCTTTGGCAATAGCGGTGACGACTCTATCTTATACGCCATAGTACACGAGCTTAAGACATTGCGGCCCGACATCAGGATTGTCGCTCTGTCAAACACTCCGAAAAAGACCGCTGAAATATACGGCATAAAATCAATCAGCAGAGTCAACTTTTTGAGTATACTGTATCATATGCGTTGTACAAAATTATTAATCAGCGGCGGCGGAAGTCTGATACAAAACGTCACATCAAACAAATCTTTGGCGTATTACCTTTTTATAATAAACACAGCAATCAGACTGAAGAAAAAGGTTATGCTGTACGCAAACGGCATAGGGCCTTTGGACAATGACGTAAATTCCAACGCAATATACAAGGTGTTGAATAATGTCGATTTGATAACTCTGCGTGAGCCTTCATCACTTGAGGAACTGAAACGCTTTAATATAACAAAGCCCGTCATAGAGGTTACGGCAGACCCTGCATTTAACTTGTTCCCTGCGGACGACAGTGAGGTTAATGAGTTATTGAACCATTCGGGCTTGCCCGAAAACACCAAATATTGCGTTATGGCAATGCGTCCCTGGAAAACAATGCCCTCTGATTTTTCAAAACAAATTTCACAGGTGTGCGACTATATTAAAGAAAAATATAATACAGAAACTGTTTTTATTAAAATGCAGCCTACACGCGACGGTAAAGTTACTGATGAAATCGCACATAATACAAAGGCAAAATCATATGTTATAAATGATAATCTGTCCTCTGCACAGGCATTGGGAATAATAAAAAATGCCGAATTTGTGATAGGTATGCGGCTCCATACACTTATATATGCCGCCAAATGCGAAACCCCTGTTATCGGATTGGTATACGACCCTAAAATCACATCTATTATGAAGTATATGAATCAACATTATCGTGTTCCCATAGAGGACCCAAACCCTCTCACCCTTTGCAGATATATAGATGAAATTATCGAAAATCGTAGTTCAATTTCATTATCATTGCACGACATATCAAATACGTTTTCCGAAAAAGCGTTGGATAACGCAAGGCTTGCACTTAACTTAATCAAAGACTAAAACAGGAGCGGTATAAAAACCGCTCCTGTTCTTCTGTTTATTATTCCAATACAGTTGATGAAATTTTCAAAATGGCACGCTCCAGAGAGTCCTTTGAATTTTTCCAGGGTTCGTTCTTAAAACGATAGTCAAACTTTTGAATAAACCAATCAAGCTCCTCACCTATTCTTGACAGATTTTGTTTTTGGATTGAAACCACAACCCGTGCAAATTCCTGAAAGTCCGTATTGTTCATTCTTTTTCGTGCCTCGGTTATCAGCATAGAAAAATGCTCCAGACAAAAGCCTTTGCTGTTTCTCACTTTGGAACGGAAGTCCTCCTCCCTTTTCCACAGATAAAAAAATGTTTCTATGTAGCTGTTCATTCTGTTTTCCATACGCTTGCAGGCATAGCAGTCACTTGACAATGTTTCATAATAGTCGGAAAGAGGCGTGTTTAACTCCTTTTTAAATAAACCTTTTTTCTCAGACAACTCATTTTTTAAAACATCATCTAAATCCTTATTGATTTTTTTCAGATGTGTGCTTACCATCAAGGCAACGCCGAGCCTGTTCTGAGCCTTGTACATCTTGTCATAATGATATTTGCAAAAACCGTGCTTGTCGGTTTCCGCTCTTACGTCCTCCTCCATATATGACGGACCTAAGACATAATCCAATATTTCCTTATCCAGCTTTTTTGCAAGCTCGCAAAAGGCACACTCTCCCTCCTTTTCAAAAGCTTCATTTACGGGTATTGTGTATATTTTCTCTTTCATAATAATCTCCATAATATTCATTCCGCCGCCCTGTGTCATCACAAACAGTAATTAAACATCTCTTATATCTCCGTCTATCAAACGTTTTTCTTAGGGCAAAGATGGGCAATCGGACATATGTCACACTTTGGCGAACGCGCATCACAATATTCTCTGCCGTGATATACCAGGCAATGACAGAACTGTGCCCAAATTTCTTCGGGCAATATCTTCTGAAGGTCAAGCTCAATTTTATACGGGTCCTTTTCCTTGGTAAAACCCATTCTGTTTGACAGTCGTGTGGCGTGTGTATCCACCACAACCCCCGGTATTCCGAAAAAATCACCAAGCACAAGATTTGCCGTCTTTCTGCCTACCCCCGGGAGACTCAGTAATTCCTCCATAGTGTTCGGAACCTCGCCGTTATACTTATCTATCAGCATACGGCAACAGCCTATTATGTTTTTTGCCTTATTCCGAAAAAAACCTGTGGAGCGAATATCCTCACGCAGTTCAAGCTCATCTGCGTTGGCAAAAGCATATACATCAGGATATTTCTTAAAAAGTAACGGTGTAACCATATTGACACGTGCATCAGTACACTGTGCCGCAAGCTGTGTCGCAATCAAAAGCTGCAATGCATTATCATAGTCCAAGGTGCAATCCGCATCTTCATACACATTACAAAATATTTCATAAATCTCGGCGGCTCTTTTGCGTTTTGAATCAAGACTTTCTCTCATCAGACTTCCCCCTAATATACTAAATTTGAATGTAATACAAATTTTACTTGCAAATTGATATATGTAATATTATAATATATTATAGAGAAAATTGCAATATAATCTTATACCGCAAACACAAGTTTGCAAAGAGAAAGGATGATTTGAAATGTTTGAAATCGAGAATGTTAAAAGAACCGATCCTGAGGTAGCGGAGGCTATCTTAAACGAAATTGGCAGACAGCGTGGTAAAATCGAGCTTATTGCTTCAGAAAACTTTGTAAGCCCTGCCGTAATGGAGGCTATGGGTTCACCACTTACAAATAAATATGCAGAGGGTTATCCCGGCAAGCGTTACTATGGCGGGTGTGAATATGTTGATGTTGTGGAGGACCTTGCAAGAGAGAGGGCAAAGGAATTATTCGGTGCAGAATTTGCCAATGTTCAGCCCCACTCGGGTGCATCTGCAAACCTTGCTGTATTCTTTGCTGCAATGGAGCCGGGCGACACATACCTCGGTATGAATTTGGCACACGGCGGACACTTAAGCCACGGTTCGCCTGTTAATATCTCAGGTAAGTATTTCAATGTTGTACCATACGGCGTTGATGATGTAACCCACCGCATAGACTATGATGCACTCAGAAAGCTGGCACACGAGAACAAGCCTAAATTGATTTTGGCAGGTGCAAGTGCATATGCACGTGAAATTGACTTTGCAAAATTCCGCGAAATCGCTGACGAGGTTGGTGCATACCTTATGGTAGATATGGCACACATTGCAGGTCTTGTTGCCGCAGGCTTGCATCCAAATCCTGTTCCCTATGCCGATTTTGTTACCACTACAACTCACAAGACTCTGCGTGGACCGAGAGGCGGACTTATCCTTTGCAAAGAGAAGTATGGTGCTATGATTAACAAGGCAATCTTCCCGGGAATACAGGGCGGTCCTTTGATGCACGTTATCGCAGGTAAAGCCGTTTGCTTAAAGGAGGCACTCTCACCTGAGTTCAAAGCATATCAGACACAGGTTAAAAAGAATGCCGCAGTCCTCGCCGACGCACTTATGGCTAACGGAATAGATATCGTATCAGGCGGCACTGATAACCACCTTATGCTCGTCAGCCTTATCAAGCAGGGCAAGACAGGTAAAGAGGTTGAGCATAATCTTGACGAGGTTGGAATTACCTGTAACAAGAACACAATACCAAATGACCCGCAAAGTCCGTTTGTTACAAGCGGTATCAGACTTGGTTCTCCCGCTGTTACAAGCAGAGGCTTTAAAGAAGACGATATGAAAGAGGTTGCTGAACTTATCACTATGATAATTAATGACTTTGAAGGCAACAAGGCTGAAGTCGCAAGCAGAGTTCAGGCTCTCTGTGCAAAGCATCCGCTTTATGAGTAAGCCGCTTGCCGACAGAATACGTCCTACAAGCCTTGATGACGTAGCAGGGCAAAAGCACATATTGGGCAAAGGTCGTATACTGAGGAATATAATAGAGAGCGGAAATATCCCTTGTATGATATTTTACGGCCCTTCGGGAACGGGCAAAACAACGGTTGCCAATATCGCCGCTAAAATTTCTAAAAGACCTTTGTATAAGCTGAACGCCACAAATGCGTCAATTGCCGATATAAAGGCTATTGTAAAGGAAAGCGACGGCTTGTTCGGACAGGAAGGCGTATTGCTGTACCTTGACGAAATACAGAATTTCAACAAAAAGCAACAGCAATCTCTGCTTGAATATACCGAAAACGGCAAGATAACTCTAATCGCAAGCACAACGGAAAATCCATATTTTTATATCTACAATGCGATTTTAAGCAGAAGTACGGTATTTGAGTTCAGACCTCTTAAATCCGAAGATATAAAACAGGTGCTCAGCAGAGCTTTATCTATACTGCAAAAGGAAGATTTCAGCAATGAAAGCTTAGTTGCAGACGATACATTTTTGACGCAGTTGGCTGAAAAATCAGGCGGCGATGTCAGAAAGGCATTGAACTCCCTTGAGCTTGCCGTGTGTTACACCTCACCCGACAAAGACGGGAAAATTCTGCTCACAGAAGAAACAGCAGAGCAATGCACACAGAAAAAGGTTTTTCAGTATGACAAGCAGGGTGACAGCCATTATGATATATTAAGTGCCTTTCAAAAGTCAATCAGAGGCAGTGACGCCGATGCGGCGGTCCACTATCTTGCACGCCTTGTTCTGGCTGACGATTTGCAATCCATATGCAGACGGTTGATGGTAATCGCCTGCGAGGATATAGGGCTTGCATATCCAAGTGCAATAACAATCGTAAAATCCTGTGTTGACAGTGCTTTGATGCTGGGCTTCCCCGAGGCGAGAATACCTCTTGCTCACGCAACAGTTCTGCTTGCCACCGCACCGAAATCAAATTCGGCATATATGGCAATAAATAACGCTATTTATGATATTGAGCATACCGATACGGGAACCATACCAAGACAGTTGCAAAACAAGCACTATGACGGTGAGGGCGACTTGCCGAAAGGTCAGAACTATCTTTATCCCCACGATTATCCCAATGATTATGTCAAGCAACAGTATTTGCCCGACAAGATTAAGGACAAGGTTTATTACGTTCCGGGCAGCAACAAAACCGAACAAAGTGCAAAGGAATATTGGGATAAAATAAAGAAGAAATAATAACGAAAGAGGCACGGCGAATATTCGCCGTGCCTCTTTCTGCCACATAATCATAATAACCAATTAAATATAGTTCACGAAATCAACGTACAATGTTTTTCCTTTGGCAAAAACACATTATCAGTTATTAAATTGTTCTGCGTATCTTACGGTTTCCATTGCATCTTTAGCATATTTGTCCGCTCCGATTCGCTTTGCATAGTCGGCGTTTAACACCGCTCCTCCTACCACCACCTTACAATTTGGAGCTTTTATTTTCAACTGTTTTATGGTTTCCTCCATTGCGGGAACAGTAGTGGTCATAAGTGCACTCAATCCGCACAAGGGTGCGTTTTCGCTTACAACGGCTTCGCATATCTTTTCCGGCGGTACGTCTTTGCCTAAGTCCGTCACATCAAAGCCGTAATTTTCCAGCAAAACCTTTACTATATTTTTCCCTATATCGTGGATGTCGCCTTGGACAGTCGCAATAACAAATTTTGATTTTTTCTCTTGGGTATTTCCCGAAGAGATTATCTTTTCTTTTACTTTTTCAAAGGCTTTCTTTGCCGCCTCAGCGCTCATCAAAAGCTGAGGCAGATAAACCGTCTTATCTTCAAACCCTTTACCCACAATATCCAATGCAGGTACAATCTCACCATTTACAACTTCAAGAAGCTCAGCGTTCTCCAACATCTTTTCACATATAACCGCCGCTTGCTCTTTAAGTCCTTTTACTATTGCATTCTGCAAAGCAGAATTGATATTTTCCTCTTTTAAGTCCTCTGCTTTTACAACCTCAGCCGTTGTCGCCTTAGTCTGCAAGGGCAAGGTCTGAGCAAATTCAATATACTTCTCGCAGTTTTTATCCATATTGTGTAGCAGCATAAATGAATAGTAGACCTTCAGCATCTCTGTGGAGTACGGATTAATTATTGCCGCAGACAATCCGTTTTCCAATGCAAGGGCAAAAAATGCTGAATTGATAACCTCACGCTGAGGCAACCCAAAAGAGATATTGGAAACACCTAAAATGGTATTTATCCCCTTTTCAAATCTGATTTCACGCAGAGCCTTAAGTGTTGCTTCAGGAGCCTTTGCATCTGCACTCACCGACATACATAAGGTATCGAAAACAATATCTTTTTCTGAAACGCCATATTCCTTTGCAGTATCTAAAATCTTTTCAGCAATGGCTATACGTCCTTCGGCGGTTTCAGGTATTCCGCTTTCATCAAGGGTGAGAGCCACAACAACACCGCCGTACTTTTTAACGAGAGGGAAAACCGCTCTCATACTCTCCTCTTTACCGCTCAGCGAATTTATCATTGCTTTGCCGTTGTATATTCTGAGAGCCTTTTCCATTGCATTTATATCTGCTGTATCAATCTGCAGGGGCAAATCAATTATGGCTTGAAGCTCATATACAGTATTTTCAAGAATACTTGCCTCGTCTATGCCGGGAAGCCCCACATTGACATCTAATATATCAACGCCTTTTTCTTGTTGTGACAAGCCTTCGTTTAAGATATAATCCATATCGCCATCTGTCAACGCCTGCTTGAAACGCTTTTTGCCCGTAGGGTTTATACGCTCCCCAATTAAAACAGGCTGATTGCCAATCTCAACACAATGTGTATATGACGATACAACTGTTCTCTTTTTTTCTCGGTGACGCGGTAATGGTATATTTGCCGTAGCCGCAACAGTTTTTTCTATATACTCGGGGTTAGTTCCGCAACAGCCGCCCAGAATACTTGCGCCCGTTTTTGCCATCTCAATCATTTGCTGAGCAAATTCATCTGCCATAACACCAAAGCGTGTAACTCCGCCCTCGTTTATGGGCAGTCCTGCATTCGGCTTTGCAAATACAGGCACAGAAGAATATTCAATAAGTTCAGCCACAACTCCGATTAACTGATTAGGTCCCAACGAACAATTGGCACCGATAGCATCAACCCCAAGACCTTCAAGCATAGCTGCCATAGCGGCAGGCGACGCACCCGTCATAAGCTTGCCGTCCTCGCTGTATGCATTCGATGCAAATATCGGCAAATCAGAATTTTCTTTTGCCGCAATCACAGCCGCTTTTGTTTCATAGCTGTCGTTCATTGTTTCTATTAAAATCAAATCCACACCGCAAGCCGCACCTATGCGTATAGTTTCGGCAAAGACCTCTATCGCCTTTTCAAATTCAAAGTCACCATAGGGCTTTAACAGCTTTCCCATAGGTCCAACATCAAGGGCAATATACTTGTTTTCTGTTTCCCGCGATAACTCTCTTGCTTTTTTTGCATTGGAAACAGCCGCCGAGATTATCTCTTTAAGCTCATCCTTATCATAGGATAATATGTTTGCTCCAAAAGTGTTTGTACAAACGATATTACTCCCTGCATCATAATAGCTTTTGTGGATATCTACAATTCTGTCGCTATGAGTAATATTCCACCGCTCAGGAAGCTCCCCGGGCTTAAGTCCCATATTCTGAAGCATTGTTCCCATACTTCCGTCTAAATATATACGTTTGTTCTTTATATCCTCTCTGATGCTCATAGCTTTTCCTTTCTGAAACTACAATCTTTGTTCTCGCAGCTTGCACATCCAAAGTCAGATGTGCAAAGTGTGCTTGATATGCCGACTATTGCCGTAACGGACTTTGACGGTGACATAAGCAGGCTTTCGTTTAAAGTCACGCCTATCTTTCTGCCGCAATCGAGGGCACGCATAATATCCCTTTGCAATTCTATGGACAAATCGCCGTATCCCGCACTGAATCTTGGTCGCAAGAACAACCCTTTTTCTCTCTTTTCCGACTTTAGCTTGTTACAAAAGGCATCACACAATGCCTCTATTCTCTCGGCACCTATTGCCTGCATAAAAACAGCCTTCGACAAATCTGTTCTGCTGTACTTCTGAATTATTCTGTCTATCTCAATTCCTATGGTTGCGGCAAAAACCACAACGCTTTCACAGCCTTTTAAGTTTTTTGCAAGGGCTGAGCTTTCCACCTCAGCAAATGACAAGTCTATCAGAGTTCCCTTTATCCGAACAGGGAACTCCCCATAGCATACTCTGCCTTTAAGCTTGCCATTACACTCGGCTATACATTCGTCAACAATTCCGTCAAGGGACACATCCTGTTTCTTTGCCCCTGAGTATCTTAAAATTTCGCCCTTGTCATAGCTTGGCAGTTCAAAAAATTCTGTATAAATCATACATCCATACCCAAAATTTCTGACAAATTTTCTTTTATTTTTCTTGCCACATCAGGATTGTTCATTGAATAAACGTGAACGTGAGTAATCCCGTTTGCATACAAGTCAATAATCTGATCGGTTGCATATGCAATTCCTGCCTGCTTCATAGCATCAGGCCGTTTGCCAAATGCGTCGAGCAAGCTCATAAACCGCTGAGGCATAAAGGAGCCTGACAATTTTTTAGCCCTCTCCACCTGCTTTGCATTTGTAATCGGCATAACACCTGCTATAACAGGCACACAAATTCCTGCTTCACGAATTTTATATAAGAAATTATATAACAAATTGTTATCAAAAAACATCTGTGTTGTCAAGAAGTCACAACCTGCATCCACCTTTTCTTTAAGGTGCATAATATCCTCTTTCTGATTTTCACTTTCGGGATGAATTTCAGGATAGCAAGCACCGCCAATACAAAAATCACGATTTATACTTTTTATATCGGCAATCAAATCTGTGGCATAGTGATACGCCCACGCTGAGCGGTCGTCATTGATTTTATCTGCGGGAATATCCCCTCTGAGTGCCATTATATTTTCAACGTCCGCATCTACGAACCTTTGTATCATATCCCTTACTGTTTCACGGGTTGAGGATATACAAGTCAAGTGTGCTATAGATGACACACCGTAATTCTCTTTAATTGTCTTTGCCATTTCAAGCGTATATTCGCTTGTGCCTCCGCCTGCACCATATGTTACACTCATAAAAGACGGTGAAAGCTTGGCTATTTCCTCTGTTGCGGATTTTACGCTGTCGTAAGTATTGCTTGTCTTAGGCGGAAACACCTCAAACGACAATGACAGCCTCTTTTCGCTGAGTACCTCTGTAATCTTAATAACGCATCATTCCCTTCAACTTAGGGTGAAAGTACAAAGCCGAACCTGCCAAAAACAATTAATTTAGGCATCTTTCGGCTTGTCATCTTTGATAGGCGTCAGCCTATCTGCATCCTCCGCACCAAAATCTGTTCAAAATCACGGTTCGGTTTTATACTTTCACCCTATATTATGATAACACTCAAAAGCTGATGTGTCAATGGTTTATCATTTAAATCTACTGTTTTTGTAGGTTTTTTTCAGAAAATATTGTTTACTATTATAATTTTTTGTGATATACTATATGTTATACTAATGTAATAAAGCACAGGTTTAAAGGAGCTGGTTGCGTTGAAATTTAATGATATAAAAAAGTATTTGGGTATATTTATATTGGCGGTCGCAGTTATAATCGTGTATAAAACCTTTGATAACTTCGGTTATGTGATCGACTTTATCGCCGAGATTTTTGCCCTTTTGACCCCGTTTTTCATAGGTGCTGCAATTGCCTTTGTGCTTCTTCCTCTGTGCAAAAGTATAGAGCATTTGTTAAAAAAGACAAATGTCATTTTTCTCAAAAGGCATCGGCGTGGACTATCTGTTCTTGCCGTGTTTATAATAGTATTTGCGGCAATGGCTTTAATTATGACAGCAATAATACCTCAGCTTGTTGACAGCATATCAAGGTTTATAGAGCAAGCACCGTCTATGTTTGCATCTCTTACCAAATGGATTGAGTCATTCAGCTTATTCCCCGATAACTTCAGGCTATCGGATATACTGAGTAACAATATGGCAATTTTAAATAACATTATTGATTCCTTTGAACTCAGGAATATGAATAAATATGCAAAGGGTATAATGAATTTCGGAACAACAATGTTTCACGTCTTGCTTGGAATTATTATATCTGTATACATCCTGCTTGACAGAAGTCAGATAAAGAGGAGTTATATGCGTTTTGCAAGACTTATACTGCCCGATAAATTCAGAAGAGGTATGCATTTTTATTGCAGCTCTGTTGGCGACTTTATAAACAGATATATCGGCTGTCAGCTGCTTGATGCCTGCATAGTATTTATACTTTGCTTAATCGCTCTCACAATAATGAGAAATGAATACGCCGCAGTAATTGCACTGATGGTGGGAAGCTTTAACCTTATACCGTACTTTGGTGCATTTATTGCGGTATTGATTTCGGCGCTGATAACATTGGTAACAAACGGGTTTATGAGTGCGGTGATATTAGTTATCGTTCTTGTTGTTCTGCAACAGCTTGACGCCAATATCATACAGCCTCGTCTTGTTGCAAGCCAGCTGTCCATAAAACCTCTTTGGGTTATTTTCGGTGTTATTTTGGGCGGCGGACTTTTCGGTGTTATCGGAATGTTTATCGGTGTTCCCATTGTGGCACTTCTTAAAAATATTATCTCTGATATCATTGAACAAAAAAATATGAATAAATCCTCACAAAGGGATAACAATTAAAAAAACTTGCAAAGGAGTCTTTAGCTTGAAGAATATTAATTTAACAAAAGGTGTCGACATTCACATTATAGACGCACCTAAATTCAAAACCAATCTTTTAAGCGTATACTTGTATATTCCACTTAAAAGAGAAACCATCACAAAGGCGGCACTTTTGCCATCGGTGTTAAAGAGAGGCTGTACCGCCTATCCTACACTAAAGGATATATCCCGTCGTCTTGACGATATGTACAGTGCCTCAGCAAGTGCAGGAGTTCGCACCAAGGGCGATGGTGAGGTATTGTTTTTTACGGCAGAGTATATATCCGATAAATATGTTGGTGAAAATCTGACGATACCTGTCGCGGAATTTCTTAAAGAAATTATCTCCTCACCTCTGACTGAAGACGGCGGTTTTAACAAGTCCTACACAGAAAGCGAGAAGGTAAACTTAAGAAACGCAATCCAAAGTCTTTACAACGACAAAAAGGAATACGCCGAATTCAAATGTCGTGAGGCAATGTTCGGTAAAACCGGTTGCGGAATGTTTGAAGTGGGCTACGAGGAGGACTTGGATGAAATTACCCCCCAAAACTTATATGATTTTTATACAGATGTATTAAACACCGCTAAGGTCGACATCTTTGTATCAGGCACCGCAAACGAACAAACTATAAATGATATAACAAGGATTTTGGGTTCGTTGTTCAAATCAAGAGATGCAGAGTATATACAGCCCGACATTACAGAATACAAAAGAGATGAAGTACAAAAAATTACCGAGGACGCAGACGTTGTTCAAAGTAAGCTGTGTATGGGTTTAATCTGCAATGTTGAGCCTACCTCTGATGAATATTATTCGCTTATTCTCGCCAACAGCATATTTGGCGGAACACCCTTTTCAAAGCTGTTTAACAATGTCCGCGAAAAATTGAGTCTGGCATACTACGCCTTTTCCAGAACGGCTCGTTTTGACGGCTATATGATGATAAGCTCCGGCATACAGACCGAGAACTACCAAAAAGCATATGATGAGATAATGGTTCAGTTCAACAAAATGATTAACGGAGAAATTGAGGACAGCGAGATAAATGCGGCAAAAAATTATATGCATAACGCATATACCGCTATGGAGGACAGCCTAAAGCGTATGGAGGACTATTGGCTGAGTCAGACGATTATGGGAACAAATCAAAATATATCGGATTTGCTAAACGGAATTGGATCTGTAACAAAAGACGATATTATCTCTGTTATGAAAAAAGTCAAATTTGACACAATATACTTCTTAAAAGGCAAGGAGGCGGCAAACCTATGAATATAATTAAATCAGTTAATTCGGAGCTATGCGAGGAAATGCAGTATGTTGTTCACAAAAGCGGTCTTAAAGTTTATGTATTTCCCAAAAAAGGTTTTAACAAATATTATGCAATCTACGGCACAGAATATGGCTCTTTAAACAACACCTTTACCGTCCCCGGCGAAAAGGAAATGATTACAGTTCCTGACGGAATTGCCCACTATCTTGAACACAAATTATTTGAAGAGGAGGACGGCAGTAACGCCTTTGACCGCTTTGCCGATACAGGGGCATCAAGCAATGCCTTTACCTCCTTTGATATGACAGCATATTTGTTTGCGTGTACGGATAAGTTCTACGAAAACCTTGAAATACTTTTAGACTTTGTTAACAAGCCCTATTTCACAGACGAGAATGTTGCCAAGGAGCAAGGTATAATCGGTCAGGAAATAAAAATGTATGACGATGAGCCTGAATGGCGTGTATTCTTCAACACCCTGCGTGCAATGTTCCACGAAAATCCTGTAAAAATTGATATTGCAGGAACAGTTGAGAGTATATCTCATATCACGCCCGAGATATTGTATAAATGCTATAACACCTTCTATAACCCGTCAAATATGGTTCTTGTAATGGTGGGTGACATAGATATTAACGAGGCACTTAAATACGTTGATAAATATGTTTCAGCCGAAGGCAGTTTAGGCGAAATAAAGCGTTATACGCCAAACGAGCCAAATTCACGTGTGCGGGAGTATATAGAAGAAAGCCTTACAGTTTCACAGCCTATTTTCAGAATAGGCTTTAAGGACAATCAACCCAATATGAGTGGTGATGAACTGCTCAAAAAAGAGATTGCAACAGAGCTTATCCTTGAAGCGCTGTTTGGCAAGAGCAGTGACTTATACCTCGAACTGTACGAAAGCGGATTGATTAACGGCACCTTCGGCACAGAGGCGGATATTCAAAAGCAATATGGATTTACCCTTCTCGGCGGAGAATCACCAAATCCCAAAAAGGTGTATGAAATAATTAAAGATAAAATCAATTACTATATCGAAAACGGAATCCCCGAAAGCTCCTTTGAACGTGCAAAGAAGGTTCTTGTTTCACAGGACATTAAATTATTTAATAATCTGGAGGCTATGGGTAACGCATTTATCAGAAGCATAATAAACGGTCAGAGCCCCCTCGAATACAGAGAGGTTGTTAAAGCTGTTGCTTACAGCGATGTAATGAACAGATTAAAAACACATTTTGATACTTCAAACTGCGTTTTATCCGTTGTGAAGTCGCCAAATACGGAGATTTAATTATGAATAACATTATCACCTTTCCAAGCCTTGGTTTAGAGTTTAATATAAATCGGGCAATGTTTACCATAGGCAATTTCTCTGTCTATTGGTACGGCGTTATAATTTCGTTGGGGCTGATTTTAGCTGTAATATATGGTTATACCG
Organism: uncultured Ruminococcus sp.; assembly: GCA_902791425.1. Lineage (GTDB taxonomy): Bacteria > Bacillota > Clostridia > Monoglobales > Monoglobaceae > UMGS1820. The sequence goes on from CADAVS010000005.1 coordinate 20,990, forward strand.
AATGTAAACGCATCAATTTTAATACAGATGACTTCTTTAATATGCTGATAATTGCAATTCCTGTTGCCATTGTATGTGCAAGACTGTATTATGTAATTTTCAGTTGGGATTTGTACAAAGACGATATCACTTCAATAATTGATATTCGCAGTGGCGGACTTGCCATATATGGCGGTATAATAGGTGCCGCTCTCACAGTTATTATCTACTGTACCAAAAAGAAAATAAAAATTGGTATCGTACTTGATATGTTGTCAGTAGGCTTGTTAATAGGTCAATCTATCGGCAGGTGGGGAAACTTTGTCAACGGCGAAGCCTTCGGCTCTGCCACCACACTCCCTTGGGCAATGTGCGTTACCTCAAACGGCAGGCAAATTGCAAATATGGTTCACCCGACATTCCTTTATGAATCACTATGGAACGCTCTGGGCATAATTGTGCTTTTAGTATACAAAAGATATAAAAAGGCAGATGGAGAGCTGTTCTGTGCATATATGATATGGTATGGTTTGGGTCGGTCATTTATTGAGGGCTTGCGTGCAGATTCGCTCTTCTTTGGAGCTGTCAGAGTTTCTCAGCTTTTATCGGTATGCATATTAATCACAGGTGTTATCATCTTATTCTATCTTAGAAAACGCTCAAAAAAATAACAACAAAATTGGGAATGCGGTGTGCATTCCCTTATCTTTTGCATAAAAAACTTATATTAACAATATATATTAAAGATGCAAATATATCACCAGAAATGGTTTAAATTTATATTACAAACTTCGTCATTTTATTGCTTTTAAATCTATTTTGTGATAAACTAAGAACAACTATCTATTTCGGTAACTGAGGTGAATATTAATATGCCAAGCACTAAAACCGCTCGCGGTTCTGCGTCAAACAACAAAAATAAAAAAGCAGTTCCAAAGCACGCCCCTCAAAAGCAAAAGGGGCATATGTTACCCGCATTGCTTTGTGTTGCTGCCGTTGTTGTTGCCATTTTTATATTTACCGCAGTTTACGCAAATAATTATAGTAAAATATATCCAAACACTTATATTTTAGACACCAATGTCAGCGATATGTCAGAGGCAGATTTAAATCAATATCTGTCCGAAACATATACGTCAGATAAGGTTAAAGATGCATCAATTTTACTGAATTGTGACGGAACAGACCTTTTGTTAAACGTAAGCTCCCTTAATGTTCAATATGACAATCAGGCTACTGCCGACAAGGTCATCACCTCAGGCAAGGACAGCAACTTTATATTAAACACTGTTGCCTTTCTGACAAGATTTTTTAAGCCTGCGGTATATGAGCCTGTAATCTCCTATGACACAAATGTTCTTGCAGACGCCTTTAACAAGGTTACCTCCGAACACGAAACAGAGCCCGTAGGTCACACCTTTATCATAGGCGAAAACAAAGTTACTGTAATCGGTCCTGTGAACGGACTCAAGGCTGACAGACAAGCCGCAATCAAAGAAGCCGAAAAACAAATTAAAACTATGCTTTTTTCGAGTATAGATTTGGTTGTGAAATCAACAGAACCGGACCCATTGAATTTTGACGTATTTTACAATTGGCTGACCTCTGATGCAGAAAACTCATATTACGAGAAAACAGACGGAAAAATCACAGTTCATCCGTCAAAGGCAAGGGTTGAAGTTGACCGCAAGGTTGTAAAAAATGCTTTAGAGGAATTAAAAACCTCGGAAACTAACACAATAGATATTGATGCAATAATAACACAGCCCGAAACGACATCTCAACATCTATCTGATATTTTGTACAGCAATCAGCTCAGCACATACAGCACAAACTTCGGCGGAAGCTCTGCAGCCCGTGCAAACAATGTCAAGCTTGCCGCTTCAAGAATAAACGGAACAGAGTTAATGCCCGACGAAGAATTTTCTTACGATAAGACTATTCTGTCCCGAACAAGCAAAAATGGTTATATGGCGGCTCCCGTATACGTTGGCAATAAGGTTGAAAGCGGAATGGGCGGCGGTATATGCCAGCCATCATCAACCTTATACGTTGCTGCACTTTACGCCAATTTGGAGATTTTGGAGCGTCACAATCATTCGCTTAAGGTGTCCTATTTACCTCCCGGACTTGACGCAACCATTGCCGAGGGTGTCCTCGATTTGCGATTTAAAAACAGCTCAGCCTATCCAATAAAAATAAACGCATCAGCCGATAACGGCGTTTTGACATTTACAATTATGGGCTACAACCCAAACAACGTAAAGGTCGAGATAAACAGAAGCAGTAAAAATGATGTATATTATGTCACAAGGGTAGTATACGAAAACGGTACGGAAATTAAACGCGAGGCAATGACCTCAAGTAAATATGGCGTTCCTGAAAAGAAAGAAAACGAAAACTAAATAAGAGTATTAATACTATATTCGGGAGACGGTTATGAAAAAACATTTAAGTACGCGGACACTTGCATTCACCGCTGTTGCCGCCGCTTTGGCATTTATTTTACAGATGCTCGGAAGTATTGTGGGTCTTAAGGTAGGGGGCTTTTTGGAAATTGAACTTTCCGATCTGCCGCCTCTTATTGTGGCTTTTGCCTATGGGCCTCTCACCGGTGTGGTGACGGAGCTTATAAAAAACCTTTTGCATTGCGGCTTCACCTCAACAGGCTTTGTGGGTGAGCTTGCCAATTTTATCGTAAACGGAATTTTTGTATTTTGTGCCGGAATAATCTATAAAAACAACCGCACACACAAAGGTGCATTGATAGGTATGACAGTGGGAATTTTCGCAGCCACAGTCGCAGGTATTTTTACCAATTTGTCCATTTTGCTTCCCTTATATATGCCTGCCGCAGATTTTAACACAAAGCTCTCTCTTGTGCTTAAACTGATTACACCATTTAATCTGTGCAAGGGAATTGTAATTTCACTGTTGACATATGCACTTTATAAGCACTTAAGTCCTCTGCTTAAAAAGAAGTAATTGAAGGCTCCCTTGTTTGTATCTGCGGGACGATGTAGGCATCGTCCCCTACAATGTAATCGGCAGAGATGTTGCGTAATCAAAGGCTCCCTTGTTTGTATTTACGGGACAATGTGGGCATTGTCCCCTACAATGTAATCGGCGGAGATGTTGTGTAACCAAAGGCTCCCTTATTTGTATTTACGGGATAATGTGGGCATTGTCCCCTACAATGTAACGGCTGAGGTATTGCGTTGTAGGGGCGATTTATGAGATATCGGTTTACGTCTTATTCTCAAATAATTTTTGAAGTATCTAAGTCCGTTATCATTTCGGTAAATACCTCCTTGCCGTCATCAAAAATTAATTTCTTTTCCACTTCATTTATTCTTCGTATTATGCCTGTATATGTTTCAATTCTTCCGCCATCCTTGCGGGTATCAGGCACAAAATATGAAACTGTTATCTCCTTTTGCTTGTGGATATTCTCGCTTATCATTCTAAACTTAACATTCAATATTTCAAGTTCATATTCGCTGAGTTCAGGTTTGCCATCTGTTATACGCGCCGTTTCCTCTATGGCATCATTGTGTCCCGTCAAGGCGGCAAAGGGTGCAAACTGGGCGGCTCTGTCCGCTACTTTCATTTGCGGATGCTCAGTCGAAATATGATGCGGCAAATCAATAATATCGCTGTAATCGTGTAAGTCCGTCACGCCTTATGACCTCCTATCTGATTATTTCTCTCCATTGCGGTTGCTCCCTCTTGAAGATTCATTCCCTTAACAACTGCATTTTTGCCGTATCTCTTTTTTATTTTAACAATTGCCCTCTGAATATTCTTCTCACGCTTGAGATTATTTTCCTCCCGCTCCTCTTCCTTGCTAAGCTTATCATAATCAGTAAAGAAATCAAGCTGTCTGTATTCTTTTTTGGGCTTAACGTCTTTTTCAAGAATAACATTATTGGCTGTAATTGTCATCCTTCGCACAAGAAGGTCTTTGTTGACCTTTTCGTCAAAAAGCTCACTTACTGCCTCAGTCAGCTTTTTAGCCGATGAGGTATATCTTGCAAGGCTTTTTCTGCCTGTGGAATGCTTTGGCACAGCCCTGCCGTAACGGTCAGTTTTCGTCTCTCCTTTGTACTTGGCTCTTATTTTTGAATTTGTCAGATTTTCTATGTCATATCCCACATTTATTACAATTTGGTTTGTCACAAGATATTTTTCAACCAAGCTCAGTGCCAACAGTTCAGCCATCTCACGAATTACCAGCTTGGCTTTTTCAAATTCATATGGTTCTTTCAGAACTTGCCCTGAGCTTATACTGTTGGTTTCAGGCTTGTACGCCTTTACATCTTCTATGGTGCAAGGCTCCCAACCCCATGCGTGGTCTATTAAAAGCTCGGCATTTACGCCAAACATTTTGTAAAGCAAATCCTCGTTATATATATTATTCTTTTTGCCTACCGAGCATTTAGCCACATCACCCATAGTGTAGATACCTGCCGCTTCAAGCTTTTTTGCATAGCCCGTTCCGACACGCCAAAAATCTGTTATCGGCTTATGTCCCCACAGCTTTTGGCGATAACTCATCTCGTCAAGTTCAGCAATTCTGACACCATACTCGTCTGGCTCTGTATGCTTTGCCTCTATATCCATAGCAATCTTTGCCAAATACATATTTGTGCCTATCCCTGCCGTTGCGGTTATCCCCGTTTCAGACAGAACATCTCTTATTATCATAATCGCTATTTCGCGTGCTGTCTTTTTATACATCTTTAAATATTTTGTTAAATCTATAAAGACTTCGTCTATGGAATATACGTGAATATCCTCGTGGGCAATATACTTAAGATAAATCTCATATATGCGTGTGCTGTACTCCATATAAAAAGCCATTCTCGGCGGTGCAACAATATAATCAAGCTCCAATTCAGGTATGTCCTTCAGCTCTGTACTGTCATACGACTTGCCCTTAAAACTTTTGAAATTTATTGCTTTTTTTCGCTTTGAGTTGACTTCCTTTACACGCTGCACTACCTCAAACAATCTTGCCCTGCCCGAAATTCCGTACGCCTTAAGCGAAGGAGTAACCGCCAAACATATAGTCTTTTCTGTTCTGGAAGAATCAGCAACCACAAGATTTGTAGTAAGAGGGTCCAAGCCTCTTTCAACGCACTCAACCGAGGCATAAAATGATTTTAAATCAATACACAAATATATTCTGTTTTCCATTTTTACGCCTCCTCCTATCTCTTTTATATATTAGACTTATTGTTATAATAGAACGAAAAATAAAATATAATATACTACTAATATTAAGGAGTGTTATATTATATGATATTTTCTTTTTTGGAAACAATACTAAATTCTGTTACATTGCTTTTATCATATGTATCAAACGGTAATTCTTTTCCTAAGCCGCTGTCTGCAAAAGAAGAGAGGTATTACATAGAAAAATTCAGGCAGGGCGACAGGCACGCAAGAGAGGTTTTGATAGAACATAATCTAAGATTGGTGGCCCATATTGCAAAAAAATATACGGGGAGCGTGCGTGACGGAGAGGATATTATATCAATAGGCACAATCGGACTTATCAAGGGAATATCCAGCTTTGACCCAAGCAAAGGAACCCGTCTTGCAACATATGCGGCAAGGTGCGTGGAAAACGAAATTTTGATGCTTATGCGTTCGAACAAGAAGACTCAGGGCGATGTATCCCTAAACGAAACCATCGGAACTGACAAAGAAGGAAATCAAATTATGCTGATAGATGTTATGAAAAATGACAGTGCCGACATTTTTGATGAAATCAACTTGGGAATACAAGTCAGGCAGCTGTACCAAAACCTGAAAGACGAACTTGACGAACGAGAGCGAAAGGTAATCGTTATGCGTTATGGATTGGCAGACGGCAAGTGCTATACCCAAAACGAGGTCGCCCAACTCTTAAAAATTTCACGTTCTTATGTTTCAAGAATTGAAAAAAAGGCCATAGAAAAACTCGGCAAAAATATAAAGGAACAATAAACAGATGTAATAATTTTGCGTGGCAATCCCTCATTTTGTGTAAAAATCAAATTAGCTCCAAAATGATTTTTATTATATCACCTTTGATGTCTTATATAGACCTTACACAAAATTCGGGATTGCCTCAAATTATCCTACACTTTTATCCTCACCTGATATAAGCTCTGTCTTAGTTGCAGGCTTTTGGGGTGGTTTTTTGTTGGTATTGTATGTTATATTTGGCTTTGAAGTTTTATCTACACAGCCTTTATTAACAACAACCTTTTCTATTGTCGGGTCAGACGGAATGTCGTACATTATGTCAAGCATAATATCCTCTAATATAGTACGCAATCCGCGGGCCCCCGTCTTACGCTTAGCCGCAAGGTGAGCAATCGCGTGTATTGCCTCATCATCAAACTCAAGCTGAACTCCGTCCATATCAAGCATTGCTTTATACTGCTTGGTCAATGCGTTTTTCGGCACCGTCAATATAGAGCATAACGCTTCCTCATTTAAAGAATCAAGGGTTGTCACAACAGGCAACCTGCCTATTAACTCAGGTATAATACCAAATTTAAGCAAATCCTCAGGCTGTAAAAACTTGAGTATATCACCGCGGTTTTTGTCTTTTTTACTTTCAACCTTTGCACCAAAACCGAGAGTCTTTTCGTTTATTCTGCTTTCGATTATTTTGTCTATTCCCTCAAAGGCACCGCCGCAGATAAACAAAATATTTGTTGTATCTATCTGTATAAATTCCTGATGGGGATGCTTTCTTCCGCCTGTAGGAGGAACGGAGGCAACAGTTCCTTCAAGGATTTTCAGCAATGTCTGCTGAACGCCCTCACCGCTAACATCTCTGGTAATAGACGGGTTTTCGGACTTTCTTGAGATTTTATCAATTTCATCAATGTAGATTATACCTTTTTCGGCAAGCTCAATATCATAATTAGCTGCCTGAATTAACTTCAAAAGGATATTTTCAACATCTTCTCCCACGTATCCCGCCTCAGTAAGAGAGGTTGCATCTGCAATTACAAATGGTACATTCAGCTTTTTTGCAAGCATTTGAGCCAAAAACGTCTTACCACAGCCTGTAGGTCCCAACATCAATATGTTGCTCTTTTGCAATTCTATGTCGTCAGGAACAGATTTTGAGTAAATACGTTTATAATGATTATAAATCGCAACACTCAACGCCTTTTTTGCGGCTTGCTGACCTATGATATACTCGTTCAAAAAAGCGTGTATTTCCGCAGGCTTTGGCACGTCTTTAAGCGACTCACTATCAAATGCTTTGTAGTCCTCCTTAAAGATTTCGACACACAAATCAACACATTCGTTGCAGATGAAGGCACCCGGACCCTCAATTAAACGATTGACCTGCTCTTCCGTTTTGCCGCAGAATGAACAACGGCATACTTTATTTTCGTCAATTTTATTCGGCATAGATATTCCCCTATCTGTTGGTTACTATCTTGTCAATAAGACCATATTTAACAGCAGTTTCAGCGTCCATAAAGTTATCACGCTCCGTATCGGCTTTGATAACGTCTAAAGGCTGACCTGTGTTTTTACTTAAAATATTATTCAAATTATCTTTGATTTTCAACATTCTCTCAACGTGAATTTTCATATCAGTTGCCTGACCTTGCGTTCCGCCAAGAGGCTGATGAATCATAATTTCACTGTTAGGAAGAGCAAATCTCTTGCCCTTTGCACCTGATGAGAGCAGAAAAGCACCCATAGAAGCCGCCATACCTACACAAATAGTTGATACATCGGCTTTTGTATACTGCATCGTGTCATAGATTGCCATACCCGCTGTAACAGAGCCGCCGGGACTGTTGATGTAAAGATTGATGTCCTTATCGGGGTCTTCACTGTCAAGGAAAAGAAGCTGAGCAACAACAAGACTTGCTGTTACATCATTTACCTCGTCTGACAAAAATATAATTCTGTCCTTTAATAGACGTGAAAAAATGTCATACGAGCGTTCGCCTCTGCTTGTCTGTTCGATTACATACGGAATCATACTACTTCTAAAATTATCCATAATAAATATGTCCTCCTTTACAAATTTTTATAATAAATTTTAATATAGTAGAAAGGTTGACTTGGATAATATATCCAAATCAACCTGTATATATACAGTCTTTTCTGAGATTATTTAAAATCTGCGTTGTCAACAAGGAACTGAATTGTCTTTTGAGCCTTAATTCTCTCTTTAACGTCAACCTCATTTATATACTTTTTGATGTCCTCAACCTTCATACCGTTCTGCTCAGCCAAGTTGTTGTATTCCTTTTCAACATCAGCATCAGTTGCTTCGATATTTTCAACCTCGCAAACCTTTTCAAGTATGAGCGATGTCTTAACATTCTTAGTTGCTTCTTCTTTATACTGTTCCTTGAATGTGTCAACGGTAAAGCCTGTGTACTTCATATACTGTTCAAGGTTCAAGCCCTGATAACGCAACTGCATATCAAAGTCACGAATCATCTTTTCAATCTGAGAATTAATCATAGCCTCAGGAATATCAATTTCTGTATTGTCACATACAGCCTTAACTACATTTTCTTCAGTTTCGTGCTTTGCCTTTTCCTTGCCTGCGGCAGAAAGCTTTTCTTTAACGTCTTTCTTTAAATCCTCAAGAGTGTCAAATTCGCTGACATCTTTTGCAAACTCGTCATCAAGCTCAGGTAATTCCTTAAACTTGATAGCATTAATCTTTACTTTAAATACAGCAGCCTTACCCTTGAGGTCTTCAGCGTGATATTCTTCAGGGAATGTAACATTTACTTCAACATCCTCGCCTGTGTTCTTGCCTATAAGCTGGTCCTCAAAGCCGGGGATAAACTGTCCTGAACCGATAGTGAGGTCGTAGCCCTCTCCCTTACCGCCTTCAAATGCAACACCATCAACAAAGCCTTCGTAATCAATGTTTGCAATGTCATCCTTCTGAACGGCTCTGTCCTCAACAGTAACCATTCTTGAATTTCTTTCACGCATTTTTTCGATTTCTGCGTCAACATCCTTCTTAAGAGTGCGGTGGCTAACCTTATCAGCCTTTACACCCTTGTAAGTACCAAGCTCAAATTCAGGCTTAACTGTAACCTTTGCTGTAAAAGTAATACCGTTTTCCTTGCTGATTTCGCCCTTGATATCAATTTCAGGCTGGTCCACAGGGAAGATATTATTTTCTTCAACTGCTTTATCATATGCATCCGGAAGAACAATGTTTATCGCATCTTCATAAAAAATTTCAGCACCGTAATATTTTTCAATTATTTTTCTGGGAGCCTTACCCTTACGAAAGCCCTGCACGTTAATTTTGCCCACATTCTTTTTGTAAGCCTTTTCAATTCCTGTTTCAAATTCCTCAGCCGATACAGAAAACTCAAAACTTACAACATTCTTATCGACTTTTTCTACTGTACTCATCTAAACATTCCTCTCTGCTTAAAAAATATATAAACAGCTACTCATAGCATAACGTAATCATTATATCATAAAAATTTCAAAAATCAAGTATTTTTAAGATTAATTTTTAATTTTCAGCATTATGACAGCCTATTAATTAAAATGGGAGTAAAATTTAGGTAATCACACGAAACGAGCCGAAGTTTTATATTATCATATGTTCCCACAGGGGCGTGGGCGTGGGCTGCGGCGTGCAAATGTCCGAAAACACATTCCGAAACTTTGTACTCCTTCATTATATTCAAGAAGTCGGAATTTATATTGTTTTTATCTATTGGCGGATAATGCATTGCAACAATAATTTCATTTGGTTTTAACGCCTTTGCACTCTCAAGAGATAAAATAAGCCGTTGCTTTTCCCTCTCAAATATCTTTCTGTCATCGTTCTTTGACTCTGCTGAAGGTATTATCCAGCCCCTTGTTCCGCATACGGCTGTGCCGTTGTAGAAATATGCAGAATTTTGCAGAATTTCAATTGTGTCGAAGCTATTTCTCTCAAGAAAGAGTCGCATTTTATTTTGTGTTGTCCACCAATAATCGTGATTACCCTTTAAAATCAACTTTCTGCCGTTTAGGCTGTTTATGTATTCAAAGTCGAACACAGCATCATCAATATATGTTGCCCCGGAAATATCACCAGGAATAACCACGATATCCTCATCCGTTATAATACTGTTCCACCGAGACTTCATTTTTTCGGTATAGTCCTCCCATTTACTGCCAAATACGTCCATTGGCTTATCACCGCCCAAGGACAGGTGTAAATCGGATATTGCAAAGATTGCCATACAATCAATCCTTTTTATAGTTATCTATTATTTTCCTCATTGTGTCCATTGCTGGCCCGCCAACGAGTTTTCTCTGATTTACGCAGGTTTCAAGTGATATTTCTGAATAGATATCCTCGTCTATCAATTCGGAAAAGCCTTTCAGCTCCTCAAGAGAAAGTGCATCTATTACGGTATTCTTTTCGATACAGTAAGCAACAAGTCTGCCCACAACAGCGTGAGCATCACGGAAAGGCAAGCCGTGTTTAACCAAATAATCGGCAACGTCTGTGGCATTTGTAAAACCGCCCTTTGCACCTTGAAGCATAGCGTCTTTTTTGATTTTCATAGTAGAGAGCATCTTTGAGAACACAGGCAAGCACATCTTTACCGTATCAATTGCATCAAATATTTGCTCCTTATCCTCCTGCATATCCTTGTTGTAGGCAAGGGGTATTCCCTTCATCATTGTCAAAAGTCCCATAAGCGAGCCGTACACTCTGCCCGACTTGCCTCTGACAAGCTCTGCCACGTCAGGATTTTTCTTTTGAGGCATAATGCTTGAACCTGTGCTGTATGCGTCGTCTAAATCAATAAAGCCAAATTCATTGGAGCTCCATAATATTATCTCCTCTGAAAAACGTGAAAGGTGTGTCATTATCATAGACAAGTCAAAGGCGAGTTCACAAACAAAGTCACGGTCTGACACGCCGTCAAGGCTGTTAAGTGTAACGCCGTCAAAGCCTAACCTTTCAGCCACAAATTCGCGGTCAAGGGGATATGTTGTACCTGCCAAAGCACCACTGCCGAGAGGCATAACATTCAGCCTCTTTCTGCAGTCCATTAGCCGACTGCAATCTCTGTTCAGCATCTCATAGTATGCCATAACGTGATGTGCCAGTGTAATCGGCTGTGCCTTTTGCAAATGTGTATATCCCGGCATTATAGTATCAAGATTATTCTCTGCAATATCAAGCAAAGTCTTTTTCAGTTCCTCACAGAGAGCATATATTTCGTCTATTTGTGCCCGCAAATACATTCTTGTATCAAGAGCCACCTGGTCGTTTCTGCTTCTGCCTGTATGCAAGCGTTTGCCCACATCGCCTATCCTTGATATAAGGATAGTTTCTATATTCATATGAATATCCTCAGCATCAATTAAGAACTCCACTTTTCCGTCATCAATATCCTTTTTGATTTCAGTAAGAGTTTTAACGATTAATTCAGCGTCATTTTTATCTATTATCCCTTGTCTGCCAAGCATCTCAGCGTGAGCCATACTGCCTTCGATATCCTGAACATACATACGGGAGTCAAATCTGATTGACGAGTTAAAATCGTCTACAAGTGTATCGGTTGCCTTTGAAAAGCGACCACCCCAAAGTTTAGCCATAATTAAAAATCCTTTCCTGCAATTATATTTTATAATTCTATCACATTGAGCCAAAACCGTCAAGCCAAAACTAAATCAGGATATCTAAATCAGGATACGATATTTTAAATTTTCAAATTTTTCAAATTTTTTTTAAAAAAGTGTTGACAAACCTAAATAAATATGTTATTATATCAGAGTTGCGAAACGGAGGGGTTCCCGAGTGGCCAAAGGGGGCAGACTGTAAATCTGTTGCTTCTTGCTTCGATGGTTCGAATCCATCTCCCTCCACCAAATAAGAACCTCAAGGTTGATAGAAGCCTTGAGGTTCTTGCTTTATATTTCGGTTTCAAAGAAACCCTTTGCTTATGCAGTTTTTAGAATACTTCGTGTAAAAGTGCTGTTTTATGTAGATAATTTGCGTTCATCCACGGCACCTTTTTTATGGCTTTTTCAGTCGGAAATATCCGTTATGCCGAAAAAATGAAAACGCAATTTTTAGCCATCTTTATCTGTCATAGCACAGCTTAGAGTGATTACATCATGTTGTATTAGCATTATGCTTATGTGGTTAGTGTTGTTGTTTAGCGTACTTGATTGGTGAAATTCCTGTTTTTTTCTTAAAATATCGCGAAAAATAGTTGCTGTCGACAAAACCACAGGAATGGGCTATTTCAGATATGTCAGTAAAACCCGACTCTATTAGGGATATTGATTTTAGTATCCTCAACTCCAACATATATCCGTGTAATGATTTGCCGGTGTGTTTTTTGAATTCCGAATTTATATAGTTAGAATGAAAGTGGAATATTTTTGACAACTCCGTATTATTGAGTTCTTCGCAATAATGATTTTGAACATACTCAATTATATTTTCTACATTTAAACCATCTTTTTTTTGAGTTCGTTTTTCTGATTTTTGTGCCGCTTTAAGAAGAATAAGCGATAATTCTATCGAAGTATTGAGTCTGTAGAACGGCAGTTTTTTTTCATAGGTATCCATTATTTTGATAAAATGCTGCCGAAGCGAATAACAATCGGGAAGAAAACAGTATTTATCAAAGCATGGAGCATCTGAAAATGTTATTCTCTCAAACGGAGTTTTTTTTTTTTTTTTCTTTATGTTTACCGGAGGTATTGGGGCTTCAAAATTGGAAAATTTTTGAGTGAAATCAAAGTTAATGGCATTGTAAACAGAATTTGCCGGCAAAATACGGTAGTTTTGTCCTGAGTTGATAAAAAGCAAACTGTAAGCAGGCATAACAAAGGTTTTGTCATTAACCATTATTTTGCCCTCACCGCTTTCAACGAAAAATAGCCGTGCATCTATTGGGCAACATTCTGAAAATTCCGAATGTTCTTGAATTGTTAAGAATCTCGAAAACCTTACAAATGGGTTAATATCTTTCAGTTCCATTACAAGCCCTTTCTTTTCATCTGTTCCACATGGTATCGGAATTGTTATTAAAATCATTCTTTTCATCAATCAATAAGCTAAACAGCTTATCCGCAAACAGCTTGTGCATTTCTCTTGTCGGATGATTAATGCGGTTTTCCAAAAGCATTGTGGTATCGGTTGTTTTATTTAACTTCTTCCACTCATAATAACAATCACAAACAGATATTCCCATTTCTTTTGCCAGATTGACGCTGTTTTCCATAAACAAATCCATTTTTCCGGAATTTTGAAATTCGGCTGTTTTTGCGGCATACTCAAGATACTGTTTGTTTGTATCAGGTGCAACATAAGTGTTCAGCATATTAGGCGTCATAAAAACAGTATCAATACCTTTTTCGATGCATTTTGTGAAGATTGTATTCAGAGAAGCGATATAATCTTCCAAACTGCCGTTAACATCGTTTAAACCGAAACAAACAATAATCAAATCCGGATTGTGAGCTAAAACCTGTTTGTCCAATCGGCATAGGGAGCTTTTTGCAGATGTTCCGCCGATTCCGGCATTGATTATGTTTACAGGGACGTAATTTCTGACTTCGTTCAGTCGTTTTTTTAGTATATTCCAATATACTGCTTCATAATCGATTTCACCCGGACCAAACGCACCATGTGTTATACTGTCACCGAAAACGACTATTGTGATTGGACCGTTTTCCATAAGTTGTTCTGTATTCATGTTAAGCTTGTCTTTAATTTTCATTTAAACCATCTCCGCAACAAACAGTGTACCATATTTAAATACTTGTATCAATAATATATTGTACAAATCTTTATTTTGTGCTAAAACATATTTATTTTGTATATTGATTATAGCATAATTTTTGGTTAAAATCAAGATACAATAATAAAGAAAAACGGAGGAATTTTGTATGATTACACGCAAAAAAGAACGAACAGCAAACATTGCATTTTTTTCTGTAGTTCATGAGGTGTATTTTGAACAGTTTGAGGGACTTGAAGAATCCTTGAACGGTTATCACGCCGATACAGTGAAATTGGTAGAAAACAATGGTGTAAAGGTGTTTGATTATGGTATTATCGGTTCTAACAGTGAAGCATTTGCAACAGCGGAAAAAATTAACGGCGATAAGATAGATCTTATTATATGTAATATGATTACATACGCTACTTCATCGGTTTTTGCACCTATAGTGCAGAACACAAATGCACCGATTATTCTTACGGCGTTACAGCCGCTTATGCATATGGATTACTCAAAAGCCTGCACATTTATGCAGCTTGAGAATGATAATATTTGTTCTGTACCGGAGTTTACTGGTGTTGCAATTCGTTTCGGAAAACCTGTAAAAGATGTTATTTTAGGCTGCTTATATAATGACAAGGCTGCAGAAAATGAAATCTCCGAATGGTGTGAGATTGCAAAGGTTTTACATGATTTAAAGGGAGCAAGACTCGGCCTTATGGGCCATGTTCTTGAGGCGATGTATGATATGCACGCAGACCCTACGGCAGTTTCTGCGGCATTTGGATTGCATATTCCTATGATTGAAATTGACGATGTTGTAAAGGAATATCAAAAAGTTACAACAGCGGAAATTGAAGCAAAAAAGGCGTTAATTCTTGAAGAATTTGATACACCTACGCCGATAAGCGACCCTGTGACGATGAAGCTTACTGATGCGGACCTCGAAAAGGCGGCAAAGGGGGCGGCAGCACTTGACAGGCTTATTGACACATTCAATCTTGACGGTCTTGCATATTATTATGAAGGTCAAGAGAATACAATACAGCGTGAGGTTGCAACATCGTTTATTGTGGGTAATTCAATCCTCAATGCACAGGGAATCCCGATGTGTGGTGAATTTGATATTAAAACATTAATTGCAATGCTTATTATGGATAGGCTAAACATAGGTGGAAGTTTTGCGGAATTTCATCCGTTTGATTTCAGTGAGGACTTTATTCTTGTAGGTCACGATGGCCCGCATCATATCGCAATTGCGGAGGGAAAGCCTATCTTGAGAAGTCTTACCAAGTTCCATGGCAAGCCGGGAAACGGTGCATCGGTTGAGTTTAAGTTAAAGGAAGGACCGATTACAATGCTGGGCATCACACAGACGCATGATGGAAGATTTAAATTTGTAATAGGCGAGGGTTACTCTAAAAAAGGACCTATCCCGCCGACAGGTAATACAAATACAAGAGGATTTTTTGAGCCTACAACAAAGGAATTTATCAAGAAATGGGTAATGGAAGGTCCGACACACCATTACGCATTGGGAATAGGTCATCATGCAAGTACAATTAAAAAGATTGCTGATGTGTTGGGAATAGAAAGTGTAATTGTCAAATAAGGAGGCATGATAAAAAGATAAGTGGTAGACAATGCGAGAACTCTGAAAATCTGATACAATGGAAGTAGCAGAAAGACAGAGTAGATACTAATTCGA
>CADAVS010000006.1 GCA_902791425.1 uncultured Ruminococcus sp.
ATGGGAAAATACATATTAAGAATTATATTTTTAATTATCGTGTTTCTAATAGCACTTACAGAAAAAGTAAGATAGCCCCCACCGGTCAAGTTAGGGCTATCTAAAAAACTCACTTGGCATAACCGTTTGAGGTCTTGCCTTTTTTCTATATTCATTATACGCCCGACAGGCATTTTTGTCAACCTGTTTTAAGCAAAAATAATGAATTAGCGTTATTTTTTATGTGAAATTTTGTCTGCTGATTTTTTGAAAAGAATAAATCGCTGAAAGCAAAAGTTCAATAGTATAGTGAAGGGTGCCGATATCAGCTTTGCAATTGTTTTGACTTCAATACAAT
This sequence comes from uncultured Ruminococcus sp., assembly GCA_902791425.1. GTDB lineage: Bacteria > Bacillota > Clostridia > Monoglobales > Monoglobaceae > UMGS1820. Next base: position 338 of record CADAVS010000006.1, read on the forward strand.
TAGAAAGAACAGCAATGAATACCGTTGAAAGCAGCAGCACAGATATATTGCCTGCGAGGAATGCCGCATATTTCTTAAAGCCAAACTTTTTATCTTTATAGACAAATATAGAGTTCATAAAGTAGCTGTTGGTTGCCGATAAAACATATCCGCAGACATTTGATGTATATATGTTTATGCCAAGGATGTCACACATCACAAAAAATATTCCGTAGTCAATTAATGTGTTAAGAACGCCTACGCAGGAGAATTTAATAAACATTATTAAATTGTTTATATTAAATATCTTTTTCATATGTGATGAGTCCTTGTTTCAAATTCTTTCGTATGGTCAGCATATCGCCTATCATTTTCAAACCGTCACGTATTAAGCTTACAGTTGATTGCTTTTCGTTTGCAAGTAGCTTGACGGGAATTTGCGTAAGTGTCATATCTGCCTTTTTTGCTTTTGCCAAAATCTCCATATCAAAGCCAAACCCCATAACCGATAGATTTGCAAACAGTTTCTTTGCAGAGTCTGAGCGATATCCTTTAAAACCGCATTGAGTATCATTAATATCTAACTTTAATATACAGTGGGTGATTAAAGAAAATATATGGCTTGAAGCAGAGCGGATAAAGCCGTATCTTTCAGATATGCTCGTGTCGTTTCTGCGTGTACCTATTGCTATGTCATAACTATTGAGTGCGTTTGCAAATTCGGAAACAGGTGTTAAGCCGTAGGCTAAATCAGCATCGGTAAAGATAACCTTATCTCCTGTTGCGGCGATAACACCTTCTCTGACGGCATTGCCCTTGCCTCTGTTATCGGAATAGCTGACAATCTTCATTTTTTCAAACTTGTTGTCCTCTAAGTTGCGGAGAGTGGAGTCTGTACTGCCGTCATTGACCGCAATAAATTCCATATCGGGATTATTATTTATATATTCTTTGACTTTATTTACTGTATTTGCAACTAAGCTTTCACAGTTGTAAAACGGTATAATCAGTGAAATCATTAAAATTGCTCCTTGTCATTTGTTACAGTATAATGGAAAATACGTTTTCAAAAATATCACGTGTAAAGTATTGATTAAATTCAAAAAATCTGCCGTATTTCTTGTTGTCGGCAACAGATGATGTTGCATCTATCTGTCTGCCGTCAATATAAAAGCATTTTTCAATATTATCATAATACACTTTTTTACTGTTTATGTCAATTCTTGTCTGATTTGAACTCTCGTCAAATTCTATACTGCCTCCGTATGCCTCAATAACATTTCGCAAGGGGAAATACTCCGTGTTGTTTTCGGTATACATTGGATATTCAAGATGTATATTGTTAAGCCGTAAATCAGTGAAGTCTTTGCCCTTGATATAAATTTTGGTGTTATCGTCAATGTTATAAATCTTTCGGAAGGAGTCGCGATAATAGTTATCGGATATAAACTGATTATATCCGTATTTTGAATTTATATCTGCATTATAGTAAAAGCCGTCTGCGTTTGCTTTAGCGTTTGCCAAATTTTCGTTGATAATCTTTCGGTTGTCCATATAGCCATCAACCAAAGGATAAGCGGAGATTGCCGTAATGGCAAATACAAGGATAATTGAAGTGTATTTTGTGAGCGGATTTTCGGAGAGACACTCCAGAAAAATATCAGCCGAAACGCATATCAGCGAAAGCAAGCAAGGAAAAATATTTCTATAGCCAAAGGTTGTTGAAAAAAGTAACATTCCTACGGACATAAGTGCCGATAAAGTTATTATTGCTTTTTCGGTGTGTATTTTATTAAAGAAAAGAGTAAAGCAAATATATAAATATGCTATTGTCATTATAAGTCCCGCAACAAGAGTAAAATGGCACATTGAAAGAACGATTGTTGATATTATGGAAATAACGGAAATCCGGGTAATGCTTTTAATTTCGTTTCTGAATCCCAGAGCAAACATTGCGAGAGCGATTTCAAAGACCCACAATGCACCATTCTTGCCAAGTGCGATAAAATACAGATTGTCCATTCTCTTTATGAAGGAAACAGCTTCTTCGGAAGCCTCCTGAACAGTTCTTGCAGAGGTTGACGGTGATAAAATTACTGTGAGATAACCCAATATTATAAACAGTGGAAGAGTTAAGACAAATTTTGACAGTGTTTTGCCCTTTAACAATGCTGACAAAATATATAATATTGCAACAGCCGCCGCCATTGCACCGCCTTGCTCCGTTGTAGCACCGCACAAAAACATAATCAGTGCATATATGGGGCTAACCTTGTTTTTACTTACAGCTTTCTTTTGCACAAAAAGAGCCGCAAATGCAAGTGTGGTGGGGTAGATATAATTCATTGCTCCTGCCATCCACAACAGACTTTCTCTGAGAATTTCAGGCGACAGACAGAGGGTGCATAAAACGCATACCGTAATAAATTGATACAGGCTTGGGCTATCTTTGACAGATGCTTTGCGGTATAGAACAAAAACAGAAATGAGGAGAAGAGGTATAACAACGAAGAATAAGCCATCCTTAAATATCAAAATAACCTCAAGCAGAAAATGAACAATTGCCCTGCCGTTCATATTTATATAGTGCTGATATGTCATACTTAGAAAGCTTTTAAAACCGCCTAAAAAATATGTGGCATATATAAAGTCGTCACCATACAGAGTGGTACACTTGCTTATGATGACAAGGGGAGTGACGGCTAAAATTAACAATATTAAAGATAGGTATTTTTCTGAGTTGACATTTTTGACTTTCATTGGTATACCTCTTTTTCTCACAGAAAAGGGGGAATTATGACATTCCCCCTTTAGATATTGTGTGATGTAATTTAAAAACTAAACCCTTTCAACCGCGATAACAACTTTCTCTCCATTGATGTTCCAATCCTTGCCGTTGTCAGCTGAGCCTGATGTAATCGCATCTGCAAGTGTTTGTGACTTAATTTCTTCAGCGTTGTTCTTAAAGATTTCAGCAATCTTATCACTGCCGCTGAAGGTAACGGCAATTTTGTCCATAACCTCAAAGCCGCTATCCTTACGCATTGTCTGAATTTTGCTTACGAGCTCGCGGACAAAGCCTTCTTCGATAAGTGCGTCATTTAAGTTGGTATCCAAAACAACAGTAAAGCTTGCCTCGCTTGCTGCAACAAAGCCGTCCTTTTGTTTTGTGTCGATGAGTACGTCTTCTTTAAAGATTTCAACATCAGTATCGAGAACCGTCAGCTTTAATGGCTCACCACTGTTCAATACTGCCATAACCTCAGCGGAATCAAGCTTTGCAATCTCGTCAAAGATAGGACGCATCAGCTTGCCGTACTTGGGACCCATTGTACGCATCTGAGGTTTGAAGTTGTAACTGATGAACTTAGATGCATCATTGGTGTACTCAACCTCTTTTACGTTTAATTCTTCCAGAATGATATCGTTATATTCTGTGTTGATATTCTCGCTTGATTGAACGTAAATCTTGGACAATGGCTGTCTGTTTTTAATATTCGCTTCGTTTCTTGCGGCTCTGCCGAGAATAACGATTTTGCGGATTGCATCCATATCTGCTTCGATTTCAGGGAAGCTAAACGCCTCGTTATACTTAGGAAAGTCGCAGAGGTGGATGCTCTCAGGAGCATTTTTATCAACAGATACAACGATGTTCCGATAGATTTCCTCTGTCATAAACGGTATGAAGGGAGCACACAGCTTGGAGAAGTCAACCAAAACTGTATACAATGTCATATAAGCGGCAATCTTGTCGTCTGTAACTTCGCTTGCCCAGAAACGTGTACGACTGCGTCTTACATACCAATTACTGAGCTCATCAACGAAGTCTGTCATTGCACGTGTTGCCTCGGTAATCTTATAATTTTCAAGGTCGCTGTCAACAACTTTTATAAGAGTGTTGAGCTTTGACAATATCCATTTATCCAAAACTGTGAGCTTAGCATCTTCAAGCTTGTATTCAGTTGGATTGAAATTATCAATGTCGGCATAGAGAACATAGAACGCATATGTGTTCCAAAGAGTACCCAAGAACTTACGCTGTGACTCTGATACGTTTTTAGCCGAAAATCTGTTAGGCAACCAAGGTGCTGAGTTAGAGTAGAAGTACCAACGAACCGCATCACTGCCCTGGTCGTTGAGAATATCCATAGGCAGAATAACATTTCCCTTGTGCTTACTCATCTTGATACCTTTGTCGTCTTGAACGTGACCGAGAACAACAACGTTTTTATAAGGTGCCTCGTCAAACAAAAGTGTGGATATTGCCATAAGCGTATAGAACCAACCACGAGTTTGGTCAATAGCCTCTGAAATAAAGTCCGCAGGGAAGTTCTGCTCAAACTGTTCTTTGTTCTCAAACGGATAGTGAAGCTGTGCAAAAGGCATAGAACCTGAGTCGAACCAACAGTCGATAACCTCAGGAACACGTGTCATTTCACCGCCGCACTCAGGACAACGCAATTTAACATTGTCAACATAAGGCTTGTGCAATTCTATATCGTCGGGACAGTTGATGCCCATTTCTTTAAGCTCTGCAACAGAACCGATAACGTGCTTGTGTCCGCAGGAGCATTCCCAAATCGGAAGCGGTGTGCCCCAATAACGTGTACGTGAAAGTCCCCAATCAATTATGTTTTCAAGGAAGTTGCCAAATCTGCCGTGCTTTATGTTGTCAGGCATCCAATTAACTTTCTCGTTATTTTTGAGCAGCTTATCCTTGACGGCTGTCATTTTGATAAACCAGGTATCACAAGCGTAATACAAAAGCGGTGTGTCGCATCTCCAACAGAACGGATAACTGTGTTCAAAGGGAATTACTGCAAAGCATAAGCCTCTGTCCTTTAAGTCGCGGATAACAAGCTTGTCTGTATCTTTGACAAAAAGACCGCTCCACTCACCCGTACATTCGATAAACTTACCCTGCGTGTTGACGTGGTTGATAAATGCCAGGTCATTATCCTTAGATACACGGGAGTCGTCCTCACCGAAGGCAGGAGCAATATGAACGATTCCTGTACCATCGTCCATAGTAACGTATGTGTCTGCAATTACTTCATACGCCTTGCCCTCAGGCTTAATAAATGTGTAGAGGGGAACATACTTTGTTCCGCAGAGGTCGGTGCCGACAAATTCCTCAATTATGTTAATTGTTTCTTCTTTGTCAAAAACAGACTCAATCAAAGCCTTAGCCATAATATATGTTGTTCCGTCTGAAACGGTGAATTTAGCATATGTTTCATACGGGTTTACACAAAGTGCAACATTTGAAGGAAGTGTCCAAGGCGTTGTTGTCCAGGCGAGAATGTACTCATTCTCCTTGCCTTCAACCCGGAACTTCGCAATAACAGAGTTCTCTTTTACGTCTTTATATCCCTGTGCAACCTCGTGGCTCGAAAGAGAGGTTCCGCAACGGGGACAGTATGGCATAATTTTATGGCCTTTATACAAAAGACCTTTATCCCAAATCTGACGGAGAGCCCACCAGACAGATTCAATATAGTCGTTGTGATAGGTTACATAAGGGTTATCCATATCAGCCCAAAAGCCGACACGGTCACTCATTTCCTCCCACTCGCTCTGATAGGTGAATACGCTGTCCTTACACTTTTTGATAAAGTCCTCAATACCATATTTTTCGATTTGCGGCTTACCGCTGATGCCCAAAGCCTTTTCAACTTCAAGTTCAACAGGCAGACCGTGAGTGTCCCAGCCGGCTTTACGCAAAACCTGATAGCCCTTCATTGTGCGGTAACGGGGAATTAAGTCCTTAATCGCACGGGTCAAAACGTGGCCTATATGCGGTTTGCCGTTGGCGGTCGGCGGACCGTCATAAAATGTGAAAAGCTCATTGCCTTCACGATTTTCTATACTTTTCTTAAATATATCGTTATCTTTCCAAAAATCAACGATTGCCTTTTCTCTGTCAACAAATGAGAGGTCGGCTGATACTTTACGATACATAGAAGATACCTCCGATAATAAATTTTACATACCTATCTATTTTACAATAAAATCTGTTATTTGTAAAGGGGTTTATACGCTTTTTTTGGCATATTCTTCAATAAATACACAGCTTTTTGAAATATGTTTGCAAAATTGCGGTGCAGATTTATAAAAAATGCGTGACAAACAGAAATATTTTTGTTATAATACAGAATGTATATTAATGTCGTTTTAAATATTCGACAGAAAAGGGAGAAAAAATGCGTCTTAAAAGTATAGAAATGCAGGGTTTTAAGTCCTTTGCGGACAAGATATACCTTGACTTTAATTCAGGAATAACCGCTATCGTAGGACCTAACGGTTCGGGCAAAAGTAATATCTCCGATGCAATACGTTGGGTTATGGGTGAACAAAGTGTCAAATCACTCCGCGGAAGCAAGATGGAGGATGTTATATTTTCAGGCACAGAGGCAAGAAAGCCTTTGGGCTTTGCTGAGGTTACCCTGACTCTTGACAATACTGACGGATATTTTGACTTGGAATTCCCTGAGGTTTCGGTTACAAGACGTGTTTACCGAAGCGGTGAGGGCGAATATTATATCAACAAGACTTTGTGCCGTCTTAAAGATGTTCACGAGCTGTTTATGGATACGGGCCTTGGTCGTGACGGGTATTCTATTATAGGACAGGGCAAGATAGACTCTATACTCAGCACCAAATCAGAGGACAGACGTCAGGTGTTTGAAGAGGCGGCAGGTATTTCAAAATATAAATATCGCAAGGCTGAGGCTGAAAGAAAGCTGACTCAAACAGTTGAGAACTTAACTCGTGTAAAGGACATTTTGAGCGAGCTTGAAGGACAGATAGATCCCCTTGAAAGGCAGAGCGAAAAGGCGAGAAAATATCTTGTGCTGCGTGACGAGATGCGCGGTCTTGACATCAATGTTTCGATTGTTGATATTGACAGAATAAAGGCGGAGCTTGAAAAGCTTACCGATGACCTTGGTGTGCTTAATTCTCAGATTGAGGATATAAGCTGCGAGCTTTCCGAAACTGATGAAAAGATTTCGGCTATGTATGACCAAATGCGTGATGCGGATGAGGAAGTTTTAAAGTATTCCGAAAAGGAACGCAGCATTATCACAAGGATAAGTGAGGGCGAAAAGAACATAGGTATTCTGCAAAATGATGCTGAGCATAACAACGGAAATATCGAAAGATTAAAAATAGAGATAGAGGCAGTTTTAGAAAATATAAAGCTGAGTGAAAAAGAACTTGAGGGTCACAAGAACAGACTTGCAGAGCTTAACAGAGAAGCCGAAGCCAACAAGACGGAAAGTGATGAGGTTAGTGCTTTGCTTGAACGTTCGGGGCAAAGTGCAGGGGAGAAAAACATAGCCTTAGAGAGCCTTAAGACTCAAATTATAGATATTACATCAGAGCTTAACTCCTTAAGAGGCGCGATAGATAACTTAAAGATTTTAAGCGACAGTTTCGGCAAGCGAAAGAGAGATATTGAGGAGGAACTTGCAAGCAGAGATGCCGAGGGCGACAGAATAGGTCAAAGTCTGAAACAGGCTGAGGAAGAAGAACGCAAATGCAAGGCGGAACTTTCAGAGGCAGAAATAGAATATCGGAAAACGGAAAATGAACTGAAAACAGAAAAAGAAAATATCGAAAAAATGAATGGGGAGCGGAACAAGAGTCTGCTTGAATTATCTCAAAAGCGTTCAAGGCGTACTATGCTTATGGATATGGAGCGTGAGTTTGAGGGATATGCCAAGGGTGTAAAAAGCGTTATGACGGCGTTCAACAAGGGCGAGCTGAAAAGCAAGAATATATACGGACCCCTTGCACAGCTTATAAAGACGGACAAAAAGTACATATTGGCAATAGAAACAGCTTTAGGTGCGGCAGGGCAGAATATAGTAACCGAAAGCGAGAGGGAGGCAAAGGAGGCAATTGCCTATCTTAAGGAAAAGCATTTAGGCAGGGCGACGTTTTTGCCCGTTTCTGCAATTAAGCCTAAAAAGTTTGAGATGCAGTCCGCAAAGAGCAGCAAGGGCTATGTTGCGGTTGCGGCGGACTTGATTGAATGTGACAAGAAGTATAATGACATAGTAAGCAATTTGCTTGGGACAACGGTTATCTGTGATGACATAGATAACGCTGTTTCTATGGCTAAGATTTCGGGACACAAGTTCCGCATTGTAACTCTCGGTGGTGATGTTATACAGCCGGGCGGTGCAATGACGGGAGGAAGTGCGGTTAAATCTACCGGCTCTCTGTCGAGAACAGGTGAGATAGACTCTCTCGGAAAAGAGATTGAAAAACTTAAAGCTATATCTGAGGACTGCGAAAACAGACTTGATGCCTCGCGCGAGAAGCTTGCCGTATACGAAGCAGCAATGGCGGATAAGTCGGAAAGGCTAAGCTCATTAAGGGCGGATTGCATAAGGCTAAAGGCAGAGAGAGAACATTATGCCGTTTTGATGGAAAACGCAAAGCAATCCCGAGGACAGCTCAGGACAGAGGTTGATGAAATAACCAAGCGTTTGGCTGAAATCGAGAGCGAGAGCGGTGAAAAGAGTGCTCGCATTGAAGATAGACAAAAAGAGAGAGTGCGAATTGAAACCGATGCCGCTAAGACACAGACGGAATACAGTGAGCTGTCCGGTGAGAATGAGCGTTTGTCAGGCAGACTTACCGAGCTCAATATCAGACGCACTGCTATTTTAAAGGATATAGAGCTTGAAAATGAGAGAATAAGCACTATAAACGACAGCAAAGCTGAGCAGTTGGAATCTATCAATATCAAACGGGGCGGTATTGATACCCTTAAAGAGAGAAACAAGGCAATAGAAGAAGAAATTGCAAAAATCAAATCTGACGGCGAGGCATTGGCAACCGAGGCGGAAGATTGCCGCAGGTTAACAGATGAACTCAATGACAAACGCCGCGAGACCGAGCGATTAATCAGAAAACTTCAAGATGACATAAAAGGCACACAGGAACAAAAATTCAGCCTGTCACAGCAGGCATCAAAGACGGAGACGAGAATAGAAAAGCTGACGGCTGACCGCGAGAATATCATTAACAGAATTTGGGAGGATTATGAGCTGACATACAGTGACGCGGCAGAGATGAAGGCTGATGAAGATTTTGATTACAAGGTCGCATCAGAGAGAATACGTGAGTTGAAGGCTCAGATTAAAAATTTGGGCAACATCAACTTGGACTCAATTGAAGAATATAAAAGTGTTAAGGAAAGATTTGATTTTCTCACAGTTCAGACAGAGGACCTGGAAAAGGCAAAGGCTGAACTTGATGGCGTAGTAAATGAAATGATGCAGATTATGCAAAGCAGATTTGCAGAGCAGTTTAAAATAATAAACACAAACTTTAACCGTGTTTTTTCAGAACTGTTTGGCGGCGGCAGAGCCAATCTTTCATTGACAGAGCCTGACAATGTTTTGGAAAGCGGTATAGAGATAGAGGCACAGCCACCGGGCAAGAAACTGCAAAGCTTGTTGCTGTTGTCGGGCGGAGAGAGGGCTTTTACCGCTATTGCACTGTTGTTTGCGATACTTGATGTAAGGCCCACACCGTTTTGTATTTTAGACGAGATTGAGGCGGCACTTGATGATGTAAATGTTTACAGATATGCCGACTATCTTAAAAAGTACAGCAAAAAAACGCAGTTCATTGTCGTTACTCACAGAAGAGGTACAATGGAGGCGGCAAACATACTCTACGGTGTTACAATGCAAGAGAGAGGCGTGTCTAAGCTGTTAACCCTAAATATTGATGAGGTTAAGGACGCTAAATAAAAAATAATTGCCGATAATCAGCGGCGGAACGGAGACAAAAATGGCATTTTTCAGTAAGATAAAGGAAAGCTTAAGCAAGACAAAAAATTCTATAAACGAAAAGCTTGAAACAGTAATCAATACCTTTAAAAGTGTTGACGAGGAGTTGTTTGAAGAACTTGAAGAGGTTTTAATAACTGCGGATTTGGGTGTTAATACCTCGGTTGAAATCATAGACCGCCTGAGAGATGCGGCTGATGAAAAGCATATTGTAGATGCAAACAAACTAAAGGGGGAGCTTGCCAACATTCTTGAAGAGATTTTAAATGAGGGCAAAAGCTCTAAAATGCAAGTGTACGGATTGCCTGCGGTTATTATGGTAATCGGTGTAAACGGAGTGGGGAAGACCACATCTATCGGTAAGCTTGCAAATATGTATAAAAAGCAGGGCAAGAATGTTGTTATCGCCGCGGCGGATACATTCCGTGCCGCCGCAATCGAACAGCTTGAGGTTTGGGCTGACCGTGCAGATGTGAGAATTGTTAAGCAGCAGGAGGGCTCAGACCCTGCGGCTGTTATCTATGACGCTATAAATTCCTGTAAGGGTAAATATGTCGATGTGCTGTTGTGCGATACGGCGGGCAGACTTCACAATAAGAAAAATCTTATGGAGGAATTGAAGAAGATATATAAAATTTTGGACAGAGAGCTTCCCGACAGTGCGAAAGAAGTTCTGCTTGTCCTTGATGCGACCACAGGTCAGAATGCGGTTGCTCAGGCAAAGGAGTTCAAAGAGGCGGCGGACATTACGGGCATCATTCTTACCAAGCTTGACGGTACTGCAAAGGGCGGTATCACCTTTGCAATCAAAAATGAATATGATATTCCTGTTAAGCTTGTGGGCGTCGGTGAGGGGATTGATGACATTGAGTTCTTTGACTCTCACGAATTTGTAAGCGGAATAATAGATACTGACGAAGAATAATATATTAAAAATGGTAAGATTTTTAAAAAAGTTTAAAAAAATGCTTGCAATATAAAAAGTTGTGTGATATAATATGCAAGTTGAATATGGGTAGTCCTCTGCCTTTTGTGTGGCAAGAATACTTAGAGAAGAAAGGAAAATGTAAAAATGGATATTTTACAGCAAATTACACAAGAACAAATCAGAACAGATTTGCCTAAGTTTAACATAGGTGACACAATCCGTGTATATGTTAAGGTTAAGGAAGGAAACAGAGAGAGAGTTCAGATGTTTGAGGGAACCGTTATCAAGAAGAATAACGGCGGCATAGCTGAAACCTTCACAGTAAGACGTGTATCTTACGGCGTTGGTGTTGAAAGAACATTCCCTGCAAACTCTCCTAAAATCGAAAAGATTGAACTCGTAAGACACGGCCGTGTACGTCGTGCAAGACTTTTCTATCTGCGTGATAGAGTTGGTAAGGCAGCTAAGGTTAAAGAAAAGCTTTAATAGCTAAGACGGGGCGGTGGTTATTTGATAATCACCGCTTTATTTATAAGGAATATTAAATGCCGAAGGGTGATGATTTTATGGACTATAATGAAGTAAACGATAACAACAGAGCTAATGAAGAAGTTGAAACTAATTCCGTTGAAATTGAAGAAAATACTGCTGAGGAAGTTGAAAACAAAACGAATTGGGTGAAGGAATTGCGTGAATGGGTTATTGCCATTGCGGCGGCGGTTATCATTGCATTTGTAATCAGAGAGTTTGTTTTTACTCTTGTTAATGTAAAGGGTGCATCTATGGAGCCAAGCCTCCACGAAAATGACAGACTGTATGTAAACAGATTGTTCTACAAGCCGGAAAAGGGTGATGTTGTTATATTCAGACCTGCAACAGACCCTAAGCGTCCATATGTTAAGCGTGTTATAGCAACAGAGGGCGACACGATTTACATAGACTTTATTACGGGTAATGTGTATGTAAATGACGAGGTTATTGATGAGCCGTATATTAAAGAGAAAACTCACACATCTGAGGCGTATATCAACAGCCTTATAAAGAGCGGAGATTACAGCAGAGATACCCCTATTGTTATTCAGCCGGGATATGTTTGGTGTATGGGTGACAACAGAAACAACAGCCTTGACAGCAGACAGCTTGGACCTATTCCCAAAGACGAGATTATAGGTGGTGCTGTTTTCCGCTTTTGGCCGCTTAACAGTATTGGCGGTGTTCATCAGGACTCTGAGGAAGTATCTTTTATGATTGACGGCGACGACTTTGCCTCTCTCGGTTAAGATTTTTTACGGAAGGATGTGTTAAGCTATGGAGCTTCAGTGGTTTCCCGGGCATATGGCAAAGACAAGAAGAATGATATCTGAAAATCTAAAGCTTGTTGATGTGGTTATAGAGCTTCTTGATGCCAGATTGCCGTTGTCCTCCCGTAATCCTGAGATTGATAATATTGTGGGCTCTAAGCCGAGAATTACTGTGCTTAACAAATGTGATATAGCTGATGATGCCGCAAATAAGTTGTGGCTTGATTGGTTTGAAAAGAAGAATATTACTGCGTTTTTGGCGGACAGCCGTTCGGGTTACGGCTTTTCTGCCCTGTCGCCTGCAATTGATAAGGTGCTTGAAGAAAAGTTTGAACGTGACAGAGCCAAGGGTATTAAAAGACATAGTGTAAAAATGATGATTGTGGGTATTCCCAATGTGGGAAAATCGTCATTTATTAACAGATTGTCGGCACGCAGTGCGGCAAAAACAGGGGACAGACCCGGCGTTACAACTGCTAAACAATGGATAAGAATTGCAGGCAAGTATGAGCTTTTGGACACCCCGGGAATATTATGGCCAAAATTTGAAAGTCCTGAGTGTGCAAGAAGGATTGCGTTTACGGGCGGTATCAAGGACGAGATTATTGACGTTGAGGAATTGGCGTTCTATCTTGTGGGCTTTTTGCGTGAGAATTATCCTCAAAATATCATAGACAGATACAAGCTGTCCGATGCTGATATTGAGCTTGAAAGCTGGGATATTGTTGAGGTTATAGGCAGAAAACGCGGTGCTGTTATATCGGGCGGAGAAATTGATATGCACCGTACATCTATGCTGATACTTGACGATTTTCGCTCCGCTAAGTTAGGTAAAATCACACTTGAACTACCATAGAATACTTGTTTCAGCGAGAGGTCACTCTCGCTGTTTTGATATAGAAATTTAGTACGGAGGTGCTGTAATATGTTGGACACAGCAGATATATATTATGAAAAAGGATATGAGTATATAGCAGGTGTTGACGAGGTAGGCAGAGGACCCCTCGCAGGACCCGTCTGTGCTGCCGCAGTAATTTTGCCCAAGGGTATGGTAATTGACGGAGTAAACGACTCAAAAAAGCTGAGCGAGAAGAAAAGAGAAAAGCTGTACGAAGAAATAACGAAAAATGCGGTTGCATACAGCGTTGCCTTTGTTGAACCATCGGTTATTGATGAAATCAATATTCGTATGGCAACTCACAGGGCAATGCAAAAAGCAGTGAGCGATTTGAAGGTAAGAGCTGATTTTTTGCTTGTAGACGGCAACGACAGGATTGCCTTTGACGGAATTGAGTCAGAGTATGTTGTGAAAGGTGATGCCAGGTTTGAATGTATAGCGGCGGCATCTATTGTTGCAAAGGTGACAAGGGACAGATATATGGTAGAAATGGACAGCGTATATCCGCACTATGGCTTTGCCAAAAATAAAGGCTACGGAACAAAAGAGCATATGCTTGGCATAAGGGAATACGGAATAACCGATATACACAGAAAAACATTCATAACCGATAAGGTTTTGGGAAAGGCGTAGTATATGGGCAGATACAATAAAAATCTGGGTGATTTTGGCGAGAACTTTGCGGCGGATTTCTTGCTTGAAAACGGTTATGCAATTTTGAAGAGAAATTACAAGACTAAAGCAGGTGAAATAGATATAATTGCGAGCATTGGCAACACATTGGTATTTGTTGAGGTTAAGACGAGAAGTTCCGAAAAATACGGACAGCCGTCAGAGGCGGTGGATTACAAAAAGCGAAGGCATATGTTATCTGTTGCTGAGGAATATTATTCAGATGCTTTGCCATACAACGAAATCAGGTTTGATGTGATTGAGGTTATTGCAAAACAATTAAGTGATGGCAAGGTGGTTTTGCATAGCCTAAATCACATAGAGGGAATAATTATGGATTAGGAGGAGGCTAACGTGCAAGCTTCTTTCGCATTAGCCTCAGACGGAATAATTTGTGCCGACGCAAGTCGGCGGAATGGAGATTTTTATATTATGTACAAAATTTTTGATGCACATTGTGATACGGTATATGAGTTATCGGAGAGAGGTTTGCCTCTTGATAAAAACGAATTGCATTTGGATATAGAGAGAATGTCAGAGTATAATACTTATATTCAAGTGTTTGCCGCATTTGTAGACAGAAAAGATATTAAGGTTTCGCCTATGAATCATTGCCTGACCCTTATGGATAAATATTATACGGAAATAGAGAAAAACAAAGATAAGATTTCTGTGGTTAAGACGGCAGCGGATTTGCAAAAGGCTAAGGAGGGAGGTGTGCACGCAATACTTTCCATTGAGGGTGCCGAGGTGCTGGAGGGGAGCCTTGCGGCACTGAGGATGTATTACAGAATGGGCGTAAGGCTGATTACTCTGACCTGGAACTATGCCAACGAATTGGCTGACGGGATTACCGAAAGCCGAGGCGGCGGACTTACTGAGTTTGGCAGGCAGGCGGTTGCATTAATGGAGGAGCTTGGTATATTGATTGATGTTTCGCATCTGTCCGAAAAGGGCTTTTGGGATGTTGTCGAATGCACAAAATATCCATTTGTTGCATCACATTCCTGTGTGAAAAATATTTGCGGACACATACGCAATCTGACAGATGAACAAATCTCAGAAATAATAAGACGAAATGGGGTTATAGGCGTAAACTTTTATCCGCAGTTTTTGGACAACAATGGTGAATGCGGTATAGATAAGCTGTGTGAACATATTGAGTATATACTATCTATGAACGGAGAGAATACAGCCGCTTTAGGCTCTGACTTCGACGGGGTTGACTGTTTGCCGTCGGGAATTTGCGGTGCAGAGAGTATGAAGGACATATGCAAGCTGTTAAGTGCAAGGGGGATAAATGATGATGTAATTAAAAAAATTGCATTTGATAACCTGTACAGAGTCTTTTATCAGACTTTTAATCGAAAAAATGATTAATTTTTTAAGAAATTTTAATACATATATTGCATTTTAGGGATATTTATATTAAAATAGATACAATGACGTATTTATGCATTCTTGAAATGTATGACTATTTTAAATTTAAAAACTCGGAGGTTACTAAAGATGGAATTACGACTTTCAGACAAAGCAAGAGCGGTTAGTCCGTCGCCAACTCTGGCAATTGATTCTAAGTTTAAGGCTATGAAGAAGCAAGGCATACCTGTTGTGGGTTTTGGTGCCGGAGAGCCTGATTTTAATACACCTGACAATATCAAGATGGCAGGTATCAATGCCATTGAAAATAATATTACCAAATACACACCGGCTTCAGGTACTCCTGAGCTTAAGCAGGCTATATGTGACAAGGTTAAGAGAGATACAGGACTTGAATACAGCCCTGCCAATGTTGTTGTAAGCAACGGGGGTAAGCATTCGCTTACCAATACATTTCTTTCAATTTGCAACCCGGGTGACGAGGTTATTATTCCGGCTCCGTATTGGGTTAGCTATCCGGAGATGGTTAAGCTGGCTGATGCTGTGCCTGTTTATATAAAGACAACGGAAGAAACGAATTTTAAGTTTACTATGGAACAGTTGACAGATGCTATCACACCGAGGACACGTGCAATTGTGCTTAACACACCAAGCAACCCGACAGGTATGATTTACACCAAAGAGGAGCTTGAGCAAATTGCAGAGATTGCCGTTAAAAATGAAATATATGTCGTATTTGACGAGATTTACGAGAAGTTAGTATACGAGGGTGAGCATATTAACATTGCGACACTCGGTGATGAAATACGTGACCTCACCATCATAGTAAATGGTATGGCAAAGACCTATGCTATGACGGGCTGGAGAATAGGATATGCAGTAGCAAACGAAAAGATTGCAAAGGCTATGGCAAATATCCAGAGCCACGCTACTTCAAACCCCAACTCAATCGCACAGGCAGCAGCAGTTGAGGCGTTGAACGGCGACCAGAGCTTTATTGATGATATGAAGAAAACCTATATTGAACGCAGAGATTATATGGTTGACAGAATAAACAAAATGGAGGGTATGAGCTGTTCTAATCCTAACGGTGCCTTCTATATCTTTGTGAATGTAAAGGAACAGCTTAAAAAGGAGCATTACGGCAAAATGATAAATACGGCACAGGAGCTCTGTAACGATATTTTGGACCGTGCTCTTGTGGCTTTAGTACCGAGTGAGGGCTTTGGCGTTAAAGGCTATGTAAGACTTTC
This sequence comes from uncultured Ruminococcus sp., assembly GCA_902791425.1. Taxonomy (GTDB): domain Bacteria; phylum Bacillota; class Clostridia; order Monoglobales; family Monoglobaceae; genus UMGS1820. Next base: position 16,561 of record CADAVS010000006.1, read on the forward strand.
GTATGCAACCTCTATGGAAGTTATCAAGACAGGTCTTGACAGAATTGAAGAATACCTCAGCGGAAAATGCACAGAGGTTAAATATACCGATAATTCACTTGAAGGATAAAAGAAAGGGAAAGTTCTGTTATGATGAAAGATACTTATGAAAGTCCGTTAAATACAAGATATGCAAGCAAAGAGATGAAGTATATTTTCTCCCCTGATAAGAAGTTTAAGACCTGGAGAAAATTGTGGGTTGCTTTGGCAGAGGCCGAAATGGAGCTTGGCTTGTCGGTAACACCTGAGCAGGTGGCACAGCTTAAGGAGCATCTTGATGATATTAACTATGATGTTGCGGAGGCGAGAGAAAAGGAATGCCGTCACGACGTTATGTCGCACGTGTACGCATACGGCGTTCAATGTCCTGATGCAAAGGGAATTATACATTTGGGTGCAACCTCTTGTTATGTAGGTGACAACACAGACATAATTATTATGTATGAGGGTCTTGAGTTAATCAAGACAAAGCTTGTGAAGGTTATATCGCTTTTGCGTGACTTTGCAATGGAATATAAGGATATGCCGACTCTTGGTTTTACACATTTTCAGCCGGCACAGCTGACAACAGTAGGCAAACGTGCATCTCTTTGGCTGTGGGAACTCATTATGGATTTAGAGAATGTGAATTTCCAACTGTCACGTGCGGCATTGCTTGGCTCTAAGGGTACAACAGGTACACAGGCAAGCTTTATGGAGCTGTTTGACGGTGACGTTGAAAAGGTAAAGGCTCTCGATAAAAAGATTTGCGAAAAAATGGGATACAAAAAGTTCTATCCTGTATCGGGTCAGACCTATTCCAGAAAGCTTGACTATCAAATGCTGTCCGTTTTAAGCGGTGTTGCACAGAGTGCTTATAAATTTGCAAATGATATCAGACTTCTTCAAAACTTAAAGGAAATTGAGGAGCCCTTTGAGAAAAATCAGATTGGCTCATCAGCTATGGCTTACAAGAGAAACCCTATGCGTTCGGAACGTATTTGTTCTCTTGCAAGATATGTTATGGTAGATGCTCTCAATCCTGCAATGACTACTGCTACACAATGGTTTGAGAGAACTCTCGACGATTCTGCAAATAAGCGTATAAGCGTTGCGGAGGCTTTTCTTGCTGTTGATGCTATCTTAAATATCTATATGAATGTTGCATCAGGTCTTGTTGTATATCCTAAGGTTATACACTCAAGAGTTATGTCTGAGCTTCCCTTTATGGCAACGGAGAACATTTTGATGGATGCTGTTAAGAAGGGCGGCGACAGACAGGAACTCCACGAAAAAATCAGAGTACACTCTATGGCGGCTGCAAGAGTTGTCAAAGAGGAGGGCGGCAAAAACGATTTGATTGAAAGAATTGTGGCTGACCCTGCATTTGGACTTACTATGGAGGAAGTTCAGAAGATTTTAAAGCCTGAGAACTTTACCGGCAGAGCCGCAAATCAGGTAGAAGAGCTTGTTGCTGATTATGTTGACCCTGCATTAAAGGAAAACAATGTGGTGGCAGACGAGGTTGAACTTACTGTTTAATATAAATTAATACAAAATTTTGTTAGGGTGATTGATGTGAAAATAGGATTTATTGGCGGAGGTAATATGGGTTCAGCCCTATTCGGCGGACTTATTAACTCCGGCTATAAAGCGGCTGATATAACAGTATGCGAAACTAATGACGCAAGACGAAATGAATTATCAAAGATGGGTGTGGCTGTAACTGATGACGCTGAATACATCGAGAAAATAAGTGATATTATTGTCTTTGCGGTAAAGCCGAATGTTATGGACAATGTCTTGTCTAAGATGATAGGCTATACAGATAAGATTTATATTTCCATTGCGGCGGGTGTAAGTATTGCACATATAGAGGAGATGTTGGGCTCTGATAAGAAGATTGTCAGAACAATGCCAAACACACCTGTCCAAGTAGGATGCGGTATGACAGTGATTACACCCAACAGCAATATGACAGAGGCAGAAACAAAAACGGTATGTGATATCTTATCCGCTGTTGGTGAAACAGAGGTAATGCCCGAGAAGTTTATGAGCGTTGCAACGGCTTTGCACGGAAGCAGTCCGGCATATGTTTATATGATGATAGATGCAATGGCTGATGCAGGCGTTGAATATGGCCTTACCAAACAGCAGGCATTAAAGCTTGCGGCTAAGGCTGTTGAAGGCAGTGCAAAAATGGTGCTTGCAACGGGAGAGCATCCCGAAAAGCTGAAGGATAATGTTTGTTCGCCCGGAGGCACAACCATTGCGGCTGTTTGCGATTTAGAGCAAAACGGATTTCGTGCAACCCTTCAAAGTGCTGTTTCGGCTTGCGTTGACAAGGCGGAACAGATGAGCAAGTAATATTACCTATTATGTGGATTGCAGGAGATTGATATGAAAGTTATTGCAATTACAGGCGGTATCGGTGCGGGCAAAAGTACAGTTTCCGACGAGTTCAAAAAGTTGGGGGCATATGTTGTCGACACCGACGCCATATCCCATAAGATTATGAGGCGAGGCTTTGATGCCTATGATATGGTTGTAGCTGAGTTCGGAAACGAAATTTTAGGTGATGACTCGGAGATAGACAGAAAGCGTCTTGCAGATATTGTCTTTAACGACAAGGAAAAACTAAAGAGGCTAAATGCCATAATGCACAAGGAAATATATGCGGAATTGCAAAGAATGATTGATGCCTCTGACGCGGATGTCGTCTGTGCGGAAATTCCGCTTTTGTTTACCGCAAAATGCCCTATTAACATAGATGTAAAAGCGGTAGTGTCGGCATCTGATGATGTGAGAATAAAACGCGTTATGGCACGGGACAACTGTTCTGCGGAAAAAGTTAAGGAGAGAATGGCAAATCAGCTCTCCGACAGTGAAATGTGCTCTCTGGCAGATGTTGTTATTGTCAATGACGGTGATATGGACTTAGTCAAAAAACAGGTTAAGGCAGTGTATGAAAGCTTGACCTGATTATTGACGGAACGGAGTTATTATGAGAGAACCTATGCCGAAAAGAAGGCGTAAAAAACAGCCTAAAAAGCAAAGCGGTTGCGGTTCGGGTTGTTTTAAATTTTTTATATTTATTGCTGTTATGATTTTGTTGGCTGTCTTTTTGGTTAATAAATATAACAGCTCTGACATATCTTCAAATATAAAAAAGAAGCAATATCCTATTAAATACGAGCATTTCGTAGACAAGTATTCAGAAAAATACGGACTTGACAGATACCTTGTATTTGCTGTGATACGAACCGAAAGTCGATTTGATGTATATGCGGTATCATCTGCTGATGCCAAGGGACTTATGCAGTTGACTGACGAAACAGGCAGTCACGTTGCAAAAAAAATAGGCTTGACAAAGTATTCAAGCGATATGCTTTTTGACCCGGAAACAAATATACAGCTTGGATGCTGCTACTTAAGTGAATTGATTTCAAAATATAAAAATGATGTGGATACCGCACTTGCGGCATATAACGGCGGACCGGGAAATGTTGACAAATGGCTCAGCAACGATGAGTACACTGACGGAACGGGAAAGTTACAAACTATACCATATGCCGAAACACGAAATTACGTTAAAAAAGTAAATGAAGCGATGAATATGTATAAAAGTCTGTATTAGGTTGAATATATTATAATAGAGAGGAAGATGCAGTATGTCAAAAAAAGATTTAAAGGATAATCTTTTGTACGAGAATAAAAATGCTTTCGGAGATGCCTCTGAAAAAGAGAAGGCTGAAATCTTTGATTTTTGTGAGGGCTATAAGAAGTTTATAAACGAGGCTAAAACAGAGAGAGAGTTTTGTGAAAGTGCTTGCCGTGAGCTTGCAAAGGCGGGCTTTGTTCCCCTTTCAAGCAAGAAGGCTTTAAAGGCAGGAGATAAGGTTTATACTGTCAACAGAGGCAAGGGCGTTATTGCCGCAGTAATCGGCAAAAAGGATATTACTGAGGGAATAAATCTTGTGGGTGCCCATATCGACTCACCAAGACTTGATTTAAAGCCGAACCCACTATACGAGGATAACGGCATTGCATATTTTAAAACCCATTATTACGGCGGAATAAAGAAGTATCAATGGACTGCTATTCCTCTTACAATTCACGGCGTAGCAGCACTTGCCGATGGCACACAGATAAAAATCGTTATTGGTGAGGACAAAAATGACCCTGTTTTCTGCGTGTCTGACCTTTTGCCTCATCTTGCTTCCAAGCAGATGGCAAAGAAGGCATCGGAAACGATATCGGGTGAGTCATTAAATGTTATGCTCGGCAATATTGCCTGCGATGACCCTGATGTAAAAGAGGGCGTAAAGTATAATGTTTTAAAAATGCTTAATGAAAAATATGATATCACAGAGGAGGACTTACTCAGCAGTGAAATCGAGGTTGTGCCTGCCTTTGAGGCGAGGGATATAGGCCTTGACCGCAGTATGATTGGTGCATATGGTCAAGATGACAGAGTTTGTGCATACACGGCTTTGCGTGCGATTATAGATATTAAAAAGCCTGAAAAGACATCTGTATGTCTCCTTGTAGACAAGGAGGAAGTAGGCTCTATGGGTGCAACGGGTATGCAATCGAGAAACTTTGAAAATGTTATGGCAAAGATTTGCAGTATGATGGCGAAGAACTATAATGATATCACATTAAGAGAAACTCTTTCTAATTCAACCTGTTTATCCGCTGATGTGGGTGCGGCATTCGACCCCAATTATCCTGAGGTATCAGAAAAGAGAAATTCTGCTATATTCGGCGGTGGAATTTATTTGACAAAGTACACAGGTTCAAGGGGTAAGGGCGGTGCAAGTGATGCAAGTGCAGAGCTTGTTGCAAAAATTCGCAAAATCTTAAATGACAATGGCGTTAAATGGCAGATTGGCGAACTCGGCAAGGTTGACGAGGGCGGCGGTGGAACAATCGCACAGTTTGTTGCTAATCTTGATATGGACGTTATTGATGCAGGTGTTGCTCTTATGTCTATGCATTCACCATACGAATTATCCAGCAAATTTGATGTTTATATGACATATAAAGGATACAGAGAATTCTATACCGAAGCATAAAATTTTAATGCATAAAAATATTCTTTTCTGCAAAACATACAGTTATATTACACAGGCTTAGGTTGAGGTGATTTATAGTATGTTTAAAGGAAAGATTGCTGTTGTCGGTGCAGGAAATGTAGGCTCAACAGTTGCGTATACACTTATGCTGAGCGGACTTGTGTCTGAAATCGTACTGCTCGATATCAATAAGGATAAAGCAGAGGGAGACGCTATGGATATGAGCCACGGCGTCAGCTTTGTTACTCCTGTCAAGGTAACCGCAGGCGGTTACAGCGATATTGAGGGCAGTGATATGGTGATTATTACCGCAGGTGCAAATCAGCGAGGAGATGAAAAGAGAACAGATTTGCTGAAACGCAATGCGGATATATTCAAAAGCATTATCGACAATATACTAAGATATTGCCACGATGATACCATTTTGATGGTGGTTACCAACCCTGTCGATATTCTGACCTATATCACGTGTAAAATGTCGGGCTTTTCAAAAAATAATGTTATTGGCTCGGGAACAGTTCTGGATACGTCAAGGTTAAAGTTTTTGCTTGGCGAACACGCAAATGTCGATAAGAGAAATGTTCATACCTATATTATCGGTGAACACGGCGACTCTGAGGTTGCTGCGTGGAGCGTTACAAGCATTGCGGGTATGAGTATAGAAAACTACTTCGGCAGCACAGACAATGGCGAGTCTATTGAGGTGTGCAGAAACGAGTTTTACAATAAAACAAAAAATGCCGCATATGAGATAATAGACAAAAAAGGTTCTACCTATTATGCCATTGCGTTGGCTGTTAAAAGAATTGTAGAGGCAATAATCGGCGACGAAAATTCAATACTGACTGTATCGAGTATGCTGGAGGGTGAATATGGGATATCCGATATATGCCTTTCGGTGCCTACCATTGTCGGTGCAGGCGGTGCGGAGCGAATTGTAGGAATTGACTTTTCTGATGAAGAAATATCGGGACTTAAAAAAAGTGCCGATACTATGAAGGCACTTGTCAAAGAAATAGGTTTTTAAAATTTAATATACTAAATCGGAAGCTTTTTGATGTAATCCCCTTGAGGCAGGCTTGAATTTTTAGTTTTTTCAAGCATCTGCTTTAAGGGGATTATATTAATTTGATAATAGAGTAAAAAGTGTTGACGTATTATGTTGCTTTTGATATAATAAATGTATATTTTGGAGTTTTAGGAACTTTATGGGGGATGTGAAAAAAGTGAGTTTATGTATGGGATGTATGAACGAAAAGGGAAGTGAAGCGGTCTGTCCGTATTGCGGGCTTGACGAGGAAATGCTCTCGGAGGCAGCGATTACCTTTCTGCCGCCCGGGTATGTGCTTAAGGAAAGATATACGATAGGCATTGCTCTCGGACAGGGCGGTTTTGGAATTACATATATAGGTTATGATGACGTACTTGGCACAAAGGTGGCAATCAAGGAATATTATCCGTCGGATATAGCACAGCGGACAGTCGGAGACAAGACGGTTATGGCGTTTACAAGGACAAATGATGACTACATAAAGGGAAAGAAACGATTTCTTGAAGAGGCACGTATGTTAGCGAGGTTTGCAGAGCATCCGTGTATAGTGGGAGTAAAGGATTGCTTTGAGGCAAACGGAACGGCATATATGGTAATGCAGTATTTGGACGGAGTAGACCTTAAGCAATATTTAGAGCAGAAGGGAGGACGCATTTCGGCAGAGGATTCAATAGCATTGCTGACGCCGATAATGGATGCGTTGCGAGCGGTACACAAAGAGGGGATAATACACAGAGATATAAGCCCTGACAATATATTTATAACAACAAACGGACAGGTTAGATTGATAGATTTCGGAGCGGCACGGCAGTCGATGAACGAACAAAAGAGTATATCAATAATGTTAAAGCCCGGCTATGCTCCGGAGGAGCAATACAGAAGTCACGGCAATCAGGGTCCGTGGACAGATGTATATGCATTGACGGCAACACTGTACAGAATGATAACAGGAGTGCCGCCTTCAGATTCACTGGAAAGGGTAATGAATGACGACCTTGAGATACCGTCGGAATTACCGGAGAATGTGCAAATAGCACTTAGAAAGGGTCTGGCAGTGCGTGCGGCAGAAAGATTTGCTTCAATAGAGCAGCTGCAGGCTGCACTTAATGGAGTGACTGACAGCTTTTCGGGAACGTCAGATGTAACCAACAGTACGGCTACAGATAAATATGACGGAGTAAATAATTCGCAGCAAATGTCAAACGGGGGCGTTTACATACAAGGTTCGGCAAAGCCCGCAAACAGTTCTCGGCAAAAAACTATTTTAATGATAGTAGCAAGTGTGCTTGGCTCTTTGATATTTGTGGGTATATTGGTATTTGTTATATATATAATTTCAGTTTCGGGTTCGGATAACACGGCGACTGTTGATAATATGCAAGGCTCTTCTGTCGGAAAAGCATCGCAAGAAGTATATATGCCGCCGAGCTTTACTCAAACGTCGGCATCACGTGTTACAACGGCAACCTCAAACAACAGGAGTTACGGACATAATTTGGTTTTAGACGGAAATCCCTCCACTGCGTGGAATGTACCCAATGGTGTCGGAGAATGGATTACTTTATCCGCCCAAACAGAACAGCAGATTAAGGGATTGCGTATTTTAAACGGATATACAAAATACAGTTCGGGATACGGTATGTGGTTGTATTACGCAAACAATCGACCTAAGAATATTACGGTTGAGTTGTCTGACGGAAGTAAAATGTCATATACCCTTGAGGATGTTTTTAATAATGATAACTATCTATATCAGACAATTGATTTTGGAGGAATTAAAAAGACAACGATGGTTAAAATAACCATTAACAGCATTTATAACGGCTCTAAATGGAACGACTGCTGTATTTCGGAAATTCAGGCATATTAAAGGGAGAGATTCGATTGATGAGAAAAAAAGATGAAAACCTTTATAATGTTCATATAAGTAAAGGAACAGAACGAACAGAAAAAACTTTGTCTATGAGAGAAAATAAGGAAATGTTATATGTTCTGCCTGATAACGCACAGGAAATCGGTTATAGAAGCGAGCAGCAGGACTATTTTTCGTACAGCGATTTAATGGATTTTGATGAAATTGCGGAATTGGGATGTGTTGCTGTGTTGGGTGACGGAATGGGTGGAATGGAAAACGGCAGAAATGCGAGCATTACAGGTGTGAAAACTTTTCTTGATGTATATAGTGACAATATGCACAATGGAGTTGCATTGCAGGATTCTATGCTTGATGCACTGTATGCCGCAAATGATGCGGTGCTGAATGATTCGGGTTCGGGTTCCACCTTGATAGGTGCGGTTGTCAAAAAAAACAAGCTGAATTGGATATCTGTCGGCGACAGCCATTTGTATCTGTATCGCAACGGACTTTTGCGTCAGCTTAACAAGGACCACATATATGCGGAGCTGCTTGATGATATGTGTGCGGCGGGAGAAATATCCCGTGAGGAGGCGTTGAACAATCCCGAAAGGGGAGCCTTAACCTCGTACCTGGGAGTACCTGAAATTGAATTGATAGATATGAACGAACAGCCTGTTCCGCTCAGAATGGGAGATATAGTCGTCTTGTGCACAGATGGCTTGTATAGAGCATTGACCAATGAGGAAATATCAAAGATATTGTCATCCGATACGGAGGAGAAGGCACAGGCTCTTGTGGATGCTGCTATGCTTAAGCAGTACGAGGGACAGGACAATACTACTGTTGTACTATTGAAAATAATATAAATATATTTTTGGGAGGAAGATACATATGAAAAAACATTTAATTGCATTTTGCTGCATATTTATGCTTGTCTTTACACAAGCTGCAGTATTTGCAGACGGAGCACCGAAGGCGGTAATGGATGTGCGTTCAAGTGTTGTACGTATAGTCGTGGATACGCCGTTTGGTGAGGCGTATGGTACAGGTTTTGCTGTGGGAAGTCAAAAACCTGTACAGTATATTGTTACAAATTATCACGTGGTTGACGGCGCCGAGAAGATTTCAATACTGCTTTCAAGGGATAACTTGATTGAAGCAACTGTGAAGGTGTCTTTGCCGGCATCTGATTTGGCTGTATTGTATACATCCATACCGCTCCACAATGTTGAACCTGCGGTTATTAACGACAAGCCCGCAAGAGTAGGCAGTAAGGGTTATGCTTTGGGTTATCCGTTTGCAGCGTCAGAGCTTTCGCAGATGATAACAGGTAATAAGGAGGATATAACAGTAACTGACGGTATTATTGGTGCCTTGCAAACTGTTCCCTATATTGCAAATCTTGAGCCTGTAAGTGTATATCAGATTAACGTAGCATTAAACCCCGGAAATTCAGGCGGACCCTTTGTGAACAGCAAGGGTGAGGTTATAGGAATTAACTCTTGGGGAGTTGACGGAGCCGATGGCGTAAATGCCGCAATTCGAGTTGAGGAATTGACCAAGGTGCTTTCGCAGAACGGAATTAAGTACATAAAGGCACAAAATCTCACATTGGTCTGGGTTATTCTCATTTTGGCAATGTTGCTTGTAATAGCGGCGGTAATATTCCTTATAGTTATCTTAATTAAGAAGAACAAACAGCCAAAGGCGGTTCTTTACGGAATAGGCGGAGAGTTTGCAGGTCAAAGATTTTATCTTCCGTCAGAGGGTGTCAATATAGGAAGAGATGCGGCAATTTGTCAAATTGTGTTGCCGTTTGACAGTCCAAAGGTCAGCCGTTCACATTGTAATGTGCGTTATAACCCTGTTGACCGCGTGTTTATATTAACAGATTTGTCATCGGCTAACGGCACATTTCTTGCAAACGGAACAAGGCTACAGCCTAAGGTGCCTACGATTGTTAAAGCGGAAACAAAATTCTATTTGGGCGACGAAACGACTATGTTCCGTGCGGGATTAGAGGATTAATGTGGAATTTTAACCATATAATTTCAGAGAAATGGAGATTGATATGGATATAGCTAAGGTATGTGATATTGGCGGTCGAAACAAGAATGAGGACAGCGTGATGGCGTATCAGACGAAAAACGGAGGATGCTTTGCGGTAGCAGACGGACTTGGCGGACACGCAGGCGGAGATATTGCATCAGCCTGCGTAACAGAAGCTCTGGAGAGGGAGTATTATATGAATGATTTATGCAGCACTGACCGCCTTAAAGAGCTTTTCTATACGGCACAGAACAAACTTCTTGCAACAGCTGATTTGGAGGGAAAAAAGGGGATGCGTACCACTTTGGCGGCACTTCTTATTTCCGATAAAACTGCGGTTTATGGGCATATCGGCGACAGCCGTATATACCATTTTCGAAAAGGAGTTTTGCAACAGGTAACTGCCGATCATTCGGTTGCTTATCTTTCGTATTTAAACGGGGAAATTTCCTACGAAGATATAAAGAACAGTCCGGACCAAAACAGACTTATCAGAAGTATGGGTGTGCCGGAAAAGTTCAAGCCTGAAATAGCGGAAGCTGTCAAAGTTGAGGAGGGCGATGCTTTTCTGCTTTGCACAGATGGATTTTGGGAGCATATTTCAGAAAAAGATGTTGTTGCAGCGCTTAAAAAGTCGCAAACTGCGTCACGGTGGTTGGCAAAAATGGTTCGCATTATAAAAAAGAATATAAAGGATATTCCTGATTGTGATAATTATAGTGCGGTCACAATATATGTTTAAAATTTTTACGAGGTGATAATATGTCTATGAAGAGATGTAACAATGGTCATTTTTATGATGATACAAAACATTCGGTTTGTCCGTTTTGCGGAGTGCAGAACCTTGATTTATCGGTTACTATGCCGGTACGTAATCCTATTGTAGGGACAGGGGTAACACAGGCGAAACCTGCCGCACCGGTTATTGACAAAACTGTGGCAAAAAGCAGGGCTGCGGTAAATGATGGAAAGACCGTAGGAATTATGAGAGGCAGGCTGGGATATGACCCTGTTGTAGGATGGCTTGTATGTATTGATGGTCCGGAAAGAGGTAAGGATTACAGATTGAGAAGTGAAAAGAATTTTATAGGACGTTCTGCCTCTATGGATGTAAATATCGCAGGTGACGAGAGTATATCTCGTAACAATCACGCCGCAGTAAGCTATGACCCGAAAACAAATACTTATAACGTTTATCCGGGTGAAGGTCACGGACTTGTATATTTAAATGATGAGGAATTGCGTGCACCCGAAAAGATAAAACGCGGAGATGTAATCGAGCTTGGAAAGACAAAACTTATGTTTATTCCGTTTTGCGGGGAGGGATTTCAATGGCAAAAAGATTAACACTGATTTTTTGTCTGATATCTTTAGTGTTTGGCGGTGTGCAGACAAATGCCGCAACACTGCAAGGTGTTGATGTTCGTCAGATATATATGTATACGGATGTGATGAACTTATACATAAATATGAATGATGCAGATGGTCAACCGATAGAGACGCCTGCAAAAACAGAGATTTATGCGTCTATTGACAATGCCAAAATGGGAGTTAGGGATATACGCAGATTTTCGGAGTCAGGGGAAGGAATGGCATACATATTTTTGATTGACATTTCAGGCTCGCTGAATTATAGCCAATTTTCTCAGGTTAAAACAGCAACTAAGAAGTGGGCGGAATCTATGAATGAAAAAGACCGTATGGCACTCATAACCTTTGGAAATGAGGTTAAATTGGTTCAGGATTTCACAAATGATGCAACAAGCTTGGTGAACACAATAGATGGTATTTCCAATAATGACGGTCGTACAAATCTATACGGCGGACTTGACGAGGCAATGAATTTGATTTCTCGCAACGATAGCGAGCTTCCAAAGCGTAAGGCGGTGTTCTTACTGTCTGACGGCAAGAATGATTATGATGGCGGGATTAGTGAAGATGACACCTTGAAACGTGCTCAGGAGGAGCTTGTGCCGATTTATGGTTTATGGGTTCCGGGCAGAGGTTCAAACAACGGAGAGGCGTTTATGAATACTTTGCGTGATTACACCAACGGAATTATATATAATATTTCCACTCACAGCGTAGAAAGTGTCTATTCATCATTGCAGGAGGATTTTTCTAAATCATTTATCGTAAGCTTAAGCTACCCTGCAGGAAAGACAGATGGTCAGCTTCACAATATTAAAATTTCAGTGAGATGTGACGGCAAAGAGGTTTCGGACAATATAAGCTGTATATTGAAAAAACCAACGGGAGCATCTGTGAATTTACCTATTGCCGAGACGTCGGCAGGTGATAAAGAAGGAGGTAACTTTATGTCATCAGTTTTTATTATTGCATTTGCGGCAATTTTGTTAATCCTTATTGCAATCATTATTATTGTAGTGGCTTTCTTAAATCGCAGTAAAAAGAAAAGCGTATCGTATATTTCAAACAGTGCACCCGTATATTCGGCGGAGTCAGCCAACATACCTAAGTCAGAGCCGATTACGGCGGCAACGGCACCTGCCTCTGAGGTAAGCCGCCCATCAGGTCCTTCTGTCAAATTTACATTGACAGAGATTGGCGGAAATGACGTGAAATCTGCTACTGTATCGAGGAGTATTGTAATCGGACGCAGTCCTGAATGTGGAATTGTAATTCACGACCCGCAAATATCGGGTCAACATTGCAGTATTTCATATGAGCAATCAACACTTTATATTGAGGATTTAGGCTCTACAAACGGTACATTGGTGAACGGATTGCCGCTAAACGGCAGAAACAGATTGGTAAGCGGAGACCTCGTTATGATTGGTGACAGGGAATACAGAATTAGCTTTTGAGGTAAATAGTATTATGGTTTGCAAGTATATGAAAATCGTTGGCTTGTGTTTATGTTTGAGTTTGTTGATTTCAAATTTTTGCGGATGCGGCAGACAGGATGAGCCTATACAGTTAAACAGCGGGGTATCGGATGAAACTATTGATGCCATATCGAGAGGGAACAGTAAGGATTCTGAAACGAAGGAGGAGTCCAAGTCTGAAACTAAAGAAAAGCCTGAAGGTATCAATGTTGCAGAAACACGCGGCTCAAAGCAGCCAATACCCCAGGAAATCAGGCAAAAGATGAAAGGGATTTCAATGCCTGAGGGTGCAACGGTTACCTTTGATGATTTGTCGTATCTGACAATACCCCATTATGATTATAATGGAAAAATTGTTAAGGGGCATATGGTGGTTTCGGTTGAAATAGCTGATGAAGTGCTGGACATATTCGAGGAGCTGTTGGAAATTAAATTTCCCATAGAAAAAATGGAACTTGTGGATTATTACACGCAGTATATTGATGAAACATTCAACAATCTTGACAGGGCTTCTATGAGTCAAAATAATACTTCGGCATTTTATTATAGAGTGGTAAACGGAACAAATACTATTTCAAATCACGCATATGGACGTGCTATTGATATAAATCCCAAAATCAATCCGTATTATGTGCCTGCTACCGGATATGTAAGTCCTGCAAATGCATATCAATATGCTTCGAGAAATCAAGATTTGCCCGGTATAATTCGTCACGGCGACCCAATTTATGAGATTTTTATAAGTCGTGGCTGGGAATGGGGCGGCGATTGGAGCGGCGAAAAGGATTATCAGCATTTCCAAAAGCCTCCCAGATAGTAAAAATACTGTAAATTTCAATATGGGACAGATTTGTCATAATAAATCTGCCCCATATTTATGCAAAAAATGCTGTTATATATATTGACATATGGCAGTACATTGTGGTAGAATATAGAAAAAGTGAAAACAATATGTCTTTGGGGCAGGGTGAAATTCCTGACCGATGGTAAAGTCCATGAGCCCTTGATATAAGGGTTGATTCGGTGAAATTCCGAAACCGACGGTATAGTCCGGATGGGAAAAGATATAAATTTCAGGTTGCTGTATATTGCATCCTCAGAAGAAAATTTATTCCAAAGCCGAATTGTTTTGGCTTTGGAAATTTTTATTTTTGGGGGTCATATTATGAAAAAATCAAAACTATCAAAAATCACTATTGCGGCTCTGTTCGGCGCTATGTCATTTGTACTGATGTTCTTTTCGTTTTCGGTGCCGATTCTTTCGCCCTTTGCTGAGTTTGATGCCTCGGCATTGCCTGAACTAATCGGAGGTTTTATTTTAGGGCCGTCGGGTGCCGTTGGAATTATCTCAATTAAGCTGCTTTTAAAGCTTGTTATTAAAGGTTCAAGCTCAATGCTGACAGGGGAAATTCAGAACCTTATTTTAAGTATAGCCTATGTGTTGCCTGCGGTGTTGTACTACCGCCGTCATAAAACAAAAAAGGGTGCGGTTGTCGGCTTAATTATCGGGAGTGTAATCAGTATTGTTATTGCGGTCTTTACAAATCTGTATCTGATTTTTCCTGCTTATATAAAGCTGTACGGAATGAGCTGGGACAGCATTATCGAAATATGCACGGCTGTAAACCCGTGGATAAAGAATATTCCGACTTTTGTGGCGTTTTCGGTTGTTCCCTTTAACGCTGTTTCAAGGGTGATTACTTCGATTATCACTGTACTGATTTATAAAAAAATCAGCAAATTTATAAAAAAGAATTTATTAATGGAGGAGTAAAGATGAATTTTAGTCTGCATAAAAATTTAACCTTTGACCAGGCAGTAGACCTGATGTTTGAAAAGCTGGAGAATTGGAAAATTATGGCGTTGGCAAGCTCTGTCAATGACTATGTTATGGTGCGAAATGTAAGCTGTCTGTTTTATGACAAAAAAGTATATTTCAAGACGGATAAGAACTTCCGCAAAACTCAACAGCTTTTCAAGAATCCCAATGTTGCTCTGTGTTGGAGCGGAGTTCAGATTGAGGGTGTTGCCCAAAACAAAGGACTTGTGGTAGAAGAAGAGGACAGACGCTTTGAGAAGCTATATGAAAAATATCTGTGGGGCAGTTATAACAAATACTCACACGAGGACAGCGAAATTATAATCGAGGTAACGCCTAAATTTGTTGAAATATGGGACACCAGCGAGGATAATTATGCCTATCAGATATTTATAAACTTTGAAACACAATCTGTTGAGGTTAAACAATACGATAATAAGAATGAAGGATAGTACAACCAAAAGAGGTAAATATTCATTCTGTGGAAAAAAGAGAGCGTATCTCAATTAGTGAAATTTCACTTATTGGGATACGCCCTTTAACGTTTACTTATTTAAAATCATACAATCCCTTGTTAATAAATTCCCGCATTGCGGCGGAAACGCCGGGAGAGTCCTCACGGTATGTAACGCCGTACCACTGGGAGTCTGTGCTTAAAACCTTGATTTTTTTGTTTTCTTTATTCATTCTGTCATTCAATATAGTAGGAAGCAAGAATTCTTTTTTAGGTTCGTTTATATTCTCCTTTAAGAATAATGGAAATTCCTTTTCCAGAAAATCGAATACATCTGTATCCAAGCCCCACATATTCATAGAAACAATAGTGTCCATAGGATATTCTGAGTTTTTGTCAAGACCGCTGCATTCGGTTATCTTGGTTAAGTATCCGTTCTCGGTTTCACACACTCCGCGTGTAACCGTGCCGTTGTCGGTGATTGTGTTTCCAAGCTTATAGCCAACCATACACATATCGCTGTCGGAAACAAGATGGTTATGTATAATCTCAAATGATTCTCTGCCGTAATAGTCATCTGCGTTGATAACAGCGAACGGAGATGTTATTATGTTCTTGGCGGATAAAACTGCCTGACCGGTTCCCCAAGGTTTTTCGCGGGTATCGGGCAGAGTAAATCCGTCAGGGAGGTCATCCTTTTCCTGGAAAGCGTAGTCAACATCAATCATTTTTTCAATACGCTTTCCGCAAGCGGCACGGAAATCTTTTTCAATTTCCTTTTTGATAACAAATACAACCTTGTCAAAGCCTGCCTTGACAGCGTCATAAACTGAAAAATCAAGAATAATCTCACCATTAGGACCGAGAGGTTCTATTTGTTTTAATCCTCCAAAACGGCTTCCCATTCCTGCAGCCATAATTAACAGTTCTGTTTTCATTGTAGTTCTCCTTATATTTTTTATATTTCTTTGGGTCAATTCAATATAAGTATAATAGAATTATAATATATTTTTTGTTAATTGTCTATACATTTTTGAATAATTTTTTCTAAAATTTAAAAAATTTGTACAATACTGCAAGTATAAAAGACAGAAAATAATCGTTTGACAGGAGCAAGCCCTTGTCAAAAATTAACCAAGATATCGGCAGGAGCAAGCCCCTGCCCTACAGTGTCTGATATAATATATACATTTAAGTCAACGAAAAATTAATAGGTACAAATGTGATAAGATGGAAAAAGACCTCAAATATGAGGCCTCTTTTCATAAATTGTGTATTTTATAAATCGCTCTGAGAGATATTTATTCTGTACTGCTTTTTGCCCAAAATCAACAAATCGTCAGA
>CADAVS010000007.1 GCA_902791425.1 uncultured Ruminococcus sp.
TGTAGTGTTATAGTCAAATTTTATATACTCCGCTCCGTAGTCCTCAACTACTCTTGCTACTGTGTCCGATGCAAAACGGCGTACTTTTTCATTTCTGAAATCAAGCTGATATCTTCCTCTGTTTACGATACGCTTTCCGTGTCGCATAAAGAAACAATCATCATCAAATTCATTCAATATTGGACAATTGATTCCTATTACCTCAATTTCAAGCCATATTCCCGGCAGCATACCCTTATCTTTTATATAATCAAAGACCTTTTTAATACCTTTAGGAAATCTTTTTCTTTCCTCTTTCCATTCACCAACGGTTTCCCACCAGGTTCCATCCGCATACCAACCTGCATCCATACAATAGTATTCACAGCCTAGCTCTGCGGCTTTATCTATAAGCGGTAACATTTTTTCTTCCGTTGGGTCCGCCCACAGACAGTTCATATAGTCATTGAATATTACCGGAAGCTTTCTATTTGTGTCATTGTTGTTAAATATCTTCCTCCTGTACTCCGTCAATGCTCCGAGTGCAGAATCAAAGCTGTTTCCTACAGTTACACACGCCTTCACGCTCTCAAAACTCTCGCCCGGCAAAAGCTCTTTATACCAGGAATTTTCCTGCTCATTGGGTCCGGACAATTTAAGATAAAGCAGATTATCCATTTCGCCTATTTCCCATTGCCACGAGCCGTTGTTTTCGATTTGCCAAATAAGAGTATCGTTATCGCTTACCGCAGCAGCCATAGGCAAATATTCCTGTGTCGACCAAGAGCCTGTATTTGATATTGATATTCTTTTAGAAAGATTGGCTCTGTACTTTTTCATACCGAGCTGTTCGGGAGTAAACTCCTCCCAATCAACCTCACTGCACCATGAGTTATGAGGAATCAACAGCTTTAAGTTTTCCTCATTAATTCCCGTATACGAAAATGACGATACATACTCCAAGCCGACCTTATCTTCTGAAATATTAGTTACCGTTTTCCAGGCTCTGACAGCTGAAATCCCTTTATAGAACTGATAGTGTACAACAACCTCTATCTTGTCATCCTTAAGCAAAAACTCTAACTTATTTCCGTTTTCATTTTCATAATAATTATGTTTTTGATATTTTAAACTAACCGTTCCCGATTCGCCCATATGTTTTGCCCCGAAACGTGCGTCATACTTTTCACCGCAGATGTGAATATCAGATACAGCATACTCTTTTTTCTCTGGCTCCGAATTTGGTAATGACGAAAAATGTTTCAATACAACCATACCTGTTTCCGTAGTTTCAAAAACGGCAAAAAGTTTATTTTGCGAAAAATCCAACACCATTTTTTCATTCTCCTATCAGCAAGTTATTGACATTAAATAAAATATTCAATATAATGATTATAGCATACTATATATATTGATGATAGATACATTTATCCCAAAATCTCGAAATTCGTACCGAAAGGAATATTTGATATGAATATAACATTTGACTCCGAAAAGCTTCAGGAAATAATGACTAATTTCTACACACTTACAAAAATCCGTATAGTAATGTTTGATGACGATTTCAATAAAATAATGTCCGTACCCAATGATGACAGCGGTTTTTGCGGTGAGCTTAGGAAAAATGATGCTTTTAGCGAATTATGCAGAATGTGTGATAAAAACGCACGTTCTGTTTGCCGAAAGACAAATGCTATTTATACTTATACTTGTCACGCCGGTCTTATTGAGTCTATTGCTCCTTTAAAGATGAAGGGGATTATTTTGGGATATATAATGCTCGGTCAAGTGATGGACAAGTCTGAAAAGAAAAAGAAAAAAGACAGTATATTAAAATATGTAAGCAATTACAGCGAACTCGACCTAAACGGAGAATACGATAAATTAGTAACAAAAAACAGGAAGCAAATTGAGGCGGCTGTAAATCTTATGGAGGCTTGTGCCTGTTATCTATGGGCAAACCGCTTGGTGCGAGTTAATGATGATTGTCTTGCCGCACTCATATCAACATATATAACAAAAAATTTAACCACCGACTTGTCTGTTGATGCCCTTTGTACACATTTTCGTATAAGCCGAAATAAGCTATATAAAATCTCCCGTGAAAGTTACGGCACAGGAATTGCATCGTACATAAGAAAGCAACGGGTAAATTGTGCTGCACAGCTACTTAAATCAGGCTTATCCGTTGCGGATGCGGCAATCGAATCCGGCTTTGGCGATTACAATTATTTCTCCGAAATATTTAAAAAAGAGATGGGGGTTTTACCCAGCAAATATGCGCGATAACAATCATCTACACGAAAATATACATTGAACGTGCCGCAGTATAAGCTCGTCTGTTTCCAACTGCACAAATTCCATCTCTATAAATAATTTTGTTTTTTATTACAGCGACACCACTCTGTTCACTGTAATACAACAAAATTTATGTCCATAATGATGTTATAAACATAGGCGATGCATCTTTGGCTTTTACAAATCCGCAATTCTCATAGAATTTCATTTCATCATCGTATGCGATAACCGCTATTCTCATAAAATCCTTGTATTTTCGCTTTACCATATTTACAAGTGTTCTGCCAATAGTTTTACCGTGATAATCGGGGTCCACAAGAAGATAATGAACATAAGCATTCATTATCCCGTCATCCATTGCACATATCATACCGACAAGTTTATTTTCGTACCAAGCTGAATAAACCGTATCAAAATTCTGCATTGCCACTACAAGCTTATCAGGGAAATGACCTGACGACCACTCAACCGAAAGGAACAGTCTTTCAAGCTCGTCACATCCAAAATCATTGATATCTTTATACTCAATATTCATTATGTTTATCCTCCTTCAAATGCCAATTTATCGTTTTATTTTCGCCTTACGTACAATTCAAGCAACAACCAAGACCTGAAACAACCGAGATGATTATTCCCGCCGTAAATACTCCGTTTAAATCCGAAACATATCTTCTTATCTGGATTTTATTCAAAATCATAAAAATCCCTCAACATATTGAGCTTGATTAAAGACAGAATAAAGATGTGATATTCAAGCAGTGGAATTTTCAAAAATAAAAAGTATTGCGAAATTCGGAAGGGGACATTCCTGTTTTTTTACTGAAAACCCTTGAAAAGTAAAGGGGATCATTGAATCCTACAATTTGCGAAACCTCAGATATTGACAAATTATTTAATTTATTGGTCAAAAGCTCTTTGCTTTTTGTTATGCGCAAATTTGTAAGATATTCAAGAGGCGTTTCGTTGTATGCATTCTTAAATGCCTTAAACATAGCTGTGCGGCTTTGTAAGTTCATTTATGTTAATTTCACGGAAAAAATTTTCATCTAAAAATTTTTTAATTTGCATTTCCGGTGCAATTGCAGAGCTGGGCGGATTGTTGGAATCACGCAGATGCAAAGAAAAAATTTCATATAATGCAGATTGCATTAAATAAGCTTCCTCAAATTCATTTTTCGGCTTAATATCAAACAATACTTTATGAATTATTTCTGCACATTTTTCATTGTCATTGAATTTAAAAACCTTGTTATGCGTAGGCAGAGAAGCGTTTTTTAAAATTGACATTGTATCTTTTCCTTGGAACATAATCCAATATGCTTCATATGGATGTTCGTCACTTGATGTAAAATCTTCGTATTCATCCGGCAGGACTATATAAGCATAATCTTTATCAAATGGTTGACCGCAGAAAAACCCTTTTCCTGATATTATATAATGAAGAATAAAAATGTTGCGCTTGTAACATTGTCTCATACCTGGCGGTACTTTGTTATAGCCTACTTCAACGGCGTAAAAATTATTGTGCTGTAAAACATTTGATATACGGTAATAATGGTGGTGTGCCTCATCAAAAGGAGAACAGAACAGCATATAATCACCACTTTCTTTGAAATGTACTTTTGTCCATATTGTAACACGTTTTGTCTATTTACGCAAGTGTTTTTTTGTAATATACTATATACAGTATATGCATACGGGGGTTGTATAAAATGATAAAAAATGACAGACTAAAGGAAATATGGTTATACGAGCAAGATAAAGCGTTGCCGGCAGAATATGAGCTTTTAAAGAGAGCAGCGGATACGCTGGTAAACAATATATCGGCCGGTGAAGAATTACCGTGGGAGCCGTATCAGTGCATAATGCCCGGCGGACCAGGGTTTAGAGGTATTTGGAATTGGGACACGGCTTTTCACGCAATGGCAGTATCAAGATGGGATACAGAGCTTGCAAAGGATTGCGTTATGGGATTTATGCAATTTCAAAAAGAAGACGGCATGTTGCCGGATGTCATATTTGTTGACGGACGTATAGAAGACAGACTTTCAAAACCGCCGGTTATGCCATGGTCGGCAGAAATGGTATACAGGAGATGTGGTGATAAAGATTTTATAAAAAAGCTCTATCCTATGTTTGAAAAAAATGAGCAATGGTGGTGCAAAAACAGATGTAGCGAGGGATTATTTTATTACAGCGCTGCGATAGATGAAAAAAGTAAAGAATTTGATATGTTGGCAGGCTGGGAATCGGGCTGGGATAATTCGGTCAGATGGGATTTTGCGAAAACATCTGAACTGTGGGCAATCGATTTGAATTGCTATATGATTACATTTTACCGCTCAATGAGCTTTTTTGCCGAGGAACTTGAATTGACGGAGGATGCAAAAAAATGGAATAGAAAAGAAAAGAATCTTGAAAAGCTGATAGAAGAAAAGATGTGGAACGATGAAAAACAGTATTATGCTGATGTAAATCGTTTCACATATGAGATAAGTGACATTTTGACAGTTGCATCTTTTATGCCGCTATATATAGGAATTGCATCGCAAGAGCGTGCTGCAGCAATGAATATACTGGCCGAGAATAAAAATAAGTTTGACTGCAAAATGCCGACGGTGGTATATGATAATCCGGAATTTTCGGAAAATTACTGGCGCGGTCCTGTATGGCTGAATGTTGCATATTTTGCGGCAAAAGGATTAAAAAACTATGGATTTTATTCCGCAGACAAAATAAAAAATACGATTTTAAAGTGGTGTACAGAAGAAAAAAGAGGGATTTTTGAAAATTATGATTCAATAACCGGAAGGGGAATGTGCTGTGATTGCTTTAGCTGGAGCGCGGCATTTATTATAGAATTTATTTTAAATTTCTGAATTAGGCGCATTTGTTTTAGACATAAGTATAAAAATACGATATATTTCTAAATTTAACAGTCACAGAATAAAGATGTGATGATATTCAAGCAGTGGATTTTTCAAAAATTAAAGGTATTTGAATGCTTATCTGTAATATTTTCCAACACAGAAAAATGTTATCGTATTTTACATCAAGACAAGATACGATGCCGAAAATCAACCCCAGTGGTCTTACTGATTATACTAAAGGGCGTGTCTCAATAAGTGAATTTTCACTTAATTGAGGCATCGCCCTCTTTTTCCGCCCAAAATGTGGATAGCTTTTAATCGTGTGCTTCTAAATCTGGCTATTGTATTATGGTCAGGTGCTTTTGCACCTTCCAAAAGATACATAAAGTTAATGTCTCTCTTGCACACAAGTTCAATTTGCCTTGAGGAATATATGTTGTTCATATATGCATACACAAGGATTTTAAAAAGATTCTTCGGTGATACTGCACAAATTTTCTCTTTACGAGAATACGCTCCATACAACTCTGTGTAGTCTATTTCCTCCAATACATTGCTTAGCAAGCGTACCGAATCATCTGCCGGAATATTAATTTCAAAACAAAAAAAGGCGGCATACTCTTTTATTTGAGCATACCGCAGATTATTTAATTTTTTAGCCCGGAGGCCAACCGAGATTTCTGCCTGCAAGCAGGTGGAAATGTATATGTCCCACAGTCTGACCGCCGTCCTCGCCGCAGTTGTTCACAATTCTCCAACCCTTTTCCGCAAAACCTTTTTCTCTTGCGATTTTTGCAGCAACGGCAAAAATGTGACCTACAACCTCTGCGTTGTCGTCCGTCAGCTCGTTTGAAGACGAAATATGCATTTTAGGCACAATAATTATGTGTATAGGTGCCTGAGGTTCAATGTCGTTAAAGGCATATACCTTGTCATCCTCATAGACCTTGGTAGACGGAATATCACCGGCAACTATTTTACAAAATAAGCAATCCTCCATTAGTAACACCTCTTTTCGTACATCGGGACACTCTGCTCAAAATTTATTGAACAGATTATCTCATACTCTTGAATATCTCAACAACCTTAGATATAGCCTCCTCGGCTTTTTCGGGGTTTTTGCCGCCGGCTTGAGCAGACTCGGGCTTACCGCCGCCTCCGCCGCCCATAAGCTTGGCAACCTCAGATAAAACTTTGCCTGCGTGAGCACCGCCTGCCACAGCCTCTTTGGTAGCCATTGCAACAAGGTTTACCTTTCCGCCGTCCTTAGATGCCAGCACGATAAGAGCGTTTTCATTATTCTGCTTGATGCTGTCACCCACACCGCGAAGTGTGTTCATATCCATTCCGTCAGCCAAAAGCTGTGCAATGACGGTAACGCCGTCTACAACCTCTGCGTCCTTGCCGATATCACTTGCGGCAGATTGAGCCATCTTACTCTTCATACTTTCAACCTCACGCTTGCTTTCGTGAAGTTCCTGCATAACCGCATTAGCTCTTGAAACAAGGTTTGAAGGGTTAGCTTTAATTGCAGCCGCAGTTTCGTTAATCAATTCGTTCTTCTCGTCAATCAATTTAAGAACGCCAAGACCCGTAACAGCCTCTATACGTCTTACTCCTGCCGCAACTCCGCTTTCACCGATTATCTTGAACAAGCCAAGCTTACCGGTAGAGCTTGCGTGAGTACCGCCGCACAACTCCATACTGAAGTCACCCATTTTTACAACACGCACAACAGAGCCGTACTTTTCACTGAACAATGCTGTTGCACCCATTGCCTTTGCTTCTTCAAGTGTCTTTTCACCGCACTCGATTTCAGCATCAGCCAATATCATTTCATTTACCCTGTCTTCTACCTGCTTAAGCTCCTCAGGTGTCATTGCCGCAAAGTGAGAGAAGTCAAATCTCATTCTGTTCTCATCAACGTAAGAACCTGCCTGTGCAACGTGATTACCCAGGGTATTACGCAAAGCCGCCTGCAAAAGATGTGCAGAAGAGTGGTTTCTTCTGATTGCAAGTCTGCGAATATTGTCGATAACACATTCTGTTTTATCGCCAACCTTTACGCTGCCGCTCTCCACAACGCACATATGCAAGAACTTTCCGTTTCTCTTTTTGGTGTCGGTAACCTTTACAACTGCGTCACCGCATTTGATAATACCTGTATCGCCTACCTGACCGCCGCTCTCTGCATAAAACGGAGTCTTGTCAAGGACAAGCGTAATTTCATCGCCTGCATTTGCAGCATCAACTCTCTCGCCATCCTTGCCAATACCAAGAATGGTAGCTGTATATTCTGTATTGTCATATCCTACAAATTCGGTTGCATCTTTAATATTTGCAAATATATCCTCTTTCCACGCTTCGCCCTCCATATCACCTCTGGCAGAACGAGCACGTTCTCTCTGTTCGTCCATCAATTTTCCGAAGGCTTCTTCGTCTACTGTATAACCATTCTCTGCAAGAATTTCCTTTGTCAAATCAATCGGGAAGCCATAGGTATCATAAAGCTTAAAGGCATTTTCGCCCGAAAGCTCTGTCTTGTTCTGTGTCTTGAGTTCTGCCTCATAACCGTTTAATATTTCAATACCCTGGTCAATGGTTTCTTCAAAGCGTTCTTCCTCGTTTTTGATAACCTTTTCGATATACTCAAAGTTCTTTTCAAGTTCAGGATAAGCAGTCTTTGACTCGTCAGCAACAACCTTTGCAAGCTCATACAAGAATGCGTGGTTAAGTCCCAACAATCTGCCGTGTCTTGCGGCACGTCTCAAAAGTCTGCGGAGAACGTAGCCTCTGCCCTCGTTTGAAGGAAGAATACCATCCGATACCATAAACACTGTACTTCTGATGTGGTCGGTTATAACTCTGAGCGATATGTCTGTTTTCTTATCCTTGCCATAGGTAACGCCAACCATATCAGCCGCTGTATCCAAAATCTTTCTGATAGTGTCAACCTCAAATATAGATGTAACGCCCTGCATAATACAAGCAATACGCTCAAGGCCCATACCTGTATCTATATTAGGATGTGCAAGCCTGTTATAATTGCCTGCCTCGTCTTTATCAAACTGTGTAAACACAAGATTCCAGAATTCAACATATCTGTCACAATCACAGCCAACAGCACAATCAGGACTGTCGCAACCATATTCCTCGCCTCTGTCGAAATATATTTCCGAGCAAGGACCGCAAGGACCTGTGCCGATTTCCCAGAAGTTGTCCTCTTTGCCGAGATAAACTATTCTGTCAGGGTTTACACCAACCTGTTTTGTCCATATCTCAACGGCTTCCTTATCCTCCTCGTACACACTTACCCAAAGTCTGTCCTCAGGAATTTCAAGAACCTTGGTGATAAACTCCCACGCCCAAGCGGTAGCCTCATTTTTGAAGTAATCTCCAAATGAGAAGTTACCAAGCATCTCAAAGAACGTGCCGTGACGTGCAGTAAGTCCTACACACTCGATATCAGGAGTTCTGATACACTTCTGACAAGTTGTCACACGCTTTCTCGGCGGAACCTCCTTGCCCAAGAAGTATGGCTTAAGCGGTGCCATTCCCGCATTTATAAGCAAAAGGCTTGCATCCCCCTGAGGAACCAACGGGAATGACGGCAAACGTAAATGCCCTTTACTTTCAAAAAATGAGAGATATCTCTCACGAATTTCATTAAGTCCAAGCTTTTCCATATTATTTCATACCTTTCTGCCTGTAATACACAGTTTTCATACAAAGTTCATTTTACCACATAGTCGTTAATTCGTCAAGAGCCACGCTTATTTATCAATTATCTTGTCTATAATTGATTTATATATATTGTCCGCCTCTTTCACAAGAATTTTAGCGGCACGCTCTGCTTCCAATCTGCTGCCCGCATTTATCTGTAGCTCCAGCATAGGAACATTTGCATCCAGCATCTTAAGTGATGCCATATATTGATGGGGAGCAATTGGAATTACCTCACTTGTGACAGAGTTGGGATTATACTGCTCCTCAAACTTTATTGAAGAAACGGCATCATCTATCCTCTTTCTTACGCTGTTTGGCACACGCTCGTAAAAGAACGAGTTTGTTTCCTTTCCCTTTTCGCTGAGGCAGAAGGAACGCTCATCTCTGTAATACTTGCTGTCCACAAAGCCGTCCTCTATGAGTTCGTTCAGCATCAACGCAACATCAAAATAATTCATAACCTGCTTTTCCCAAGTCAATATATCACACAAGTCAGGCATTGATATGGGCTCTGTATATTTTTCGAGAGTATACAAGATTGCAAACTTCATCTCATCGTGTTCCAAAAACATACTCAAACCTACCTCTCAGTATTTTTCTTTACTTATTCTCATATTCGGTGTACGGCTTTTTATGCTTAAAAAATACGCCTACCAAGCCTGTTCCCGCGTGAGATGTAATAATAGGTCCAATCTTTGCATACTTAATATCCTTTGGCTTTACTCTCTCTCTTAAAAGCTGCTCAACAATTTCAACCTTGTCGGGTGCGTTGGAATCCAATATAACAACTTCGTTTTCCGTTGGGTTCTCCATTCTGTCTTCAACAAAATCAACCAATGTGCTGAGTGCCTTTTTTGTTCCTCTGACCTTTTTGAATGCCTCAACCAAGCCGTCATTTATATTTAAGATAGGCTTTATATCAAGCACCTTGCTTATTGCCATAGCCGTCGCCTTTATCCTGCCGCCCTTGCGTAAAAACGTCAAGTCGTCAACAAGGAAGTAAGCCGTATCCCTTGCATATGCTTCCTTTGCAAAATCAATTATCTCCTGTTTTGCAGCACCGTTTTTAGCCATCTTAGCCGCCTCAACAACCACCTTGCCTATAACATATGCGAACATAGTTGAGTCGATAACTGTTATATCAAAGCCTTCCTCGTTAAGCTGATTTGCGACCAGGTTACAGGTGTTATTAATTCCGCTGCCCTTGGAGGATATAGTAATGTGAATAATGGTATTTTCCTTGCCTATACCGCGATATAATTCCTCCACATCAGCAGGACTCATCTGACTTGTTGTGGGAATTTCCTCACTGCTTTCGACGATTTTGTAAAACTCCTCAGGCGACAGGTTTATATCAGCCAGAATTTGTTTTCCGTCTATGTGTATCATAAACGGAAGCACCTTAATATCAAGCTCCTCCGCAACACTTTTTGGGATATCTGCCGCCATATCAGTAACCAATTTTATCATATAATGCACCCTCTCTTTCAAGATTTTCAAAACCGAACTGTCTTAAAACATCATATGCAATTATTGCAACCGAATTTGACAAGTTCAGCGAACGTTTATTTATTTTCATAGGTATTCTTATACATCTGTCATAATTAGCGGCAAGGAGTTCCTCAGGCAAGCCTTTAGTCTCTTTGCCAAATACTAAAAATATATCTTTGTCAGCAAAGTCTGTGTAATCTACATCGCTGTAAGTATTTTTTGCTTTTGTTGTGCAATAGAAAAATTCACCATTGGGATATTTTTTTCGCACTTCATCAAACGACATATACTCGTAAAGCTCCAGCTCGTCCCAATAATCAAGCCCTGCACGTCTGACCTGCTTTTCGCTTATGTCAAACCCCAGGGGATGAACGAGATGCAACGGAGCATCAATAACCGAGCAAGTCCTTGAGATATTACCTGTATTTGATGGTATCTCAGGTTCAACCAACACAATATGTAATCTCACAATAGTCTACCCCCAAAATTTTATGACCAAAATTTTCTGTCGAGAGATCTATATCGTATAGCCTCCGCTATATTTTCTTTAGAAATTCTCTCTTTGCCTTCAATATCAGCAATGGTTCTTGCAACCTTTAAAATTCTGTTATGTGCCCTTGCACTTAGGCCGAGCATATCAAAGGCATTTTTAAGCAGCTCTGCACCGTCATTATCCAATGCACAAAATTCGTCTATCATAGCCGCCGTCAACGCACTGTTAGAGTATATTCCCGTTCCGCTGTATCTTTTCAACTGAATTTCCCTTGCTTTGTCCACACGTTTTTTAATTTCGGCTGAAGTTTCTGCGTTGCTCCTACTGCCAAGGTCTTCGTAGTTCACAGCAGGAACTTCGATATGTAAATCTATTCTGTCAAGCAACGGACCGCTCACCTTTGAAAGATAGTGCTGAATTTGCTTTTGAGAACAGGAGCAATCGTGATTTTTATCTCCGTAATATCCGCAGGGGCAAGGGTTCATAGATGCCACAAGCATAAAGTCAGACGGATAAGAGAACGTGCCGCCCGTTCTTGTTATTGTCACAATTCCGTCCTCAAGGGGCTGACGCATAACCTCAAGTGCATCCTTTCTGAATTCAGGCAATTCGTCAAGAAACAGAATACCTTTGTGTGCCAAGCTGATTTCGCCGGGTCTTGGCGTTCCCACACCTCCGCCCGTAAGTCCGGAAGCGGAAACCGTATGATGGGGACTTCTGAAAGGCCGTGTTGTTATCATCGGCATATCCTTAGGCAACCTCCCCGATATGCTGTGAACCTTTGTAACCTCCAAAGATTCCTCAAATGTCATATCAGGCAAAATTGAGGGTATTCTCTGAGCAAGCATTGTCTTGCCCGACCCGGGAGGCCCTATCATAAGAATGTTGTGTCCGCCTGCGGCGGCAATCTCCAATGCACGCTTTGCACTCTCCTGCCCTTTTACATCTGAAAAATCCAGCTTATGTCCATTTGTATTTTTAAACAGCTTTTTTACGTCAACCTTTGTAGGTGTAATATGTGCTTCTCCCGTAAAATGCTTGACCAATTCTTCAATGCTTTTTACACCATACACTTCTATTTCGTCAACAACTGCGGCCTCGCAAGCGTTTTGCTCAGGCAAAAAAATCTTTTTTATGCCGTGCTGATAAGCGGTAATCGCCATAGGCAACGCACCGTGAATACCACGCAGAGTTCCGTCAAGAGAGAGCTCGCCAAAGAACACGTATTCGGATAAATTATCAATAAAAATCTGCTCACTTGACACGAGTATGCCAACAGCAATAGGCAGGTCCAGACAGGTGCCTTCCTTTTTAATATCTGCCGGAGCAAGATTTACAAGTATTCTTCTGCCGGGTATCAAAAGCCCTGAATTTTTAATTGCAGTACGTATTCTCTCTTTTGATTCCTTGACAGCAGTATCAGGCATACCTACGATTTCCCACGTTGGTACGCCATTGCTAATATCTGTTTCTACGCCTATACAAAACCCTTCAAGGCCTGTAAGTCCTACACTATTCACCTTTGAAATCATTTGTTTTCTTCCTTTGTATGCTTATTCTCTTGTGAGAGTAATTTAAGTTCATTCTCCGTAAGCTCACGGAGCTCCCCCTCTTTTAAGGCTTCGTCTAACACAAGGTTATTCATCTGTATTCTTTTAAGTCTTAAAACCTTTTTGCCTACCTTCTCAAACATTCTTTTTATCTGATGGAACTTTCCCTCGGCTATTGTGACCTCTGCAACACATCCCAAATCTGTGTTCTCTATAACTCTCAATTCCGCAGGCTTAGCGATAAAGTCACCTAAGTCCATTCCCGACTTAAAGCAGGCTATATCACTGTCATCCACTCTGCCGTCAACCTCTGCTATATATTTTTTAGGAACGTGCTTTACAGGGGACAACAGTCTGTGTGCCAACTCTCCGTCATTTGTGAGAACTAAAAGTCCCACAGTATCTATATCAAGTCTGCCCATAGGAAAAACGTCAAAATGCTTATATTCCTCAGGCACAAGCTCCACAACTGTTTTATAGTGATTATCCCTGACGGCTGATACATAGCCCTGTGGCTTGTTCAGCATCAAATACACATATTTGCGATATTTGATAATCCTATCGTTGAAATATACGGTTGCGGAGGTTTCATCAATTTTGGTATCAGGCGTTGCTTTGTTCACTCCGTCAACTCTGACAGCACCCGAACGAATAAGTTTTTTTATCTCCGACCTTGTTCCGACTCCGCAATCGGACAGGTACTTATCGAGTCTGAGCAAGCCCTCTCCTCCATTCTTTCATATCTATTGCAAAATTCGCATAAGCTATATTATATGCCAAACATCAAGGAGTTCATAATATGAAAAGGATAACAAGCTTTCATATAATCTTTGCAACATTTTCAATACTGACGATTTTTGCAATATTGATATTTTTTAAAGCCGACAGCGAAATAAACGAGTCAAACATCGACTTCATAAATGCGTATAATTGGGAGGTTGAAGAAAAGCCTGCCGATATTGCCCACATCACTATTCCCGAGGAGTTCGACCCTGTTTTTTCTGCTTACTCTAAAATTGTATCCCGTGACGGATATGACTTGAATATGTACCGCGGCAAAAGAGCCACGCGATATTCATACAAGGTTTTAAATCATAAAGACTCCGACAGCGGTCTGATACGAATTAACATAATCATCTGCGACGATAGTATTATTGCCGCCGACATATCCTCCCTTGCCGTCGACGGCTTTGTTCTGCCTATCAGCAACACTTCGGGGATTATACAATAATATTGTATCACAAAACAATTACAAATTCCATAGAAAAATGCAAAAATTTGGTTTAAATTTTATATTTTATATAATATTGCCATTTTAAAGTTGCATTTTTGAAACATATGTGATAAACTAAAATAAAAAATCGGTGAAACAAATGCCAAAATACAGACTACTGCGTTTAATCATAGGAATAGCATTTCCTGTTGCGATTATATTCATACTTTTTTGGGGGTTGTGTGTAAAGATACCTATCCCTTGTGTATTCAATCAAATTACAGGATTATACTGTCCCACCTGCGGAGCGACCCGTGCGGTAATTTATTTTATGCACGGCGATATAACAGATGCTCTTAAAAGCAATGCCCTTATCACGCTATCGGCAATTCCGTTGCTTTTTATCTTTACGGTAATGTGGTTAGGTGTAATTTTTAACCGCAAAAAATGGTTTGTACCAAACACCGCTGTGATTAAATTCTTTTGTGTATTTGTTGTAATTTATATAATATTCGGTATTGTTCGCAATATTCCCACAATACCATTTATATGGCTTAATCCGATATAATAAAATGGGAGGAATAAAAATGTCTAAATGTAAGTTCTGCGGTGCAGAAGTTGCCGAAAATACAAAATTTTGTTCAAACTGCGGTGCAATGGTCAACAACACATCTTCCGCCGAGTCCGCAGCTGACGCAAATAACACATCAGAGATTCATCAGGCTCGTCCCGTATATACCAAAAGAAATCTAAAAGGCGGAATGCTCGCCTGGTCAATAATCAATTCTTTTTTGGGGCTTATAGGCTGTTGCACTTTTCTGCCGGGTATATCCTTAATTCTCGGCGTAATTGCTCTCGTCTTAACCATTTTGGCACAAGACGCAAAAACCGACAAAGACGAAAAAAACAAAATCCGCACATCAATGATTTTAAACATAATTGCGACTTCGTTATTTGTAATATCTATTATCTTGGTAATCGTTTTTGTTTTCAATATATCAACAAGTCCTGTGCCTTACAACAACTTTAACATTGACGAATTTATGAGGATGTATCCTTCACTCGATTAAAAAATACGTGTTACTGCGTTAAGATAGTTCCATAAAATAAAATGACTCAAATCCTAACAAGGGTTTGAGTCATTTTCGTTTAAATAATACATTTAATTTTAAAGCGTCTTGATTTTATCAAGAATTTTGTGTGCCACACAGCCCTTGGACATCATTTCAAGCTCGGTGCAGTCAGTTCTTGTAATCATTGTAACTACGTTGGTGTCAACGCCGAAGCCTGCTCCTTCTGATTTTATGGAATTGGCACAAATCAAATCGCAGTTTTTTGAAAAAAGCTTCTTTTTTGAGTTTTCAAGCACATTCTCCGTTTCCATCGAAAATCCGCAGATAATTTGTCCCGTTTTTTTGTTTTCGCCAAGGTACTTTAAAATATCCTGAGTACGCTTTAGGGATATCTGCACATCGCCGTCGGACTTTTTGATTTTGTTATCGGCTACGATAACGGGTGTATAATCCGCAACAGCCGCCGCTTTTATGATTATGTCCGCCTCGGAAGAACAATCCGACACGACATCGAACATATCCGCAGCACTTGTAACGTCTATACAGTTTACAAACATCGGAGCGGCTACATCAGTGTGTGCCTTTACAAGAGTAACATCTGCACCACGAAGCATTGCGGCTTTGGCAATGGCAATTCCCATCTTTCCGCTGGAATGGTTTGTGATAAACCGCACAGGGTCGATTGCTTCACGGGTTGCACCGGCTGTGACCAGCACTTTTTTTCCGACGAGGTCTTTCTCGTAAGCAATTTCCCGTACGATATATTCCAAAAGGACATTCTCCTCAGGCATTCTGCCGTCGCCTACATCACCGTTGGCAAGCATTCCTCGGTCGGGAGCGACAATTTCATAGCCGAAGCGTTTTAACTTTTCGATATTGTCCTGAACAATCGGATTATGGAACATATTGTGATTCATCGCAGGTGATACGATTTTCTTACACGGACACGCCATCACCGTTGTGGTGAGCATATCGTCAGCAATGCCATTTGCAAGCTTTCCGATTACATTTGCCGACGCAGGTGCAACAAGAACTACGTCTGCCTGTTTTGCTATTGCAACGTGCTCAACACTGTACTGAAAATTGCGGTCAAAGGTATCCACAAGACACTTGTTGCCTACTAAGCTTTCAAAGGTTATTGGATTTATAAAGTTTGTGGCATTCTCGGTCATAAGCACATATACATTGCAATGCAGCTTTTTCAGCATCCTTGCGAGGTTTGCAATTTTATATGCGGCAATACTGCCTGTGACCGCTAATACTGCTGTTTTTCCTGTCAGCATTATTCCATCAATCCTTTCAAATATTTCTATTTTATCCAATTATATCACACTTTTTGAAAAAAATCTATAGACTTACTGCATTTTATTTGATATAATATCCTCTGAGCATTGTTATTTTTGCAGGTATTCTTCGGGAAATCTGACACAACAATGCGACGTGAGGGTTTTCAGATGTATTGTATCCCAAATAGGGAATAATAACAGGAGGAATGAAAAATGAAAACAAATCAAAACACAAAAACACTTGTAACACTTGGACTTCTGACAGCAATTATGCTTTTGATGTCCTTTACACCGCTGGGCTATCTGAACATTGGGCCGTTAGCCATTACGCTCAACGTTATCCCCCTTGCTGTTGCGGCTGTCTGCTTAGGACCTAAGGGCGGTGCAATTATCGGCGGAGTTTTCGGACTGACCAGCTTTCTGCAATGCATCGGCATAGGCGGAACAAGCGCAATGGGCGTTATATGCTTTGAGATAAGCCCGCTGTTTGCGTTCATTCAGCGTGTTGTACCGAGGGTATTAGACGGCTTATTGGTAGGATATATTTTTGAATTTTGCCAAAAACGTATAAATAAATCTCTATCCTGTGCCATTGCAGGTTTTTTTTTGTCTTTTTTGAACACTCTGTTCTTTATGTCGCTTTTAGTGCTTCTGTTCGGAAATACAGAGTATATTCAAAATCTTATCGCCGGAAGAAATATTATTGTATTTATCTGCTCTTTCGTTGGTATAAATGCTGTGTTTGAAATCCTTGCATCAACAATAATTACAAGTGCAGTCGGACAGGCAATGTTTAAGCTGAACTTGATACATACCCGAGAAAGATAACTCTGGAGGAAATTAATATGGTTCTTGCAATTGACATAGGTAATACTAATATCGTTATCGGATGCTTTGACGACGGAAAAATTCTGTTCATAGAAAGAGTGTCGACAAATCATATGGCTACAGACCTGGAATATGCGGCAACTATAAAAATGGCTCTCAATGTTCACGGTTACGGCACTTCGATGCTTGACGGTGCAATAATTTCGTCAGTGGTGCCTTCCCTCACTATTACAATCAAAAAGGCTATCAAGAAATTTGCAAACGTTGAGGTTATGTCTGTTTCGCCGGGTATTAAAACAGGACTCAGTATTATGATTGACAATCCTGCTCAGCTTGGCAGTGACCTTGTAGTTGATGCTGTTGCCGGAATTAACACGTATCCTGTGCCACAGATTATTATTGATATGGGTACGGCAACAACGGTTTCTGTGATTGATAGGAACAAAAACTATATCGGAACTATGATAATGACAGGGGTTTCGACCTCTGCAGATGCTCTGACAAGCCGTACGGCACAGCTTCCTAAAATCGCATTCGAAACACCCCACAATCTGATAGGCAAAAATACTGTGGACAGTATGCGTAATGGTATTATGTATTCAAACGCCTGTGCAATTGACGGAATTACAGAACGTATAGAAGAGGAGATAGGCGAAAAATGCACTGTCATCGCCACAGGCGGTCTTGCCGGAGTTATTGTACCTCTTTGCAAAAAAAATGTTATTCTTGATGATGAACTTTTGCTAAAAGGACTTATGATTATTTATAATAAAAATAAATAAAATTAAAAGTACGCCGTATGAGGTTTACTCGTAAGTACAGCAAAAGGTCGCAGTGGAATTTTCACTGCGACCTTTATTTTACTCCTATTTTATATCTTTGTAAAATATGATTGACCTTTTCAAAAATCAATCCTACTGCAAACCAGGCAGGTGCATAGTCCAGGCGAATTACTCCGCATACGGCAAATCTGCAATTATAATGCCACGCCTCAATCCCTATACTGTGCAATAACAAACCGCTTATAAACTCAATCACAAATATCAAAGCTGTCCACGCACAGCCTCTCACAAACATATTGCAGTCTGCAATTATGCGATAAACCGGTTCAAATATAAACACAGCAGAGCCGTAAATAAAGAACATCCACACAGAAGTATGTCCTATCAGGTTAACATTTTCAGCCGAAAGAGAGGTTATGCCTGTCCATAAAACCTCCATATTCCAGCCGAGCAATCCGTAAATAATAAATCTTTTTAACATATTATATATAATTTCAAAAACTCAAAAAATTATACATAAATCTATATTCCCGAAATTGCGTTCCATCTTCCGCCTGCCACAATTATGTGAGCTTTAAGTTTTACGCCTATTACATTTAAGGCGGCATCAATCTCTCTTGTAAGCACACAATCTTGAAAAGACGGTTCAAGGGTTCCGCCCGGATGGTTGTGGGCAAGTATAACACCGCTTGCCT
This sequence comes from uncultured Ruminococcus sp., assembly GCA_902791425.1. Taxonomy (GTDB): domain Bacteria; phylum Bacillota; class Clostridia; order Monoglobales; family Monoglobaceae; genus UMGS1820. The sequence goes on from CADAVS010000007.1 coordinate 18,285, forward strand.
CTGCCGAAACGGCAGTTCTAACTATTTTATGCACAGAGATATCCGTTGAAGTGTGTATCCCCTCAGAAATTTTATCAAATCTTATAACCTGATTTCCTGAATTCAGACAAACCATATACAAATTCTCAACGCTTTTGTCATAGAACAGAGTTTTTACATACTCGCCAATCTTATCTTCGGTGTCAAGGGCTACTATGCCTTTTTCTTTCATAACCAAACGCTCAACAACACCAAACAACGGCAACAAATCACTTAAAAATTCTGCTGTCCTTTTGCCAACCCCGCCTACTTCCTCAAGGTTGTCCGCCTCAGCAGACAGAACGCCGTAGATAGAGCCAAACCTATCAATCAGTCTATGTGCAATTTCATTTGTGTTTCCTCTCGGAATTACTGCAAACAAAATTTTTTCAAGCTGTTCGTGTTCCTCTAAGAACTCAAACCCCATATGCTTGCATTTTTTGCTTATTCTTCGCCTGTGACCATTGTGCATTTGGCTTTTGTTATCGGAGGATATACTCATTTTACGTTTCTGCTGCCGGGCTTTACAAGAGGAGCACCCGTTTTGCAAATAGGACACTCGTCTGCCTCGTATGACGTGATATCCATTGAGAACGCACTCTTATAAGGTACACCAAAGTCAATCTTGCCGCCTGTTCTGTCAACAATAGAGCCAACTCCTGCAACAACACCGCCGCATTGCTCAACCAACTCGATAACCTCTCTTACACTGCCTCCTGTTGTAACAACGTCTTCAACCACAAGAACTCTCTGTCCTTTTTCAATTGTAAATCCGCGTCTGAGAGTCATCTTTCCATCTTCACGCTCTGCAAAAATGTTTTTAACCCCAAGCTGTTTGCCAACCTCATATGCCATCTGAATTGCACCGATAGCGGGACCTATTACAACTTCTATGTTGTCATTTTTGTACTTTTCAACAAGCTCACCGCAAAGGGGAACACTGTACTTTGAGTTTTGAAAAATCTTTGCACACTGCATATACTTATCACTGTGTCTGCCCGAAGTCAAAAGGAAGTGTCCCTCCAATAAAACCTCCGCCTCTTTTAACATCTCAATAATTTCATTGTTTGTCATATTAATCTATCCTCTCTTATAATTTTAGTATAATTCAGCCTTTCCCACAATGTCAGCTACGTTTTCTATTTTATTTTCAACTAAATATTTTTCAATACCCCGAACAGTATCAACCCAAGCATATGGATTGACAAAGCCTGCTGTACCTACTGCAACGGCAGTTGCCCCGGCGAGCATAAACTCAATGGCATCTTCACCATTTGATATTCCGCCCATACCAATCAACGGCAGTTTAACAGCGTGATATACCTGGCTCACCATTCTGACAGCAACAGGTTTTACAGCAGGACCCGAAAGTCCGCCTGTATTGTTTTTCAAAACAGGTTTTCTTGTATGAATATCTATCCTCATACCAAGCAAGGTGTTTATAAGCGACAATGCATCTGCACCGCCTGCCTCAGCGGCTTTCGCTATCTCGCATACGTCTGTTACATTTGGCGACAGCTTAACTATCAAAGGTACTTTGGCAACCTTTTTCACAGCAGTTGTAATCTCTTCGGTTGAGCGCGGGTCTGTTCCGAAAGCCATACCGCCAACCTTAACATTGGGGCAGGATATATTCAGCTCCAGCATATCAACGCAATCGCCCAACATTTCAGCCGCCTTAACATAATCGTCAATTGAGCTTCCGCACAGGTTTGCTATTATCTTGGTGTCATACGTTTTAAGCTTTGCAAGATAATTTTCTTTAAAATATTCAACCCCGGGGTTCTGAAGTCCAACACTGTTTAAAACTCCCATAGGTGTTTCGGCAATTCTCGGTGACGGATTTCCGAGCCTCGGAACAGCAGACAAAGCCTTTACACAGACCGCCCCAAGTGCTGATAAATCAAAATACTGACCGTATTCCTCGCCAAAGCCGAATGTTCCCGATGCAGTTGTTACGGGATTATTCCACTCAACTCCTGCAATATTTATCTTTAAATCAGGCATCCCATTCCACCTCCGATGCAGAGAATACGGGTCCGTCCTTGCAAACCCTTTTGCGTCCGCCGTTTATGTTGCAGGTGCAGGTAACGCAAGCACCTATACCGCAACCCATACGCTCCTCTAAAGATACTTGTGTATCAATCTGCTTATCTGCGGCAACTGAGGCAACCGCCTTCATCATAAGCATAGGTCCGCAGGAATATATCCTGTCAACCTTGTTTGTTTCCAAAATATTTCTCAATAAATCTGTGATATAGCCCTTAAATCCGCAGGAGCCATCCTCTGTTGCAACAAATATTCTGTCAGTATACTTTGCAAATTCGTCTTCGAGTATAACATTTTCAGCCGAGCGAAAGCCGAGTAAAACTATCGCCTTTTTGCCAAGTCTTTTTGTGACCTCCAAAAGCGGAAAAATTCCAATACCTCCGCCTATTACTATAACATTTTCACATTCGTCAAAGGAAAAGCCGTTACCCAGAGGACCAAGTACATCTATGGTATCGCCCACGCTTGCATTGGCAAGCGCCGCAGTGCCCTCGCCCTTGACCTGAAATATAAATCTTACATACTCACCGTCAATAACCTCGCAGATACTGATAGGTCTGCGAAGATACGCACTGCCTCCGCACAAAATATGCAAAAATTGTCCTGCCTTTGCATTTTCCGCAAGACCTGATGACTTTATTTTAAAATCATAGATATTATCAGCTAACTTATTTTTTTCGGTTAAAATACAATCCAATTAATATTCCCCCTTCAGATAGCACTTGTAATATCGTCACGCATTCTGATGGCCTCTTGTCTTGCCGCCTCGCCGACAGAACCGCCATTCTTCATATATGCACACATAATAGAACGCGATGCGTTAACGATAGCACCCATACCATCATTATTAAAACAAGGTACAACATCCTTTGCACCGCCGCCCTGTGCACCATATCCGGGAACCAGGAAGTAAGTGTGAGGCATAAGTTTTCTTAAAACCTCTGCTTGCTCAGGATATGTGGCACCCACAACAGCACCGACATTGCTGTATCCGTACATACCGATTGTTGTACTTCCCCATTCCTTAACCAAGTCGGCTACAACCTCATAAATATATCTTCCGCCCGACTTTAAGTCCTGAAGCTCCCCTGACGATTTGTTTGATGTTTTTACAAGAGCAAAAATTCCTTTGTTTCTGCTCTCGCACATCTTTACAAAAGGCAGTACGCCGTCAGAGCCAAGATACGGATTGACTGTCAGACAGTCCGCATCAAAGGCAGGCTCCGTTTTTTCGCCGATTTCGGTGTTGCCCAAATATGCTGTGGCATAAGCCTCAGAGGTCGCACCTATATCTCCTCTTTTAGCGTCAAGAATAACATACATCCCTTTTTCTTTTGCATAATCAATCGTCTTTTTCAAGCACTTTATTCCCTCTATGCCATACATCTCATAGTATGCTGATTGAGGCTTGACAGCAGGAACAATGTCATAAAGAGCATCTATCAGTTCCTTGTTAAATTCAAATATAGCATTTGCCGCTCCTTCAAAGGTTTCACCATATTGGTCAAAAGCCTTCTTCTTCATTTCCTCAGGAAGATATGCAAGCTTTGGGTCAAGCCCCGCAACTGTCGGGTTACCCTTTTCTTTAATCTTTTCTATTAGTGTATCTATCATTTCAGTCAATCCTTTCTGACATTTAGTTTATAGCGAAAACACCGTTTTACCGCCTGTTATTGTGCGATGTACTCTTCCGTATAATTCCATATTATTAAACGGAGTATTCTTACCCTTTGAAGCAAAGGTGGATGCGTCAACCGTATATTTTTCGTTTTCATCAAAGATAACGATATCAGCAGGTGCCCCCACATTGAGAGTACCTCTGCCGCAATTTATGATTTCAGCAGGCTTTGTACTCATTTTTTCAATAAGCTGCATCATAGAAAGCCTGCCCGTTTTAACAAGATAAGTTATGCCCAAAGACAATGATGTTTCAAGCCCAACTATACCGTTTGCCGCCTTTTCAAATTCAATTCTCTTATCATCACTGTGATGGGGAGCGTGGTCTGTTGCGATTGCATCTATGGTTCCGTCAGCCAAAGCCGAAATAATAGCCTCTACATCCTCATCATCACGGAGGGGAGGGTTCATTTTTGCGTTGGTGTTAAAGCCGTCACACGCCTTGTCCGTAAGGGCAAAATAGTGCGGTGCGGTCTCAGCTGTTATTCTTGCTCCTCTCGCCTTTGCCGCACGTACAGCCTCGATTGAGTTTTTAGTGCTGATATGGCAAATGTGGAGCTTAGCTCCAAGCTCTTCGGCAAGAAGTATATCACGGCTGACAGCAGCACTCTCGGCAGACTTAGGTATGCCTCTGAGCCCAAGATATGTGGAAGTAAATCCATCATTCATACTGCCGTTGTCCACAAGAGATAAGTCCTCACAATGGTCCATTATAGGCATATCTATCATATTGGCATACTGCAACGCACGACGCATAATACCTGATGATGATACAGGTCTGCCGTCATCAGAGAACGCAACAGCACCCGACTCTTTAAGCTCAGCCATCTCTGTCAGTTCTTCACCCTTCTGTCCCTTTGTGACACAACCCGTTGTCAGCACGTTTATAAGTCCTGCCTTCTTGCCGCGGTTAATAACATACTCAACAAGAGCCGCATTATCAATGGGAGGGTTGGTGTTTGGCATACACAAAACTGTGGTAACACCGCCCTTTGCAGCAGAACGGCTGCCGGTTAAGATATTTTCCTTATGTTCATACCCCGGTTCTCTGAAATGCACGTGCAAATCTACAAGTCCCGGTGCAACAATCATATTTTCAGCATCTATAACCTTAGCGTCATAGTCGTTTATATTTTCTGCAACTCTTTCAATAACTCCGTAATTTATCAATATGTCGGCTTTACCAGAAAAGCCTTGTGCAGGATTTATCACAAATCCGTTTTTAATAATCTGCTTCATAGTTATCTCCATTCCGCCGTTATGCATCGGCATAAATCTGTCTTTATTAGTCTATTTATTTCCTCCGGCAAGCATATCAAGAACAGCCATACGCACGCATACGCCGTTCGTAACCTGTCCGCCGATAACAGATTGGGGTCCGTCTGCCACATCTGCCGAAAGCTCAACACCGCGGTTCACAGGACCCGGGTGCATTACGATGGCATCCTTCTTTGCAAGCGACAGCCTTCTGCTGTCTATACCGAACAGCTTGTGATATTCACGGACAGATGGGAACAAACCGCTCTTTTGTCTTTCAAGTTGTATACGCAACCCCATAATAACATCTGCATTATGTGCCGCATAGTCAGCATCGGTTGTAACTTCTACGTTTAATCTTTCAATTTCGGCAGGCATAAGTGTTGTTGGTGCACACAATACAACCTCAGCACCCAACTTAGTAAGTCCGTATATGTTACTTCTTGCAACACGGCTGTGCTTTACATCACCTATTATAGAAACCTTAAGTCCTTCAAAGCTTCCGTATTTTTCACGCATTGTCATAAAGTCAAGCAAAGCCTGAGTAGGATGCTCATTCATTCCGTCACCTGCATTTATAACAGATGCATTGGTGTAGTTGGAAAGCATATGGGGTGCTCCCGAAGAAGCGTGTCTTACAATAACGGCATCGGCACCCATTTCGTCAATGGTCTTTCCCGTATCCTCTAATGTTTCGCCCTTTTCAACACTGCTTCCCGATGCGGTAATATTTGCCGCTGTGGCACCTAAGTACTTTGATGCAAGTTCAAACGACAAGCGAGTTCTTGTGCTGTTCTCATAAAATAGAGTGATAACACTCTTGCCAGACAAAAGATTGTCCTTCTTGCCGCCCTCTAAAACCTCGTGCTTCATTCTTTCGGCTCTGTCGAGGATTTCAATTATCTCCTCGGTGGTTAGCCCTTTTATTCCAAGCAAATGCTTCATCCTGTGTTCAGTCCCCCTCTGTATTTGACATACCATATTGATACTATACTTATCTAACCTATATTCTACCACAAAGCAATGGCTCTTGTCTACTTAAAAAATAACAAATAATATATATATTTCTATCTTTTTTTACAAATACTTTAATAAAATAATTCACAAAAACGGCAACAGTAAAATCCAAAACCCGATAGATAAACAATTCAAAAAACTTGATTATTATATGTGTTCAGAGTCATAACGCTTATATATTTCTTTCGCATATACAAATAAATAAATTTATCATATATCATATTTTAAATATTTTAATAGAGAGCATAAAATTTTATATATGACCTGAACATCAGCGTAAATAAAGGGAATAGGTGCAGCTCCTCTTTGCAGGAGCTACACCTATTTTAAACCCTTATTTATAGGAATGCGTCTGAATCAGCCACCCATATAATATTACTCAGTTACATAAATTCTGCTGCCGATAGGAAGTCTTGCGGCAATCCAATCTATATCCGATTTATGAAGTCTGACACAGCCGTGAGAAATCATAACACCTACACGATTATCATATGGAACACCATTGTACTGCAAAAGTGTAGAATGAAGTGCATATCCTCCGTAGAACACAAGGCACGGACCTACATAATATCCGGGATAATTCCAACTTGATACCTTGTACTGATATTCAAAACTACCTGTAATGGTAGGTGTTCCCGGGGCACCGATTGCACACGGGAATGACGCAACCTGCTTCCACTTATACTGAGAGCCTGTATATACGCGAACTCTGTAATCAGATTTATCAACCCATACAAGATATGATGTTCTGCTTGTAATACCATATTTGTTCACAGGAATTTGCTGCATATACTCTTTTACAACAGGTGATTCGCCAATACAAACATCTATATGGTCATCAAAATCAAGAGCCTTCACCTCTGCTCCGAATGCCTCCGCAAGGCTTCTTGCCGGAACAAAAACCGTATCGCCGATGAACTTGCAATCCTCAGGAAGGTATGTGTCTGTTCCAAGCAATGTCGCATACTTCATACCAACATTAAATATAGCTTGCTTTCCGCCTATTTCACATACAACGCTGTTATATCTCTCGTCATAGCGAACGTCAAGCCCCATTGCCTCTGCCACAGGTCTTACCGGAACCATTGCGACATTATTGATGAGCCTTCCGTATGGTGACAGTTTTATCTGCTTGCCCTCAACATATGCAACAATGCCGTGCTCATACTCAGGACAGCCGTCCAATGCAAATCTGTTGCCTGCAACAAATTCACCATTATCGTCTGTATATCCGTATGTATCAAGCTTAACCGCCTGCTCCGCTGTGTATACATCATCATAATACTTGATGTAACGCAAGCCACCCTTTAATTTTAAAATAAAACTTTCACCCAAGCTGTATTCGGGAACGTCAAACTCAAAACTGAGCTTTTCGGTTATTCCGCCTACCCACTCAACCTTTTCTTCTATTACCTTATCGTCTTTGGTGCAAATTTCAAGCTTTGCAAATGAATCTATAACCTTCATTCTGGGAATAAGCTTTAAATCGACATAAATCTTATTATATGTCAAAGTCTTGTCAGCATCATCCTTTTCGTTCTTTGATGCCTCTCCTTCCACGGCATTAACTTTTTCCTCCGCAACGGGAAGAACCTCCTCGTCAGCGTATACCGCAAACATTGAAGTCAGCATAATCACTGTTAGCAAAGCACACAAAAATTTTTTCACAAATACCCCTCCCCATATAATCTATATTTAATTATATCATATCATTTATTTCTTAAAATGTACAGAACATTTTTATAATAATCAGGAATTTCTGCCTCAAATTCCATATACTCACCGCTAACAGGGTGGATAAACCCGATTTTATAAGCGTGCAAAAGCTGTCCGTCAAGTTTAAACTCCTCTTTACGAACACCATAGGTCTTATCCCCCACAACAGGATGCCCGTGATGCGACATATGCACTCTTATTTGGTGAGTCCTGCCCGTTTCTAAAATACACTCCACATAAGTATACTTGCCAAACCGCTCTAAAACATTATAGTGGGTAACCGCCTCACGAGAGTTCTTGTAGCTAACCGCCATCTTTTTTCTGTCAATGGGATGCCTGCCGATAGGGTCGGCATACATTCCTTTATCCTCGGCAAACCCTCCGTGAACCAAAGCCTTGTAAGCACGCGTCAGGCTATGCTCCTTTATCTGCTCTGCCAAGCCCAAATGTGCTCTGTCACTTTTGGCAACCATTAAAAGCCCGCTGGTGTCCTTATCTATCCTATGCAATATTCCCGGTCTTTTTTCACCATTTATCCCTGATAAGCTATCTCCGCAATGATACATCAAAGCATTTACCAATGTCCCCGTGTAATTCCCCACAGCAGGGTGAACAACCATACCCTGCGGTTTGTTCACCACAAGCATATCTCTGTCCTCGTAAACTATATCAAGAGGAATATCCTCAGGCAGAATATCAGGCTCCTTTATCTCAGGAACGATAACAGTAATTAAATCACCATTTTTCACTTTATAGTTTGACTTAACACCATCGTTGTTTACAGTAACATTTCCCTCGTCCATTAACCTTTGAACATATGAACGTGTCAATTCTTCAAGGCTATCACTTATGAACTTATCAATTCTTATACCCGTAAATTCCTCAGTCACTTCTATAACAAAAGGCTCATTCATCACCCTTATCCTCCGCTGAACCGACATTTTTACTATCAAAGAACAAAAAATGTATAATTAACATCGCAGCTCCCACACAAACAGCAATGTCCGCAATGTTAAAAACGGGGAAGTCTATAAATTTTACCTCTATAAAATCGACAACAAATCCCTTAATAATTCTGTCTGTCAGATTGCCCACAGCACCGCTTATCACCAATGCACTGCCAAGCTTTAAGAATTTACCCCTGCTCTGCTTAGGCGTCTTAACGACAACAAACACCACTGCCACAAGTACAATTACGGAGATAATTATAAACAAAATTCTTTTTCCCGCAAACATACCAAAGGCAATTCCCCTGTTCTCAACATATGTAAAACTCAAAATATTTTTTATTACCTCAACAGAACGTATCGGCATCAGCACTTTAACTGCCGAAATCTTTGTAATAATATCAATCAACCATACAATAATCGCAATAATAATATATGTCATACTACATCAAATCTCCATATTAAAGTCAACAAAAGGGAACACGATGTGTTCCCTATTAAATTTATCTATTTGTCAGATACTACATATTTGCCGTTATCATCAACAGTAATTAGAGGCAACTCCTGTGTTGTTTTTTCTGCTGTATTATCCCCCGCCGTATCAGCGTTTTCTGTGTTGCTGACAGTTTCAATCGGCGTAGTGCTTTCGCAGGCATCTTCTGCTTTTTTTGCATCTTCTTTTACAAAAGATTTTTCGTTTCTTCTCATCCACATCTGTTGTTCGTGAGTTTTGGTTAAATTACTTTCAAAGTCTCCCGATTGGGGATATTCCTTTAAAACACCCAACTGTGCATTCAGCAAATCTATAATTTTACTTTTGTAAATCTCTATTTCTCTTTTTATAGTATCTAATCTGTATGCCTCGCTTGCAATTTTCTGCTCTGCACCTGCCACAATTGACTTTGCAGTATCTTCAGCATTTTTTATTATTGCCGCAGCCTTTTGCTTTGCATCAATTTCTATTTCGCTTGCAGACTTGTCAGCGACAGTAACCGCATCTGTAATTGTGTCCTCCATTGATTTATATTGTCCGACAGCCTCCGACAAACGCTTTATGCTGTCTTGATACTTCTTGTTCTCACTGTAGATTTCAACATAGCTGTCGCAAATCTCCTGCAGAAAGTCATCAACCTCAGAAACATCATAACCACGGAAAGATATTTTAAAAATTTTTGTTTCAATATCCTTAGGTGTCAGCATACAAAATTCACTCCTTAAAATTATTCAAACCTATCAGCAACAATACTCAGTCTGCCCTTCCTTGTCAAACCACCAAAGCTTCTTATTCTTGACCTGCCCACTCCTCTGACGGAAAGCAAATCACCCTCGCAGACTTTTGCGGAAACATTTTCTGCAACCTCCCAATTAACGCAAACCAATCCCTTTTCAATTAATTCACAGGCTTTACTTCTCGATGTGCCTGCAACAAAGGCAACAATCGCATCCAAACGCTCCGACGGAACAGTTCCCTGCAACTCCTTATACTTAGGTTCGGGAATTTTCGCCTGCGAACATTTGACAACCTTTGTATTTATTCCGTGTCTGCCAATCTTATTTAGGTTTTGCACTATATAGTCTGCAATCTCGTCTTTAACAAAGATAAAAGCACCGCTCTCCGACACAAGAATGTCTCCGATATTCTCACGGGTTATCCCAAGTCCCATCAGACTTCCCAAATAATCTCTGTGAGAAAGTCCGCCAAGCTCTCTGCCCGTAACCTCTATTACAGAAACAATATCGTCAACGTCATATTCATCATACTCGGGACAGCATACAAACACAGTACGCTCCGCGTCGGGATATCCCCCGTCAAACATACACTTGCACCCATAGGCATTACCGATGTTTTTGCTTATCAAGGTACGCTGATGTGGGTTTAAAAAACCTACCGCCTTGATTTGATACTTGTTCTCCGCAAAGTCAATGGCATCCTCTGCCCTTGACAAAATCAGCTTATCCTCTTTGTTGCTCTGTTCAGCCATAGTATTTATATTCGATTAATTCCAAGGAAATGTAGGCTTAGCCTCACCCTTGATATCATCGCTCATAATATCAACATTATTCGGAGCGATAATGAATATGCCGTTAGAAACCTTTTGTATGCTTCCGTCTAAAGCATATACGGCACCGCTTAAAAAGTCTATTATTCTTCTTGCAACAGTTTTGTCAACCGACTCAAGATTAATTACGATAGGCTTTTTGCTCTTTAAGTGATTTGTAATATCACGAGCCTCCTCAAAAGATTCGGGCTGAATTACAACAACACGCATCTGTGCATTTGAATTGTGAAGCTTTACAACTCTGTTGCTGCGTCTTTCCGAAAATCTGTCATACATTGGCTCGTCGTCTAATTCCTCATCCACTGTGTCATCAAATGAATTTTCGTCTTCTTCATAGTCATTCTCAAAGCCAACATAGTTAAGCATTTTGTTCATAAAGTTTTTCATTATATTTCCCCCTGATTATATATATTTACATTAATAGTAGATTAATAAATTACAAATTGGAATAATCCCTCTCGCCGAATATAGCAGTACCCACTCTTATAATAGTTGCCCCTGCTTCTATTGCCGCCTCAAAGTCGTGCGTCATACCCATTGACAACTCCTCCATAGAAACATTTTCTATATTCCGCTCTTTAATTTCTCTTGCAAGGTTTGCAAGACTTTCAAACAATCCCTTGTTTTCTTCATAGGTATAGCCTTTGACCGATATGGTCATAAGCCCCTTTATTCTGATATTTTCCATCAGACTTATCTGTCTGCACAAGTCAAAAAGCTCCTCGGGCTTTACTCCCGATTTGCTCTCCTCACCGGAGATATTGACCTGTATCAAAATATCCTGAATTTTATCTATTGATGCCGCCCTTTTATTTATCTCTGCGGCAAGCTCAATGCTGTCAACAGAGTGTATGAGGCAGACCTTATCAATAATCATTTTCACCTTATTTTTTTGAAGGTGTCCAATCATATGAAATTTGACATCTGCACCTTCAAACATAGGAAACTTCTCAGCAATCTCCTGGGGTCTGTTTTCCCCAAAATCATACATTCCGCACTCATACGCTTCTTTCAGCATTTCAAAAGGTTTTGTCTTGCTGACAGCCACAAGCTTGATATTCTCAGGCTTTCGTGCGGCTTTTTTTGCGGCAGCACTTATTTCAGAGAGTACATTTTTTATATTGCTTTCAATACTCATTGCACCAGCATCTCCCATATCAATCATCTGACAACCTTGCCGTCACTGATATTCTTGCCCTCAACAATAACCTCATCATATACCTGAAGCTTACTGCCTGAGCCATCAGTCTCGGCAGCGGAAACAACTGTCCATTGTTCGTTTTTATACTTAACATTCACCGGCACAAACTTAGCCGTATCCAACCTTACAACATATACACCCGTCACACCCTCCTGCACGTGCAGGCAACTAACAGGCAAACGAATACCATCAACCTTAACCAAAATTATCTCGGCGTTTGCACGGCTTGATGAATATACACCATCAACAAATCTGTTAGTATTTATTACAACAGCTTTTTTGCCATTATCCGCATCTGAAATATGAACCACTGTACCCTTGACCGAATCATTTGCCAAATCATAGAACAAAAGGTTAACACTTGCACCTTCCCTCAAATCCGCAACCTTCTCTTCGTCAACAAGGGTTACGTATGCCCACTTGTAGTTATTAACAATCTTGCACAACGGCTGTCCGTATGCAACTGTGTCAGAAGTAGAAATATCAGTCTTGTCAAGCTCCGTAATAAAGGACGGCGAAATGCTGTCAATATTATCCATTGTTAGCTTGTCTTCCATATTATCTATTCCTGAGCTGAATATGCCCCCCACAGGAGCAACAATTTCAACACATCCGCCCGCCTGTTGTTTTAAGCCGTCAATCTCACCTCTTAGTTGCTCGGCTGTTTTGACATTGGCATCCCCCAACTCAGACTTTCTGCTGAGCATAAGATTAAGCTCGCTCTTTTCTTTGCGTACGGTTTTTAAGTTCCTTTCGGCTCTGACATCGGACATATTTCTCAATTTTTCAGAAACAATAGCCTTAGTACCGGAGCCTTCATCCAAATAAACATTGCTGTCAACCTCACCGCTCTTTGAACGGAGAAGAGAATGTGTTTCTCTCAACCGCTCCATTAAAGAAGGGTCTGGCTGTGTATCAAACATATAGGCGACAACCTGACCTTTTTTTACCCTGTCACCCTCACTGACAACAGATTCAAAAAATCCATCCTTAGGAGCGTTAACTATCTCTTGTTCACGCAAAACATATCCTGATGTACGGAAGCTTTCAGATATAGAACCATTTAACGCATAAGCAGTAGTTATATTATTACGAAGACTTACAAAGATTGCGGCCGCAAGATATAAAAAGACAATAACTGCAAGTACGATATAAATTATGCGGCGAACCTTATGCGGTTTGTTTTTTTTGTGTGACCGTGATACCAATTCTGTATCAACTGCAGAACCTAACATTTTACATCCTCCTCCGGTCAGTTTTCCCGGAATACGTACAATACAGACACTACGTCACAGTACCCTTAAAACTTATTATAACACCATTTTTAAGAGTGTAAAGTGCCTGTCCCGTTTTGTATCACAAATGTAATCATTATGTAACAAATAACAGCGTAAATATATGGCATTTATAAAAATAAGTATATGTATTTTTGAAATATTATACTGCATAAAAGTATAAATTTGCAATATTTGAAATAATTTAATAATAATTGCATTTAAATGGCAATAATTACTTATAATCACCTGTAATCACAGTTGATTTATTGGATTCATTTTTGTATTATAATAGAGTTAGCACTCAACAGCAGAGAGTGCTAACAAACAAACTAAGATAAGTTATA
>CADAVS010000008.1 GCA_902791425.1 uncultured Ruminococcus sp.
GCCGAAGCCGATTAACAGCGGAACAATACTTCTGCCCGAAAGTCCGAACTTGCGCAGCAGCTTATCCATAATAAAGGCAACCCTTGCCATATAGCCCGTGTCCTCAAGTAATGAAAGGAAGAAAAACAGGGTTACGATAATGGGCAGGAATACAACGACGCTGCCTACGCCCGTAATAATACCATCCGTTATCAGCGAATGAACAACCTCGTTTGTGTGCCACGCGGTCAGCCCCGTATCAACGGCGGCGGTCAGCAGCTCAACGCCCTTTTCAAAAAGCTCCTGCAAATACTTGCCGATAACGCCGAAGGTAAGCCAGAAAACAAGCCCCATAATTATTGCAAAGGACGGAATTGCGGTCCATTTGCCCGTAAGAACGCTGTCAATTTTGCGGCTCCTTATACGCTCCTTGCTTTCCCTTGGTTTAATAACGCACGCCTTAACAAGCCTTGTTATAAACGAAAAACGCATATCCGCAATTGCGGCAGACCTGTCAAGACCCCGCTCCTGCTCCATCTGACAGATTATATGTTCAATCATCTCAATCTCGTTTTCGGACAGCTTAAGGGCTGATAAAATCAGCTCATCGCCCTCTACCAGCTTGCTTGCGGCAAACCTGATTGGTATATCTGCCGCTTTAGCGTGGTCATCAATTAAGTGCATAATTCCGTGCAAGCATCTATGTACCGCTCCGCCCATTTCATCATTTTCGCAGAAGTCCATTCTTCCCGGTCTTTCCTGATATTTTGCAACGTGAATTGCGTGTGCTATAAGCTCATTTACACCCTCATTTTTCGCGGCAGAAATCGGTACAACGGGTATGCCGAGCATATCCTCCATTGCATTGATGTCTATGGTTCCGCCGTTACCTCTGACCTCGTCCATCATATTGAGTGCCAAAACCATTGGTATATTTAGCTCCAACAGCTGCATAGTAAGATAGAGATTTCTCTCTATGTTTCCTGCATCTACAATGTTTATTATGCCCGTTGGCTTTTCCTCTAATATAAATTGCCTCGAAACAATTTCTTCGCTTGTATACGGAGATAGAGAGTATATTCCCGGCAAGTCCGTAACTACTGTATTGGGATATCCCTTTATCGCACCGTTTTTTTGGTCTACGGTTACCCCGGGGAAGTTGCCAACGTGCTGATTTGCACCCGTCAACTGATTGAACAACGTGGTCTTTCCGCAATTCTGATTGCCCGCAAGGGCGAATGTCAAAGTCTTGTCCTTTGGCAAAGGATTTTCTGTTGCTTTTACGTGATATTTACCATTTTCACCAAAGCCCGGGTGTTCTCTCTTTGCCATCTTGCGTTGTTTGTTTTGAGGCTGATTTTTTTGCTCACTCACATCGCTTATCTCTATTTTTTCGGCATCATCAAGTCTTAGCGTCAGCTCATATCCGTGTATAAGCAATTCCATAGGGTCACCCATAGGGGCATACTTTATAAGTGTGACCTCCACTCCCGGTATTACACCCATATCTATAAAATGCTGACGCAGGGCTCCCTCTCCGCCAACCTTTGATATTATCGCTGTTTTACCTATTCCTAAATCCTTAAGAGTCATTGCCTTCCTCCATAGCTTATCAAGATAGTTTTCGCTTTAAGTCGCTTACAATCTGATTAATTAATCCTTCCGCACAGGAAACCCCCACAATATCTGCCGCTTCTTTTGCACCCTCAAGGGCATTTGCAGGTGCATACGATAAGTCGCTTTCCTCTAACATTGCTATATCGTTTTCATAATCACCGGCACATATTACAGTATGAACATTATCGAGCTTTTCACACAAATATCTTATCATCTGTGCCTTTCCTGCGTCTTTATTCCATATTTCAAGACCTGTATCCCACGTTCTTTTTATCGAATATTCATTCTTGTATCTGTCCTCAAGATATTCTTTAATTTCTATTGCATCAGTTGGTGTTACTGTGGTAAATACTACCTTGGTTATTTTGTAATCAAACGCCGCATATGCCCCCTCATAGTTTATCTCAGGCTTATTCTCGTGTAATGTTCTGTCCTCCATACCAACATATGATACAGCCAGAAGCCTGTCTTTAAAGCTGTCTATGACATCTTTTACAATATCCTCCGACCTTAAATCTAAGAGATAAAACTTCTCAATCTCTTTTGTCTGAACATTATACAAAACATTTCCGTTACACGCAATCGTATATTTGTCGCAAACAAAGCTGTTTTTCAATTTCTCTAAATAGTTAATTGAACGCCCTGTTGCCAAAACAAACATTCCGCCATTATCCTGAAAATACTTTATCGCCTTTGAATTATTTTCGGGTACATTACCGTCTATTGCCAACGTGCCGTCAAGGTCACTGCATATCATATACCCATCAAACATTCCCATACTTTATCACCCTGATTATCCTATTACAAAAATTGTCGCGGACATCTGTATATCCACGACAATCTATATGCACTCCTATAGTACCAATGACGGTGCAGAGTATACGCGTCCTGCAAGCTCGCTGTTGAGCAAGTATAATCCCTTAGGGTCAGAACCAAACAATTCCATCTTGTCAATCAAGTCGTTTGCGTTTGTTTCTTCCTCCCCTTGTTCCTTTACAAACCAATCGAGGAACTGCATTGTACGAAAATCTCTTACATCATATGCGGCCGCATATATGTCATTAATAAGCGATGTAACATACTTTTCGTGCTTTAAGCCTGCTTTTAATACTGTTAAATCGTCAGTCAACTCAACATCAGGCTTTGCAATTGCATCAAGAGTTACCTTTTCGCTGTTATTCTGTAAATATCTATAGAACAACATTGCGTGGTCCCTTTCCTCCTGTGCTTGTATGTAGTACCAATTTGCAAACCCATCTAAGCTTCTTTCCTCAAAATAATTGGAGAAGTCTAAGTATAAATACGCAGAGTATAACTCCTTATTAATTTGGTCATTTAACAATTCTCTTACCTTTGAATCCATAAAAAATTCCTCCTATCTTTTTTATTCATTATAACACTCAAAGTATTTAAAATCAAGTCGGATTTACAAATAAATAAAAAATTCACCATATAATGATTATATGTTTTACCATAATAAAATATATCTTTAAAACAGGAAAAGGCCATAGCCAACGCTATGACCTCCATAATATTTAATCCCACGCCGAGCCTGTAGTGGCAGACCTTGCCGTTCCGTCTTCTGCAGTAGTTTCAATTTTGCTGCCGCCTGACAAACCATATTCTGTTGCTGTTCGATTATCATTGCTGTTTTCCGCTCTGTATTTCTCCCACACCTCACTATTCATAGGAAGAAATACATCTTTTATCAATTCATCCGTTTCATCAGCATCATTGATATACCACCACAGAGGCGAAATATACTGTGCCTCGCCCGGAAGAACATATGAGCCAACATCATCAAAGTTCAATGTCTTTACAAGCCCCAAATGCTTAATCAAATCCTTCATAGTATAATTGGTTCTGACATTCTCTTTTACAACAGCAAACAAATCATCTATTTTTGAAATGTACTTCGGTGTGCATTTTTGGTTAAACAATTCCTTTAAAAATTCCTGTTGCCAATATTCTCTACCCTCGTCACCCAAAACATACTCACCCGGAGCACTGCCATCATTGTTATGTCTAAATCTAACAAAATCGTGTGCCGCCTGACCATCAAGGTGCTGTTGACCTGCTTTCAAGTGAATGTGAAAATTTTGTGCAGGGTCGTCATAGCTCATATCGTATGGCACATTAAAGTCAACCCCGTCTACTGCATCAATTATATCTTTAAAGCCCTCAAAATCTATTGAAACAAAGTAATGGATAGGTATTCCTATCAATTCCTTGACCTGCTCAATCAAAAACTCCTCCGGTTCGGAAATCCTGCCCTTATTGGCAAGCTCCTTCCCGAGGCCTATCAAGGCATTTATTTTTGTTGTGGCATAGCCATTGGGTTTAACCATAGTATCTCTGGGAACAGACATTAGGTTTATTCTGTTAGAATACGCATCAATGGACAATAGCATTATAGTGTCGCTGCGATATCCGCCATCATCAACACCGATTAACAAAACGTTAATCATTCCTAATTCACTTTCAGTTTTTTCCAAACCTTCTATATATATTCCTGAACCTAAAGATACTTCAGATACCCTATGTGCAGCGAGAACACCGAACATAGCGGAAAAGACCACGAATATTACAGTAAAAAGTATAACTATAAATCTGAATACTTTGTTCATACTTTTCCCCTTTTAAAATAAAAAATTCAATATAAAACAAATATACCATACAAGTAAGAATTTTGTCAATATTATAGTGATAATATTCATTAATTGTTAACTTAAAGAAACAAAAAAGAAAATCTCCCGATAAATTCGGGAGATTTAAATACGACTAATCAACAAGCTCAAGTATTGCCATTTCAGCAGCATCGCCGCGTCTTGGTCCTATCTTGATAATTCTGGTGTAACCACCGTTTCTCTCAGCATATTTTGGAGCTATTTCATCGAATAACTTTGAAACAACGTCACGCTTTGTAATAAAGCTGAGTGCCTGTCTTTTTGTGTGAAGTGTGTTTGACTTGCCGAGTGTAACCATCTTATCAGCGAGCTTCTGAACTTCCTTTGCACGAGTAACAGTTGTCTGAACCTTACCGTTTTCAAGCAAAGAAGTTGTCATATTTCTAAGCAATGCCATTCTCTGGTCAGTCGGTCTGCCAAGCTTTCTCTGGTGTGCCATAATATCACCTCATTCTTTAAATTCTAAATTAAATAGATTGAATTAGTCATCATTTGACAAGGACAAATCCATTGCCTCAAGCTTTGCGATAACTTCTTCAAGGGACTTACGTCCAAGATTTCTGACTTTCATCATATCGTTCTCAGATCTTGCTGTAAGATCCTGAACAGTATTAATACCTGCACGTTTAAGACAGTTATACGAACGAACAGACAGGTCAAGCTCTTCAATAGTTGTTTCAAGAACCTTCTCCTTCTTAGTTTCTTCTTTCTCTATCATAATTTCAGCATTCTTTGCATCATCAGACAGGTCAACAAACAAACTCATATGTTCGCTGATAATCTTAGCGGCAAGGCTCACAGACTCAGACGGAGTAATTGTGCCATCTGTCCAAACTTCAAGTGTAAGTTTGTCATAATCTGTAACATTACCAACACGTGTGTTATCCACATTGTAGTTCACCTTACGTACAGGTGTATAAATTGAATCCGTAGCAATTACGCCAATTACCGGCTGCTGCAACTGACCATTACGCTCAGCTGATACATAACCACGACCTCTGTCAAGTGTGATTTCCATAAATAATCTTGCATCTTCGTTTAGAGTTGCGATATGCAAATCCTCATTTATGATTTCAACATCAGAATCGTGCTTAATATCACCGGCAGTGATAACACCCTCGCCCTCGTGATTTATATACACAGTCTTAGGTGCATCTGAGTGCAGCTTAACAGCTAAATTCTTTATATTGAGTATTATCTCTGTAACGTCTTCCTTAACGCCCGGAATAGTCGAAAACTCGTGCAAAACACCATCAATTTTAACTGATGTTGCCGCAACGCCCGGAAGTGAAGAAAGTAACATTCTTCTGAGAGAGTTTCCAAGTGTTGTACCGTAACCTCTCTCCAGAGGCTCAACAACAAATTTGCCGTACTTGTTATCTTCGGATGCTTCAACGCATTCAATTTTTGGCTTTTCTATTTCTATCATTGTCAGCCCTCCTAAATTTACAGAGCATTCGCTCTGCTTACAACACATTATTATTTGCTGTAATACTCAACAATCATATGCTCTTCTATCGGCATATCAATATCTTCACGCTCGGCGAGAGCGATAACCTTACCTTCAAGAGTATCTCTGTTCATATCCAGCCACTTAGGAACAACTCTGCTCTCTGTTGAAGCGAGAATAGCCTCAAACTTTGAGCTGTGACGTGACTTTTCTTTAACAGCAATAACATCACCCGGCTTTACGAGATAAGAAGGAATGTTAATCTTCTTGCCGTTTACTGTGAAATGAGCATGTGATACAAGCTGTCTTGCCTCAGGTCTTGAAACTGCAAGGCCTAATCTAAATACAACATTGTCAAGTCTGCTCTCGAGGATTGTGAGCAGGTTTTCACCTGTAACACCCTCTTTTTTGTTTGCCATTTCAAAGTAGTGTTCGAACTGACCTTCTAATACGCCATATGCGCGTCTAACTTTCTGCTTTTCACGGAGCTGAGTTCCGTACTCAGAAAGTTTACGGCGTCCCTGACCGTGCTGACCGGGTGCATATGCACGTCTTGATACAGCACACTTATCGGTGTAACATCTGTCACCCTTTAAGAATAACTTCTGACCTTCACGTCTGCATATTCTGCAAACAGATTCAGTATATCTTGCCATAAAATTTCACCTCCGTAATTATACACGTCTTCTCTTTGGCGGTCTGCAACCGTTGTGGGGAATAGGTGTAACGTCCTTAATCATATTTACCTCAAGTCCTGCTACCTGAAGCGCACGAATAGCTGCTTCACGGCCTGAACCCGGGCCCTTAACATAAACTTCAACGTACTTCAAACCGTGCTCCATAGCTGCTTTTGCCGCAGTTTCTGCTGCCATCTGAGCAGCAAAAGGAGTACTCTTTCTGGAACCTCTGAAGCCGAGGCCGCCGGCTGATGCCCAAGAAATTGCATTTCCGGCTACATCTGTAATTGTAACAATGGTATTATTAAATGTAGATTTGATATGTGCCGCACCGCGTTCAATATTCTTTTTCTCTCTGCGGCGGCGTGTCTTTTTAACTGCCTTTGCCATTGTAATTTTCACCTCCTGAAAATACGAATATCTGTAATCCTTTACAGAAAATAATCAAAATTCATTTTAGCATTAACAATGCCGTTTTTGCATAAGAAAAAATAACGGTAGTATATTCTGTTTTAGAATAATTATTTCTTCTTGTTTGCGATAGTCTTCTTAGGACCTTTACGTGTTCTTGCATTTGTCTTAGAACGCTGACCTCTAACAGGCAAGCTCTTTCTATGACGCATACCACGGAAGCAGTTAATCTCTATCAAACGCTTGATATCAAGAGCTACATCACGTCTTAAGTCACCCTCGACATTGTAGTTGTCGATTTCAGCTCTGAGCTTTGAAACTTCATCCTCAGTTAAATCCTTAACTCTTGTGTCGGGATTAACACCTGTTGCCGCAAGAATTTTTTTAGAAGTGGAAAGACCTATACCGAAAATATAAGTAAGACCGATTTCTACTCTCTTTTCGTTTGGCAAATCCACACCTGCAATACGTGCCATAAATTTTCACCTCCATTGATTTTAGAAAAAACAATCGGAGCAGAATTTCACCCGCTGATGCGGAATCAGCTTAAAAGTAATTGTGGTTCATAAGCCTGACCCTGCCCCATAAGAACCTTTGCATTAACCCTGCTTCTGCTTATGACGAGGGTTTTCGCAAATTACCATTACTTTGCCTTTTCTCTTTATAACTTTACATTTCTCACAAATAGGTTTTACTGAAGGTTTTACTTTCATTTAATCCTTCACCTCCTAATTTTGACTCGCCCGATAATTATACATACTACCACATATAAATCGAACTGTATTATCATATCATATTTTTTTCAAGATGTCAAGCAATTTTAATGAAGTTATCAAAATAATTTTTTTTAATGATTTTTAATGCCGCCACACAAAAAAACGACTCGGACAAGCCGAGTCGCTTTTATTAACATAAGTTAAATTACTTAAGTTCAACAGTTGCGCCAACTTCTTCAAGCTTTGTCTTGATTTCTTCAGCTTCTTCTTTAGCAGCACCCTCTTTAAGAGTCTTAGGAGCACCATCAACAAGAGCCTTAGCATCAGCAAGACCTAAACCTGTGATTTCTCTAACAACTTTGATTACCTTAATCTTCTGGTCACCTGCACTTGCGAGAACAACATCAAAATCTGTCTTCTCTTCAGCAGCAGCACCGCCGGCAGCAGCACCGCCTGCAACCATAACGGGAGCAGCAGCAGATACACCAAACTCTTCCTCTAATGCCTTTACAAGGTCATTTACTTCAAGTAATGTTAATTCTTTTATTTCATCAAGAATCTTTGTTACGTCAGCCATTTTAAATTCCTCCATATTTTAAAATTTTCTAAAGTTTTCTAAATATAATTTACTATTAGCTTATGCCTCTGTTGTTTCTTCAACAGGAGCAGCCTCTTCAGCGGGAGCAGCTTCTTCAACAGGAGCCACTTCCTCAGCGGGAGCAGCTTCTTCAGCAGCACCGCCCTGACCGGGAACAGCCTCCTCATCAACAATAGCCTGCAATGCTCTTGCAAGAGCGCTGATAGGTGACTGCAATGAACCAAGCATCTTTGAGATAAGAACTTCTTTTGACGGAATAGATGCGTACATCTTAATTTCATCAACAGATACTACCTTACCATCAATAAAGCCTGATTTAATTTCAAGAGCCTCGTTGGTCTTTGCAAATTCAACAAGAACCTTAGCGGGTGCAATAACATCTGTTTCACTTGTTGCAATAGCAGTAGGTCCGTGCAAAATCGGATCCAAATCTTCAAGTCCAACTTCCTTAGCAGCAAGACGTGTAAGATTGTTCTTTACAACAGTATAGTTTACGCCGGCTTCTCTTAACTTAACACGAAGCTCAGTATCCTGTGCAACGGTAAGTCCTCTGTAATCGGCAACTACACCTGCCTGTGCATTCTGCAATCTCTCTTTAAGCTGTTCAACAATCGCCTTTTTGCTTTCTAATACTTTTTCACTTGGCAATGTGATATCCTCCTTTCCGAATTTAATTCCGCTCGGAATATCAACAAAAACCCCGAATGTCACAAACATTCGGGGAATAGTGCAATATTGCATCTGTATCCTCGGCAGGATTTACGGCATAGCCACCTGCTGTCTGCGGAACATATAAATTTATTAATTTTATAAAAAATTAAGCAAGTTTAGTCGGGTTAATTTTGATACCGGGTCCCATTGTTGAAGCAACAGTAACCGATCTTAAATACTGACCCTTTGCAGCTGCAGGCTTAGCCTTGATAACCGCACTCATAAGTGCATCAAAGTTTCCTGCGAGCTTCTCTACGCCGAAAGATGCTTTACCAATCGGACAGTGAATAATGTTGTTCTTATCCAAACGATACTCTATCTTACCTGACTTAATCTCAGCAATAGCCTTTGCAACATCAGGAGTAACAGTACCTGCTTTCGGGTTAGGCATCAATCCCTTAGGACCGAGCACTCTACCTATTCTACCAACAACACCCATCATATCAGGGGTGGCAACAACAACATCAAAATCAAACCAGTTCTCAGACTGAATTTTCTGTGCAAGTTCTTCTGCACCAACATAATCCGCACCTGCAGCCTTAGCCTCGTCAGCCTTGCCCTCACGTGCAAATACCAAAACACGAACATCCTTACCTGTACCGTTAGGAAGAACAACAGCACCTCTTACCTGCTGATCAGCGTGTCTTGAGTCAACACCCAGCTTAACGTGTAATTCAACTGTTTCATCAAACTTAGCTGTTGCAGTTTTGCAAACTAAGTCCAAAGCGTCAGCAGGGTCATATAACTTTCCTTTTTCAAGCAGCTTAACGCTGTCCTGATACTTTTTACCTTTCTTCAATGTATAATCCTCCTATGGTGGTTCTGCAGGGTATCTTCTACCCCTCCCACTATTTTAGAACTGTTAAAGATTATTCTTCAACAGTAACGCCCATTGAACGGGCTGTACCTGCAACCATTGACATAGCTGCTTCGATAGATGCAGCGTTAAGGTCAGGCATCTTTGTTTCTGCAATACTCCTAAGGTCTTCCTTGCTGAGTGTTGCAACCTTTTCTTTGTTAGGAACACCTGATGCTTTCTGTATCTTACAAGCCTTTTTGATAAGAACAGGAGCAGGCGGAGTCTTTGTAACAAAAGTAAAGGAACGGTCCTGATAAACTGTGATTACAACAGGAATAACAAGACCTGCATCTTTCTGTGTTTTTTCATTAAACTGCTTGGTGAAGTCCATAATATTTACACCGTGCTGACCAAGTGCAGGACCAACCGGCGGTGCCGGAGTAGCCTTACCTGCAGGGATCTGGAGTTTAATGTAACCTGTGACTTTCTGTGCCATTATAAATACACCTCCTCATTTCACAAACGTGGTAATATCGGGATTGCCGCTCTGACAACCCCTCCCACCAATCGCTGTCGCGATTTTATAAAAACGGACTCAGCCGTGTGGGTAACTTATTTATGATTATATCAAAATTTAATATATTTACACTAACGCTTCTACCTGATTAAATTCAAGTTCAACATCTGTATCTCTGCCAAACATTGATACCTTTGCTTTAATCTTTTTCTTTTCCATATCAATATCGGTAATTACACCGACAAATCCTTCAAGCGCACCATATTTAACTCTGATATTATCACCTGTGTTAAAATCGAGCTTAATAACCTGATGTTCAAGTCCCATATTGATGACCTCCTCCTCAGTGAGGGGAACGGGCTTGGAACCCGGGCCGACAAAGCCCGTAACACCACGGCAGTTTCTAACGATATACCAACTTTCATCTGTCATAATCATTTTAATCATAACATAGCTTGGGAATATCTTGCGTTCAACCACCTTTTTTTGGTTATCCTTTATCTCGACAACTTCCTCCATCGGAATCTTAATATCCTGAATTATATCAGACATATTACGATTTTCGACGGTTTTCATAATATCGGCCATTACCTTGTTTTCATAGCCGGAATAGGTATGTGCAACATACCACTTAGCTTCTTTTGCCGCCATAATATTCGGGAAAAATCCCCTTCCCTCCTATCAGTTATCTGTTAAACATCAATGACATTAACCAAGTAAAGAGCCAATCCAAACCGTAGATAACTACACCGACAATCAAAACATAGACTATAACTGTAATTGTATTCTGTCTAACCTTTGCAAAGGTAGGCCATACAACCTTTTTCATTTCTGCCTTTACATCTTTAAAGTAGTTAACCATTCTTGCAAAAGCATTTGGCTTTGTCTTATCCATATTAATAATCTCCCTTACTTTGTTTCCTTATGCAGGGTGTGCTTTCTGCAGAAAGGACAATACTTATTTAATTCAAGTCTGTCCGGGCAGTTCTGCTTGTTTTTTGTTGTATCGTAATTTCTCTGCTTACATTCAGTGCAAGCTAATGTAATTTTTGTTTGCATTTTCTTCACCTCGTTATTTTGATTTAAAAAGCAATGCAAACATTTTTAATCAAGGTCAAGCATCGCTTTCCACAACACAAATAAAACCTCTTTTGAGAGGTGTAATTATTATAGCAGATTTTATTTGGTTTGTCAACATATTTTTTTAATTACGGCGAATATATTTTGATTAACTATATATTGTTGTTTGCAGGATTGCATATGTAAATATGTTGTGGCCGGCTCCCTTGCGTATTTGTATGGGCGATTCACGAATCGCCCATTTGTAAGTGTCGGCAATAGGCTCCCTTGCGTAAAGGGAGCTGTCAGCGGCAGCTGACTGAGGGATCGCTGAACGTGACAATGTGGGCATTGTCCCCTACAGGTGAATATTTGGCAATTATTCAATATATTTATTTTAGATTTGTTGTCCGAAGGCATATTTGGTTTCATTGCCGCCGCGGTAGGCAAGGCGGAACAGGGGACGGCGATTATTGAAAACCAAATATGCCTCAAAATTTATTTAGTCGTATTGCAGGACACGTACAGAACATTGCCGAAAATATTCCAAAATACCGGCAGGAGCAAGCCCCCGCCCTACATCATTGGGTATTTGTTATTATGGCAAAGGAGTCATATTGTATGGGTGATTCACGAATCGCCCGTTTGTCAATATGCAAAAAAAGAGAGATCCGAAGATCTCTCTTTTATTATAAACTAATCTATACAATCAGTTTAGATTATTTTACGTTGTACTTACCAAAGTCAGGAGCCTTGTAGATGATTACATCCTGTACATCGTCATCATAAGTGATGGCAAGTACGAAGTCCATCATACCAAGTGCATCTTCACCTGCAGCAACCCAAACATCATCAGCGTCTGCTCTGCTTACAACCTTAAGTGTAGATGAGTTAGCCTGTTCGATAAGATCTTTGTCGTAAGATACATCAGAAGCAGCACCAACATATACGTTGCCTGATCTTCTTGCAGGGTCAACAATGTAAACGTTTACATCATCGCCAACCTTGATTGACTCTGAGTTACCCTCAACGAAGTCATATCCGCCTTCAACTTTAGGAGCATACTGAATCTTCTTACCTACTGATGTGTAACCTACAACAGGACCAGATTCAATGCCTTCTTTGCGCTCCAATCTTTCGGGTACTACCTTTGCATAACCATCTTTGCCATGCTTAGTAATGTCTCTGCTGTAACTTGCAACTCTTCTTGCTTCTGTAATGGTTGTGCCATTAACTGCGAGCTTCCAAGCATCGCCCTGTTTAGCATCAGCAATATCTGTGCCATCAACTGTGTAGTCTACATCTGTGTAAGCTGTAGCCTTAACACCGTTCATCCAATATGTTACAGATGTAACCTTTGTTCCGTCAACAGTTGCTTCACCGATAGAGTCAATGACTGCAATGTTGCTTGAACCAGAGATACCACCTGAAGTATTGAAGAGAACGAGAGCGCCTACTGTATCATCATAGTCATATACCTGAGCGTAGTCATAGTCGGGAGCTAAAGCTGCAACTGTACCAACCTTAGATGCTGTCTTAGAAGCATCACCAACAAGACCGCTACCATCTACGTATACGTCTGAAGAACCATTGATGAAGAATACGATTGTAGAATCATCTAAATCAAACTTCTTAGTTCCTACTTTGATTCTCTGGTTGTCTTCGTCATACTCAGCATCCTTGTATTCTGCGTTGAGGCATAATGTACCATCATCAGGATCGTTCTGTGCGAAAGTAACTGTCTTAATGTAGTTACCGCTTAAGCCATAAGTAACAAGCTTGTTCTTTAAAGCCTCTGCTAAAGCGTCAGCCTTTGTAGCAGTAAAGTTCTCAACCTTAACGGTATCCTTGTCTTTATCAATGCCAAGAGCTGTTGCTAATGTAGTACCTGCATTCTCAATTGTTACAGTTGTTGAGAAGTAAACATCACCGATAGCACCTGTCTTGTCAAGATACTGAACTCTGATGTTCTGCTTACCAAAGTCATCAGCTGTAGCAACTGCATTGAGGATATATGCATATGCATCTGAACCTGTTGTTGAACCATTCTTGTCATATGCTACAATCTTGCCATACTTGTCAATGTAGAATACACCGCTTGCACCGCCTGTAAGTTTGCCATTGAGCTCAGCATTTTCTGCAACATCATAGAACTGACCATCAATCTTATATTCTTTGCCATCTTTTGAAGAGTCAGATGAACCAACTTCTGAAATTGTGCTTGAAATCTTACCAGCATCAATTACTTCTGCTACATAGTAGTCGTTCTGATTATTTGCAAGAACTGAAAGAACATCCCACTCTGTGAGCTGGGTGTAGTCATAAGCTTCACCGTTCTTTGTAAGTTCTATAATCTGAGTTTCATCATCTTCGTCAAAGATAAGTTCAATCTTCTTGTCATCTTTACCTTTTGGTGAATTCTTAAATGAAACTTTACCATTGCCGCTTACTTCATCAACAACTGCTGCTGCAGCGATTTCTACTGACATTACGTTGTAGGTTGAACCCACACCATTGTCGATAAGTGTAACCTGACCGCTCCAAGTCGGAGAATTCAAAAGATCATCAATAACGTCATCATGTACAGTGTAAGTTTTTACACCCTTTGAATCTGTTGTAATAGTTACAGCATCCGGGTATGCAACACCGTTGTAAAGAACGCTTGTGATACCAACCCTTACATCTGTTGTTGAACGAGCGTTATCATCTTTGTAGTACTTGAAGTAACCACCGTCAAAATCGCTGTAGTTGTCAAGAGAAACAGTGATTTCCTTGTTCTTGTTTGTTTCAGCTACGCTGAGAACATCGTATTCACCGCTCTTTGATGTTTCCTTAAGGTAGAAAGTAACTTCCTTACCAATTGATGCACCTGCATTTGTGCCGTTTGCATAAATTGTATTAACCTTATTTAACTCATAGTTATAGTAATCGTCATCAACGTTAAAATCGATATCGATTTCTTCATCCTTATCTGTGTCGATTGGCTTTGCAGCATCTAAAGTTGTAACAGCATTGCCTTCAACAATACCTGTACCCTTTACAACGCTAAGATCTCTTGTTAAGAGAGTGTCGAAATCATTACCGTTCTTACCATTGTAGATAACATATTCAGCTTTGTCACCATAGGTGTTTCTGTCCATAAGAGGTGTGTCGATTGCGTTGTAAACCAACTGAGCAACCTGACCTCTTGTAGCCTTGGCACCGATTGCACCGCCAACTACGCCATCAAGAACGCCGTATCTCTGAGCTGCGAGAAGGTGACCTGCATAGTAACCGCCGTTATCCTTTACGAAAGGAGCATAACCGATAGCTTCAACAACCATCTTTATAGCCTGCTCGTAAAGAACTTCGTCTTCAGGACCGAAAGTACCATCGCCGTAACCATTGATGATACCTGCAGCTGTTGCCTGTGCGATGTAACCTGAAGCCCAGTGACTTGAAGGTACATCTGTAAATACTGTTGCTGAATTTGAAGCTGCGTTGATATTCTGCATTCTTTCAACGATTGCTGCCACTTCAGCTCTTGTGATTGTGTCGTTAGGTCTGAACACCGCATTACCGTTGTCATCTTTATCACCGGTTAAGATGTTGAGACTGCTTAACATTTCGATAGCTTCAGCATAATTATCGCCATCTTTAACATCAGTATAACTCTGAGCAAAAGCTACAGTGCTAACTAACATAGCGAAAACTGCTACTAAAGCAATTACCTTTTTGAGATTTTTCATTCCCAAGTCCTCCTTAAAAATATAAATTTAATTTTTTTCAATTCCTTACTACGTCTGTTTACAACGTAGTTAAGTCAACAACACATACCAATTTGCAGTATAGTCATTAACTTATTTTACATTATAGCACCTTAAGGGTGTAAATGTCAATAATAATTTAAAATTTTAATAGTTTTGTAACAAACTTACCAAAAAATAACGATTTAAAATCATTTACTTAAAGCTATTTCCCAACAAAATCATTGATTTTCGTTATTTTTACAATCTTTGAGTATATTATCGGCATATTTGGTATTTGTGCCGCATAACCCTTGCAGTACATTTATTTTAATACCACAGACAAGATATGTCAAGTGATTTTTTTATTTGTAAATTTATTTTAATTTTTATTTTACCATTACGTATAAATTATAAATTTAAAACAGTAGGGCAGGGGCTTGCGATTGACTGGCGGCAGGAGCAAGCCCCTGCCCTACAATATAGTAATATAATATATTAAGGAAGAGATTTGGTTGTAACAAAAAAATAATAAATTAAATTTAGCTTGAAGATGGTGTTTTGTTATGCTATAATCTAATAAGCATATAATTTTATTATGGCGGTGGTTTATATGAAAAAAGTATTTATAAATAACGTTGCAATAGGCGGAGGGGAACCCATTGCGATACAGTCTATGCTTAATGTTCCCACAACAGATATAGGTATGGCTGTTTCGCAAATTAACCGCTTATATGAAGCCGGCTGTGACATTGTTCGCCTTGCTGTTCCTGACGATAAAGCGGCTGATGCTATGGCTGAGATTGTTAAGCAATCACCTTTGCCGATAGTTGCCGACATACACTTTGACTATCGTTTAGCCTTAAAGTGCATTGATAA
Source organism: uncultured Ruminococcus sp. (assembly GCA_902791425.1). Lineage (GTDB taxonomy): Bacteria > Bacillota > Clostridia > Monoglobales > Monoglobaceae > UMGS1820. The sequence continues at coordinate 15,826 of CADAVS010000008.1, forward strand.
CGGAGTGAGCAAAATCAGGATTAATCCCGGCAATTTAGGCGGTGAGGACAGGGCCGCCGCAGTTGCAAGAGCCGCAAGTGCCGCCAACATTCCCATCAGAATTGGTGTAAACGGCGGTTCTCTGGAGAAAGGCTTATTGGAAAAGTGCAACGGCGACCTTGCTCGTGCAATGGTTGAGAGCGCACGCCGACACATTGACATTCTTAACAAAAACAATTTTGACGATATTGTGCTTTCTATGAAGTCATCAGACGTTAAGACCACCATAAAAGCCTATCGGCTTGCGAGAGAAGAATTTGACTATCCCTTGCATTTAGGAGTTACCGAGGCAGGCACCACTGAAGCCGGCATAGTTAAATCGGCAATCGGTATTGGCTCGCTTTTAGCAGACGGAATTGGGGATACTATACGTGTTTCGTTGACCGACGACCCCGTGAAAGAGGTTGAGTCGGCAATACAGATACTTAAAGCTCTCGATATGTACGGCGATTGCATCAACATTGTTTCGTGTCCTACCTGCGGCAGAACCAAAATTGACTTAATCAAAATTGCCAACGAAGTAAATTCCGCTGTTAAAAACGTCCGAAAAAAGCTGAAGGTTGCCGTTATGGGTTGTGTTGTCAACGGACCGGGTGAGGCATCAGATGCGGATATTGGTATTGCAGGCGGTGACGGCTGTGCAGTTCTTTTCAAAAAAGGCGAGATTGTCGGCAAAATTGCCGAAGATAAAATCGTTGAAGCTCTTGTAGAAGAGATAAACAAAATGTGAGTATATTATTAAAGGAAGATTATAGATGCAAAACGGAATTTTAGACTTGTTTGACCGAGTTACTGTTAAGGAAAGCTTTGCCCAACAGCTTGAAAAAACGGAGGTTGTTTCGTGCAAAGTAGACCTTGGCGGCAACAGAATAGATATATCTCTGCTCTGCGACAAGCCGTTACATAGGCTTGATTTGCTTGAATATTCAGATGCTGTAATGTCTGTCTATCATTTAAGTGACATAGATATCAGCTTGAAATTACCGAATTTTACTCCTGATGAGGAATATCTAAACGGCTTGATTGATGCCTTTCTATACAACTGCAAGGTATGTCAGCCTTTTCTTGGGAACGCAAAATGCACTTTAGACAACGACACTGTAACCGTATCTGAAATTGTTGGCGGAGAAACTCTTTTATCACGCAACAACTTTTGCGAATTTATCCGCTCTGCCATATTAAAGGAGCTTGGCAAAGACTATGATATTGCTTTGGAATTTAAAAATATAGATATTGACAACTTTATTGCAGAGCACGACAAAATTGAAAGAGAAATCAGCGAGAAAAAGGCTGTTCGCACTGTAGCCGCAGAGGAAAATACTGCGATAAAATCGGGGTTATTATACGGCAGGCCCATACCTACTCCTGCCGTACCTATTGTTTCGCTGAGCCTTGCACCCGACGGTGCATCGCCTGAAACATATGTTATTGCCGGCGAGGTTTTGACCTTAGAAATCAGAGAAATAAAGGGAAATGAACGCTTTGGCGGAGGTCCGAGAAATTCCATTACCTTTGCTGTGGGCGACGACTCATACGCCTGCACCTGCAATATTTTTGCTGATGCCGAAAGGCTGTCATCGGTTAAAAAATATGTAGCTGAAGGAAAGATGGTCAAGGTTTCGGGCACATATGAATTTGACAAATTTGCACGCAAGCCTATCCTCAAGGCACGCTCTATTGAGCTTTTGGAAAGTCCGCCAATTCCAACGGACACCGCAGAAGAAAAGCGTGTAGAGCTGCACCTACACACAAAGATGAGTGCTATGGATGCAGTATCTTCAGCAGGAGATTTGATAAAGCGTGCCGCAAAGTGGGGGCATAAGGCTATTGCGATTACCGACCACGGCGTTGCACAGGCTTTTCCTGATGCACACAAGGCGGTATCAGGTATAAAGAAAAGCGGTCAGGACTTTAAAGTTATATATGGTATGGAGGGATATCTGATTAACGATTGTGACTCTTCCTCAGAATTTGCCTCCCTTGACCCTGATGGTGACTATGTTGTGTTTGATATAGAAACAACGGGACTTTCGGCAAGCAGCTGCAAAATAACGGAAATCGGTGCTGTTAAAATTGAAAACGGCAAGGAAACGGATACCTTCTCTCAGCTTATCAATCCCGAAGTACATATTCCTGATAATATTACAGACCTGACGGGCATTTCTGATGATATGGTTGCCGACAAGCCTAAGATTGACGAGGTTTTGCCTAAATTCCTTGACTTCTGCAGGGGCTGTACTGTTGTGGCACACAACGCGTCCTTTGACTGCGGGTTTATTCGCTATAACGCAACCGCTCTCGGCTTGGAATTTCATAACAAAATCGCCGACACCCTTCTTATGTCGAGAGAGCTTTTCCCAAACGAAAAGAAACATTCTCTTGACGCCGTTTGCAACCGCTTAAACGTCAGTCTGGAGAACCATCATCGTGCTGTTGATGATGCCACGGCTACGGCTGAGATTTTTCTTAAACTGATGGAAATTCATAGCAAATCTTCATCTGAATACAAAGAAAGGAACATTGACTCTAATCCTGATATGATTAGGAGCTTGCCCAGATATCATATTATTTTGCTTGCAAAGAATTATGTGGGATTAAAGAATTTATATCAGCTTATATCGTATTCAAACCTGAAATATTTTTACAAAAAACCGCTGTTACCCAAAAGTGTAATTGAAAAGCACCGCGACGGAATTATAATAGGCTCTGCCTGCGAGGCAGGGGAGCTTTACCGCTCAATAATCGGCAAAAAAAGCAAGGAGGAGCTTAAAAAGATTGCCTCCTTCTACGATTATCTTGAAATACAGCCCATTTGCAACAACTCCTTTATGCTTCGCAACGGCACTGTGGCATCTGAGGCTGAACTGATTGACATCAACAAGCAAATAGTTGCCTTGGGCGACAGTCTGAATATTCCCACAGTTGCCACCTGTGACGTACATTTTATGGACAAGTCTGACGCAATCTACAGGCAGGTTCTCCTTGGGGCACAAGGCTTTTCCGACGCTGATGAACAACCTATGCTTTATCTTCGGACAACCAATGAGATGCTTGAGGAATTTTCGTATTTAGGGGAGGAAAAGGCATATGAGGTTGTAATTTCAAATACAAATATGATTGCTGATATGTGCGAGGAAATTCAGCCTGTTAAAGACGGCTCCTATCCTCCGTCAATCGAAAACTGTGAAGAGGACCTTATTAATATGTGTCACGAAAAGGCACACAGAATATACGGTGAGGTTCTGCCCGATATTGTGCAGCAGCGTATGGATAAGGAGCTTGATTGTATTACCAAATACGGCTACTCCGTTATGTATATGATTGCTCACAAGCTGGTAAAAAAGTCAAACGAGGCAGGATATCTTGTTGGCTCCCGTGGCAGTGTCGGCTCGTCATTTGCCGCTTTTCTTTCCGATATTACTGAGGTAAACGCCTTATGCCCGCACTATATTTGTCCCAACTGCAAGCACAGCGAATGGTTTGAACACGGCGAATACCCAACAGGCATTGATATGCCTGACAAGATATGCCCTGAATGCGGTACTAAAATGAAGAAAGACGGACTTATGATTCCTTTTGAAACCTTCCTCGGTTTTAAAGGCGACAAGGTACCTGATATTGACTTGAACTTCTCGGGCGAATATCAGGCGACAGCTCACAAATACGTCGGTGAATTGTTCGGTGACGAATATGTTTTTAAGGCAGGTACAATCAGTACAATTGCCGACAAGACTGCAATCGGTTTTGCAAAAAAATACTATGAATTAAAGGGAATTACCGCACCTGAGGAGGAGCTTCTCCGTATTTCAAAGGGTATTGTTGATGTTAAGCGAACCACAGGTCAGCACCCGGGCGGTATTATAGTCTGTCCTAAAACAATGAATATTCACGACTTCTGTCCAATTCAGCACCCTGCCGACAAAAAGGATTCGGATATTATAACCACCCACTTTGACTTCCACTCAATTCACGATAACCTTTTAAAGCTGGATATTCTCGGTCACGATGACCCGTCTACAATACGTATGTTGGAGGATTTAACAGGGGTAAACGCACTTGAGCTGCCTCTTGATGACGAAAAGGTTATGAGCCTGTTTTCAAGCACAGAGGCTCTCGGCATTGCTCCCGAGCAAATAGACAGTCCCGTAGGTACTTTCGGTATTCCTGAGTTTGGAACCTCTTTTGTGCGTGGTATGTTAGTCGACACAAAACCTACCAAGTTCGTTGAACTGCTGATTATATCAGGCTTGTCACACGGTACTGACGTTTGGCTTAACAATGCTCAGGACCTTGTTAAAAACAATGTCGCAACCCTGTCGGAAGTTATTGGTCTGCGTGACGATATTATGGTTTATCTTATTCAACACAACTTAGACCCAAGTATGTCCTTTAAGATAATGGAATTTGTCAGAAAAGGCCGTGCCGCAAAAGAGGGTATGCCCGAAGAATATGAAAAGGCTATGATTGAAAATAATGTGCCTGATTGGTATATTCAATCCTGCAAAAAGATTAAATATATGTTCCCTAAGGCACACGCCGCCGCATATGTTATGATGGCTCTGCGTATTGCATACTTTAAGGTATACTATCCCGTAGAATTTTACATAGCCTACTTTACTGTAAGAGCCGACCTTTTCGATGCCGCCATAATGACCCACGGGGTTGAAACAGTCAAAAGAGAGATGCAACGCATCAGTATGAGCGACACTCCGACAACGGCTAACGAAAAATCGCTCTATACAATACTTGAGCTTTGCCGTGAGATGTACGAACGCGGAATTGAGTTCCTGCCCGTTGATTTATACGAGTCACACGCAGTTAAGTTCCGCAAGGTTGACGGCAAAATTCTGCCGCCCCTTAACGCCTTTGCAGGCGTTGGTGAGTCCGCCGCTTATTCGATTATGGATGCCGCAAAACAAGGCAAATTTTTATCCGTTGACGACCTCAAAAACCGTGCCGGAATAACGAAAGCGGTAATTGAAACCCTTAAAGAAAACGGCGTATTAAACGGCATTCCCGAAACAAGTCAGTTAGACTTTTTTGGTAATATATTTTAACTATAATCTATTACATAGAGGTGATACAAATGACAATTAACGAGCAGCTTGCAAATGAGCTTGATTTAAAGCTATGGCAAGTAGAACATACAGTTGCCCTTATTGACGAGGGCAACACCATACCTTTTATTGCACGATACAGAAAGGAAGCAACGGGAGAGCTTGATGACGAAATCTTAAGAGTTCTGTCCGAAAGGCTTGCTTATCTTCGCAATATGGAGGAGAGAAAGGCTGATGTAAAGCGTATTATAGAGGAACAAGGTAATCTGACACCCGAGCTTGTCGCCGCTATTGATGCCTGTGTTAAACTTACTGAAATTGAGGACATATACAGACCCTTCAGACCAAAACGCAAGACACGTGCGACAATCGCAAAAGCAAAGGGATTACAGCCTTTGGCTGATATATTATACGCACAAAATCCCGAAGATACAGACATAGAAACAATTGCAGAACAATACGTAAATGAGGAAAAAGAGGTCACCTCTGCCGAGGAGGCTATTCAAGGTGCAATGGATATTATTGCAGAGGCAATATCCGATAACGCTGAACACAGAAAGAAAATCAGGGAAATTACGTTTTCAACAGGTCTTATTCAAAGCGTTGCCGCAAAAGAAGAGGACAGCGTATATCGTATGTACTACGATTTTGCCGAAGCTTGTTCTAAAATTGCACCGCATCGCGTTCTTGCCATAGACAGAGGCGAAAAAGAAGGTTTCTTATCTGTTCACATAGAATGTGACACAAACAAAATTTTAAACTATTTATTCAAAAAAGAATTAAAGAAAACACCCTCCGCATCCACTCAATATGTTGAAGAAGCGGTCAAAGATGCGTACACACGCTTGATTGAGCCATCTATAGAGCGTGAAATACGCGGTGAGCTTACGGATACTGCTCAGGAGCAGGCAATGACTGTATTTAAAGTCAACCTTAAAAATCTGCTTATGCAACCGCCTATTCCAAATAAGGTTGTAATAGGTCTTGACCCCGGATACCGTACAGGCTGTAAGGTAGGCGTTGTTGACGGAACAGGCAAGGTATTGGACACAGGTGTTATATTTGTCACACACTCTGAGGCACAAAAGCAATCCGCTGCAGAATATATAAAAGAACTAATCGCAAAATACGATGTTGACCTGATATCAATCGGAAACGGTACCGCCTCAAAGGAAACAGAGATGTTTACAGCCGAGGTCCTTAAATCTCTGCCCAACACAAAGGTGAAATATATTATCACAAACGAAGCAGGTGCATCTGTATATTCAGCGTCAAAGCTTGGTGCTGAGGAGTTTCCCGAATTTGATGTAACAAAGAGAAGTGCCATATCAATTGCACGCCGCATTCAAGACCCCCTTGCCGAGCTTGTTAAAATTGAGCCAAAAGCCATTGGTGTAGGTCAATATCAGCACGATATGAATCAAAAACGTCTCGGCGAAATCTTAGGCGGTGTTGTGGAGGATGCCGTAAACAGCGTCGGTGCTGACCTAAACACAGCATCCGCACCGCTTTTATCCCATATTTCAGGCATTTCGGGTAGCCTTGCCAAAAACATTGTCACCTACAGAGAAGAAAACGGAGCCTTTACCTCAAGGACACAACTGAAAAAAGTTCCTAAACTTGGTCCTAAAGCATTTGAACAATGTGCAGGCTTTTTGAGGATAAAAGACGGCAAAAACCCCCTCGATAACACATCTGTTCATCCCGAAAGCTACAATGCAGCCAAAACTATATTGGAAAAATGCGATTATACTGCCGCAGATATAAGCTCCAACAATCTTGGCGACTTGGCGGCAAAAGCAAAGGATTACGGACTTGAAAAGTTAGCAGAAGAAGCGGAAGTAGGTATTCCGACTTTAAACGATATTATAAACGAGCTTGTCAAACCCGGCCGCGACCCGCGTGATGAGGTTGAACAACCTATTTTAAAAACAGACGTTATGGGGATTGACGATTTGAGAGAAGGTATGGTCCTCACAGGAACAGTCAGAAATGTAATAGACTTTGGTGCATTTGTTGACATCGGGGTACATCAGGATGGTTTGGTTCATATATCACAGCTTGCCGATAAATATGTTAAGCATCCTATGGATATCGTTTCAATCGGCGATATAGTTAAGGTTAAGGTTCTGGAGGTTGACACTCAAAAAAACAGAATAAGTTTGACTATGAAGGGACTATAATATTACAATGTTTCACGTGAAACACTAAAAACAGACAAAAAATTTGTTTCACGTGAAACATTTATAATTTTTTTACAAATACAAGGCTCTAAAGCCTTGTATTTTCTTTTTTTCTATGGTATTATATATGTATTAAGTATTTAAGAGGTGCGATATGGCAAAAGTTATTGCAATAGCAAATCAAAAGGGCGGTGTCGGCAAAACAACAACTTCTGTAAATCTAAGTGCTTGTCTTGGACTCTGCAAGAAAAAGGTTCTTGTAATTGATGCCGACCCACAGGGAAATACAACAGCAGGATTGGGCGTTTCGGTTGATGATGACGCTCTTACAACATACGATTGCATTGTTGGCGATACCTCTCTCAAAGAGGCAATGATAAAGACAGATTATGACAATCTTTGGGTTTGCCCCGGTTCCATATCTCTTGCGGGAGCAGAGGTTGAGCTTGTTGACATTGAAAAAAGAGAGTATTGTTTAAAAAATAAGATTAATGAGGCACGCGATGATTTTGATTTTATAATCATTGACTGTCCGCCCTCCCTTGGTCTTATTACCATTAACTGTCTTTGCGGTGCTGACAGCGTTCTTATACCTATTCAATGCGAGTATTACGCTTTAGAAGGCTTGAGTCAGCTTACAAAAACAATTAAAACAATGAAGCAACATTTAAATAAGGGTTTAAAGATAGAGGGTGTTCTTTTGACGATGTACGACTCACGCACAAAGCTGTCGGGATTGGTTGTTGATGAAGTAAAAAAATACTTCGGTTCAACAGTATATGAAACGCTTATTCCACGTAACGTGCGTTTATCAGAAGCACCAAGCTATGGTCAACCCATTATAGCTTATGACAAAAATTCAAAGGGTGCAAAATGTTATAAAAAACTTGCACTTGAGGTTGTAAAAAGAAATTCCTGATTATTAGATGATTATTTGAAAGGAAAGTGATTAAATGGCTGAAAAGAAAGTTAAGAAATCCGCACTTGGCAAAGGTCTTGGCTCATTGTTTCCCGATAATGCCGAAGAATTAATCGAAGAAATCAAAAGCGAAGGACCCTCTGAAACAATTCCGCTTGCTGATATTGAGCCAAACAAAAATCAGCCGAGAAAGAGCTTTGACAAGGAAAAATTGGAGGCCTTGGCAAATTCTATTAAGGAGCACGGCATTGTGTCGCCTATAATAGTTACCCCTTCTAAAAACGGAACTTATAAGATTGTAGCAGGTGAGAGAAGATGGCGTGCCGCAAGACTTGCAGGTTTGCGTGAAGTTCCCTGTATAGTAAAAGACTTTGATGAAAAGGAAGCATCTGAAATTGCTCTTGTAGAAAATCTCCAACGTGATGATTTAAATCCCATAGAGGAGTCTGAGGGCTATCGGTATTTGATGGAGCGTTTTTCCCTTACACAAGATGAGGTCGCTCAAAAGGTTGGCAAAAGCAGAAGTGCAGTTGCAAATTCCTTGCGTCTGTCAAATCTTTGTGAGGATGTAAAAAAACTCGTTCAGGAGGACAAGCTGACGCAAGGGCACGCAAGAGCATTACTTCCGTTATCTGACCATAAACAAATTGAACTTGCACAGAGAATAATTGACGGAGATTTAAATGTCAGACAGGCTGAGGCTTTGGTAAAATCCGCCTCAACAACACAAAACAAGTCTTTACAAAAGACATCAAACCCTCTTACTCAAAAATATTATAAAGAACTTGAAAGTACCCTGTCATCAAGATTTGGTACAAAAGTGAAAATCAGCGAGGGTTCCAAAAAAGGAAAAATTGAAATTGAATATTACAGCAAGGACGATTTGGAGAGAATTTTATTTGAACTTAAACGCTGATTTTCTATTTCGACATTTTTCGACACTTCAAAACAGCGTCTATTTTGGCAAAAATAAATGCGAGCTATGAAATTCATTAAAGATAGCGAAAGTCGATTTAAGATATGATTTTGAGCTTCTTGGTTGATTGTCAAAATATCAGATGTTTTAAAATAATAATATATTTAAAAAGAGGCGATAATTTTGGAAAAGGATAGAAAAGGCGAGAAAAAACTTGCGTCTTACGCAATTGTACTTATCCTGATGGTAATAATTGTAATTATAATTGCATCTATGGCTGATGACCGTGAAAGAACATTTCAGACACAGATTGACCAAACAACTCAGACAAATATGACAATTCAAGATGAGATTGTTGCGTTGAAGGATGAGAATTATAATTTAAAGCAGCAAATTGACGCACTTCAGCCTAAGGCAGAGAATAATGATAAGCTTGCTGAACAGTTACCGATTTTAAATGAGATTATTCAATTATTTAATGACGGAAAAACAGAAGAGGCAAACGCAAAATATGCAGAGATAAATTCTGCTGAAATTGCCGAACCGCTTGTGGAATTATATAATTCAATCGGAAAAATCATTGCTGTTCAGTAATATCTAAACAAACTGTATAAGGATAATAATTTAAAGATAGGAAAGGAAATATAAAATGATTGATTTAAAACTTATCAGAACAGAAACCGAAAAAGTTAAGAAGGCACTTTCACGCAGAAAGGAAGTTGTCGATATTGACGGTCTGTTAGAGCTTGACTCTAAACGCCGCGAACTGACATATGAGGTTGAACAAAAAAAAGCTCAGCAGAATAGTGTTTCTAAGCAAATTCCCGCACTTAAAAAGGCAGGGGAGGACACAACCGCTATTTTTGAAGAAATGAAGAATTTGTCTGAGTCAATAAAAGAAACTGACGAGAAAATTCACCAGCTTGATGAGAAAATTCAAACAATAATGTATTCCATCCCGAATATTCCCAACGATACTGTTCCTGACGGGGACACAGACGAGGACAATGTGGAAGTCCGTCGTTTTATGGAGCCAACAAAGTTTAATTTTGAACCAAAGGCTCATTGGGATTTAGGTGCTGATTTAGGCATACTTGACCCTGAAACAGCCGCTAAAATAACGGGTACACGTTTTACTGTTTATAAAGATTTAGGTGCACGCCTTGAACGTGCTATTATGAACTTCTATCTTGATACTCACACATCAAGAAACGGCTATGAAGAAATTTTCCCGCCGTTTATGGTTCACAGAAACAGTATGGTAGGTACAGGTCAGTTACCTAAGTTTGAAGAGGACGCATTCAAAGTAGCAAATACTGAATATTTCCTTGTTCCGACAGCTGAAGTTCCTGTTACAAATATGCATAGAGATGAGATACTCGACGGAAACAAGCTCCCTCTCAAATATTGTGCATATACAGCTTGTTTCCGTGCAGAAGCAGGCTCTGCAGGCCGTGACACAAGAGGCTTAATCCGTCAACATCAGTTCAATAAGGTTGAATTGGTTAAATTCACAAAGCCTGAGGACTCTTACGCTGAGCTTGAAAAGCTCGTAAATGACGCTGAATCCGTACTTCAGCTTTTAAAAATTCCTTTACCTTACCGTCTTCCATTTTAACAGAAACAGTACCAGCCATAAAATTAAGTAAACAAACTCTGCCTAATCCCTCTGAAGTCATAACAGATGAGCCGATAGGCGGCATTCCTTTTGC